>CAZHQA010000041.1:0-26557 GCA_964533955.1 uncultured Reyranella sp. | reverse complement strand
GCGCTGTCGAGCCGCAATCCGCGCGGCGTGTCCGCGATGATCGACTTCGCCGGCGGCCGGGGCGGCCAGCAGACAGCCTCAGGCGGCGTCTGCGGTCCCGACTCGCTGGTGAGCGCGGCTGCCAGATATGGCGCGACCGCGCGGGTGCCCCTGCTCTGGATCACCACCGAGAACGACAGCTTCTTCGCGCCCGACCTCGTGCGCCGCATGGTCGCCGCTTACAACGGCGCCGGCGGACAGGCCATCCATCGTGCGCTCGGTCCGTTCGGCGAGGACGGTCACGCGCTGGCCGGCAGCGACACCGGCGCCGTGATCTGGCAACCGCTGGTCAGCGCATTCCTGACCGGCAGATAGCGCCGGTCGCGTCAGGCCGTGCGAGGCAGCTTGAGGTCGAGAGTCGCCGTCCACACCGGCATCGGCAGCGTATCGCGCGCGGCGAGGTTCGCCGGCAGCTTCTTGCGATCGGCCACCTTCTTGAAGGGCAGCACCAGCGGTGCCCGCACGCCGAACACGGCGTCGCGGTCGAGGTACTTGTCGTCCTTGGGGAAGAACTCGGTGATCAGCGGCTTGCGGCCCGGCGCGTGGATGATCATGTGCAGGTGGGCCGGCCGCCAGGCCTGCCGACCGAGCGCGCGCAGCATGTCGCCGGCCGGGCCGTCGTCGGGCACGGTGTAGGAGATCGGCCGCACCGTCGAGTAGGAGAAGGTGCCGTCATCGGCCACCTTCAGCCGCGCGTGATAGTTGGTCGGCGACTGTTCGGAATCCTGCTGGGCATAGAGGCCGTTGCCGGAGTTCTGCCACAGCGCCAGCACGGTGCCCTTCGCCGGCTTGCCCTTGTGATCGACGATCTTGCCGCTCACCACCAGCGGCTCGCCGACCTGGCCCTTCCACAGATCGCCACCGTTGCCGATTTCCGGCGCGCCCTCGATGTGGAACGGGCCGAGCACCGAAGACGGCGTCCCGCCCTTCAGCGCATTGACCATGTCGACCAGCGAGGACACGCCCAGCAAATCGGAGAACAGGATGTATTCGTTGCGCTTGTCGTCGGTGAACTTGGTGGCGCGCGTCAGCGCATCGATGCCGGCGAGCCATTCGGCCTGCGTCACCTTGTTGTCGCGAACGAAGCGGTGCAGGTGGCTGGCAAGGCTCACCATGAGGGTGCGCGTGCGCTTGTCGGGAGCCTTCTTGGCGTATTCGGCGAAGGCCTTGGTGATGGTGGCCGGTGTCAGGTTGCGCATCAGCTCCTCGTTCGCAGCAATTGATCGTAATCGGAGCGCAACAGCGCAAACAGCAGGTGGTCGGCCCATTGGCCGTTGATCCGAAGATACTGCCGCGCCAGCCCCTCTTCATGGAAGCCGACCTTGAGCAGCACGGCCTTGGACGGCTCGTTGTGCGGCAGGCAGGCCGCCTCCAGGCGATGGAGCCGCAGGTCGTCGAACGCGAAGGGCAGGACCGAGCGCAGCGCGTCCGTCATCAGACCCTGCCCGGCATGGGGCTGGCCCATCCAGTAGCCGACCGAGGCGGTCTGCGCGACGCCGCGCCGGACGTTGCTGAGATTGATGCCGCCGACCAGCCGGCGACGCTCGTTGAGGAAGATGAACAGGCCATAGGCCTCGCCGGCCCGCCATTCGCGGACCTGCTGGCGCAGGCGGCGGCGGAAATGATCGCGGCCCAGCGAATCGTCGGGCCAGGTCGGTTCCCAGGGGGTGAGGAAATTGCGGCTGCGGGCTCGCAATTCCGCCCATTCGGCCCAGTCCTCCATGGTCGGCGCGCGCAGGTAGACACGCCGCCCGCTGATGCGGGTCATCCCCGAGAGCGAGAGAGGGACGTCGGCGAACCGGAACATTTGGTGCTATAGTAGCGGCAAGGGACCGAATTGTGACATGTTTTCCGAGGCTTGAGGTAGGAAATTGAGGCGGTCGGCCGCGCCGGCCGCGACTCTGGACTGGCTTGAAATGCTGGGCGGGCCGTAACAAGTTCCCGTCCTCATCAGGTGCACCCGAATAAAAGGAGCGTGGGACCCTCTGTCATGGAAGTCGAAAACGCAAAACCCGGTCAAAAAGGCCGCTTCTACCTGACCAAGCGCATCTGGCTGCCGCAGGAGCCGATCGAGAAATTCAATCTGCGGATGTCGGACATGATCCTGCGTCGCATGCCCAAGCTGCCGCTGGGGGGCGAGGATGCGATCAAGGCCTTCCCGGTGCTCGCCGAGCTCAACAAGGCGCACGACAAGATCAAGGCCGACCTGGAATACCTGCTGAGCCACCACGAAGCGATCCCTGCCCTGCACGAGGTCCATCCGCGCGACCTGTTCGTCGCCGGCCGGGCCTGGCGCACTTTCCTGCTCAAGATCTGGGGCCACGAGATCAAGGAGAACACTGCCGCGGTGCCCGATACCTATGCCGCGATCAGCAGGATCCCCGGCGTGCATACCGCGCTGTTCAGCATCCTGGCCGGTGGCGCCGAGATCATCCCCCATCGCGGATCGGCGGCGGGCGTGATCCGCTTCCACTATCCGCTGATCGTGCCCAAGGAGCCCGAGAAGTGCTGGATCGAGATCGGCGGCCATCACTTCTACTGGCAGGAAGGCGTGCCGCTGGTGTTCGACGACACGCGTGAGCACTGGGTCAAGAACCAGACCAAGGAAACGCGGGTGGTGCTGATCATCGACTTCAACGCCAATATGCCGTTTCCGGTGAACCTCTACACGGCGCTCCGCTACAACCTCATCCGACATTCCACCGAGATCAAAGCCGTGAACGAGCGCGCCGCGATCGGCGTGCCGCCGCGCAACGCGGCGCCCACGATGCAGCAGGGCCTGATCAGCATGGCAAGCCACAGCACCTCGCCGGCGAACGTCGACCGCTCATAGGAGCGCGCCACTCCAGTGGCGCTCATGAATCCGAAGGGTCGGCGGTCGATCCAAAAAATCGATCGTCGAAGCCGGGTTGGTAGAAAAGCCGACTGGTCGGCCTTGGGGGCATGTGAGTTGAGGAGAGCTTGAGCGCCACTCACGCGCTTTTGACCAAGCGCTCGGTGGCGCGCTCCGATGATTAGTTGCGGCCTTCGATGCGGAAGCTGGTTGGCGAGATCTCGTCGGCCGAGCGGCCGCGGAAATCGACATAGGGCGCATTGCGCACGAAGGCTTCCTGCGAGTCCTGGAGCGCACGGATCATGGCCGGCCGGTCGATGGTCGTGACCTCGCCGTCGGTCACGACCTGACGGCCGTCGACGAAGACATGACGCACGGCGCGGTCAGCCGCGGAAAAGAAGAAGCTGCGCAGCGGATCGCGCACCGGGCGCATGCCTGGCGCCTCGAGATCGAGCAGCACCAGGTCGGCCTTGGCGCCGATGGCGAGTCGGCCGAGATCGTCGCGGCCGAGCGCCGTGGCACCGCCGATCGTGGCGGCGTGGAACAGCTCCGCGAGCCACACGCCCCGCACGCTGCCGGCGGCGGCGCGGCCCAGGGTCGAGGCCGTGCGCACCTCCTCGGCCATGTTCTGCGGCTCGGTGTCGGTGCCGATCGCCACGTTGACGCCCTTGCGGATATAGCTGCCGACATCCTCCATCATCTGGCCATAGCGCGAGAAGACGACCGGGCAGTGGGCCACCGACGTGCCGGTCTCCTGCAGGATGTCGAGGTCGCGCCGGCTCCACCACTGCACCAGCGAATGGTGGTCGAGGAAGATGGCATGGCCCAGCAGCATGTCGGACGACAGGAGCTTCTCCTGGTGCATCCACTGCACGGGCGTGACGCCATGGCGGCGCACCATCTCCTGGAACTCCGGAATGTGCTGCGAACAGTGCACGGTGACCCTGATGCCGCGCTCGCGGGCGGCGGCGATGCTGTCGCGAATCAGCTCGGGACTGCAGGTATCGACCTGCATGGGCGCCAGCATGCCGCTCAGCCGGCCTGACGGATGCGCAAGGGCGGCATCGACCGCCTCGAGCGCCACCGCGAAGTCGCGGCGCCCCTTGTCGAGGTCCCAGACATAGTCCAGCCGGTGTCCGGTCGGCACGTGCCACTTGGCGTCGCGATACATCGGCGCGGCGACCGCCCGGATACCGGTCGCGGCCAGGGTATCGAGCCAGCCGTCGTAGGCGACGGCGAGATCAGTGACGGTGGTGCAGCCGCTCTTCAGCAGCTCGGCGATGGCGTTCTGGGTCGAGGCCTTGTTGGCCCTGAGCTGGGCCGCAGCGCCGCCGGCCTGCTCGGTGAGGCCCGAGGTCACGAACACCGACTTCTCGTCGAGGATGCCCGTCATGTAGAGCGCGGGATTGCCGAGCTCCTCGATCAGGCCGCGGCCGATGCTCTCCGACTGCAGGTGAGTGTGCACGTTCACCATGCCCGGCATGACGCAAAAGCCACTGCCGTCGATCTCGCGATCGGCCTTGCCGGCATAGTCGGGATCGACATGCACGATGCGCTTGCCGTCGAACACCACATCGACGTCGTTGCGGAAATAGTGCTGGCCGAGATGGGCGTCCCAGGCGACCACCCAGCGCGCCTTCCTGATGCAGATGATGCTCATCGCCGGATGTTACCCGTCTCACCGGAGCGCGCCACATCAGTCTGGCCGGCCGCGCCAACTCAGTAGCACCTCAATCATGAGCGCGCACGACGCGCGCGGTCCGGAAGAACTCGAGCGCCCATTCGCGCGCACAGAAGGTAGTGATTTCACAGGGCATTATGGATTCGGCTGATTCCAGCGGAACCCCTCATGCTCTAGGCGGCAAGCCGCGCGGCAATCCTGTCGAGCGATTCGAGCTCCTCGATCGGCCCCAGGGCAGCGATCGTGAGTTTGCTCTTGAGCAGCCGGCGCGCGACGCGGCGCACCGCGTCCTGGTCGACCGCCTCGATGCGCGCCACGATCTCGCCATAGGGAATCGGCCGGCCATGGATCAGCAAATGCCGCGCCGCCTGCTCGCAGCGCGAGCCGCTCGATTCGAGCGCCATCAGGGTGCCGGCCTTGATCTGGTTGCGCGCCCGCACCAGCTCGGCCTCGTTCAGCGTATCGGCCACGCCGGCGAATTCCTGGCAGACCGCCGGCACCAGCTCGGCGAGATCGTCCTCGCCGGTGCCGGCATAGATGCCGAACAGCCCGCCGTCGGCGTAGGCCGCGTTGAAGCAATGGATGCCGTAAACGAGTCCGCGCTCCTCGCGGATGCGCTGGAACAGGCGCGAGGACATGCCGCCGCCGAACAAGGTCGAGTAGATCGCGGTGGCATAGTAGTCGGGATCGCGATAGCCGATGCCCTCGCATCCCAGCACCAGGTGGGCCTGCTCGAGCACCCGCGCCTCGCGGCCGTCGCCGCCGACATAGGCCAGCGGCACCGGCGAGCCGGCATTGGCCGGCGTGCGCGGCACCGAGCCGAAGTGCTTTTCGGCCAGCTCGATGATCTGATCGTGCTCGACCCGGCCGGCCGCCGACAGGACCATGTTGGAGGCGGTGTAATGGCGCGCCAGGAAGGCGAACAGGTCGTCGCGGCCGATCGTCTCGACCGACTGGGCGGTGCCGAGCACCGGCCGTCCCATCGGCTGGTCGGGCAGCGCCGTCTCCTGGAACTGGTCGTAGATCAGGTCGTCCGGCGTATCGAGCGCCTGGCCGATCTCCTGCAGGATGACGCCGCGCTCGCGCTGCAGCTCATCGGGATCGAACACCGAGTTGCGCAGGATGTCGGCGACCATCTCGACGCCCAGGGCGACGTCCTCCTTGAGGACGGACGCGTGGTAGGCGGTGATCTCGCGGCCGGTATAGGCGTTGAGGCTGCCGCCGACATTCTCGATCTCCTCGGCGATGGCGCGGGCCGAGCGCGAGCGCGTGCCCTTGAACGCCATGTGCTCGAGCAGGTGGGCCATGCCGTTGAGCTCGGCGCTCTCGTGCCGCGTGCCGCAGGCGACCCAGATGCCGAGCGAAGCCGATTCGACCTCGGGCATGGCATCGACCGCCACGCGCAGTCCGTTGGCCAGGGTGGTGACCTTGACGTCGCTCATGGCCGCATTGCCCTTGTTCCAGCGGAGGCGCGCGGTTCGGCCGCCTCCATGCGATGGTCGACCAGTTCCTTCAGCGCCGCCACGTCGTTGGGCAGCCCGTCGACCCGCTCGGCGCGGGTCAGCAGGTCGGCGAGCCGCGGCGGCAGCCGGGGCCGCACCCCCGTCGCCTTCTCGACGGCATCGGGGAACTTGGCGGGATGGGCGGTGGCCAGCACCACCATCGGCACCTTGGGATCGCGGCGGCGCTGCTGCGCCACCGCGAAGCCCACGGCGGTATGCGGATCGAGCGTCTCGCCGAAGCGCTTGCGGCAGTCGGCGATCGCCTCGAGCGTACCCTCGTCGTCGAGCCGGCCCGCTTCGAACAGCTCGCGCACGCCGCCGAGCGCGTTGGCGCCGACGCCGAGCGTGCCGGTCTTGCGGAAGCTCGCCATGGCGTCGGCCAGCACCTTGCCGTCGCGGCCGTAGAGGTCGAACAGCAGGCGCTCGAAGTTGCTCGAGATCTGGATGTCCATGCTCGGACTGTAGGTCGGCACGACCTGCGACGTCGTCATGCTGCCGGTCTCGAAGAAGCGCGCCAGGATGTCGTTGCTGTTGGTCGCCACGACGAAATGCGACACCGGCAGTCCCATCCGCTGCGCGGCGTAGCCGGCATAGACATTGCCGAAGTTGCCGGTCGGCACCGTGAAGGCCACGGGCCGCTCGGGCGCGCCGAGCTTCAGGGCGGCCCAGAAGTAATAGACGATCTGTGCCATGACGCGGGCGAAGTTGATCGAGTTCACCGCGGTCAGGGCATGGCGGTCGCGAAATTCGAGATCGTTGAAGCAGGCCTTGGCGAGGTCCTGGCAGTCGTCGAAGGTGCCGCGCACGGCAATGTTGTGCACGTTCGGCGCCAGCACCGTCGTCATTTGCCGGCGCTGGACCTCGCTCACCCGGCCATGCGGATGCAGCATGAAGATGTCGATGGTCCGCCGGTCGCGCACCGCCTCGATGGCGGCCGAACCGGTATCGCCCGACGTGGCACCGATGATGGTGGCGTGCTCGCCCCGCTTGTCGAGCGTGTGATCGAGCATGCGACCGAGGAGCTGGAGGGCCACGTCCTTGAAGGCGAGCGTCGGCCCATGGAACAGCTCGAGCAGGTGCAGGCCGCCATCCTGCGGCGTCGCCTCCGCCAGGCTCCTGAGCGGCGCCACCTCCGGCGTTTCGAAGGAAGCATAGGCGTCGGCGATCAGCCGGCGGAAGGTCGTCTCGTCGAACGCCGTGCCGACGAACGGCCGCATGATGCGAAAGGCGACATCGCCATAGGCCTTGCCCCGCAGTGCCGCGATTTCGGCCCTGGAGAATTGCGGCCACTCCTGCGGCAGGTAAAGGCCGCCGTCGCGGGCAAGACCGGCGAGCATGACCGCCTCGAAGTCGAGCGGCGCCGGGCTCCCCTGCGAGCCGTGCCGTGTGCTGATGTATTTCATCGGATCAGGCGACTTGCTTGCAGGCGGCGTGGTCTTTCTTCACCCGCTTGGTCGACGCCGGGAACTTGGCGAGCGCCCGCTCCGGTCGCGTCGGCCGCTTCACCAAGTCGCCGCCGCAATTGGGGCACAGGCCGCCCAGCCGGGTCTTCGCACAATCCGCGCAGAAGGTGCATTCGAAGGTGCAGATCAGCGCATCGGGCGCGCCGTTCGGCAGGTCCTTGTCGCAGCATTCGCAGTTGGGCCGCAGGTCGAGCATGGCTCTCTCTTACGCCGACAGATAGCGCGTTTCCAGATGGGCCCTGAAGGCCGCAGTGCCGAGCGGCGAGCCCGTGGCCTGTGTCAGGATGGTGTCCGTGTCGGCGAGCGAGCCCTGGCCGTGCACGCGGATGCGCAGCCAGGCGAGCAGCGGCGCGAAATCGCCCTTGCCGATGGCCCCGAGCAGGCCGGGGTTGGCCCGGCGGGCCGCGGCGAACAGCTGGGCCGCGGCGAGCGCGCCCAGGGTATAGGTCGGGAAATAGCCCCACGCTCCGTCGGGCCAGTGGATGTCCTGCAGGCAACCCACGCCGTCGGTCGGCGGCACGACCCCCAGCAGCTCGCGCATGCCCTCGTTCCACGCGCCCGGCAGGTCGGCGAGGCCGAGGTCGCCGCCCAGGATCGCCCGCTCGAGGCGGTAGCGCAGCATGATGTGCAGCGGGTAGGTCACCTCGTCGGCATCGACCCGGATGTAGCCCGGCGCGACGCGGGTATAGAGTTTGCGCAGGTTGGCGACGTCCCAGGCCGGCCCGGACCTGGCGAAAGCCTCGCGCATGCGCGGCGCGGCAAAGTCGATGAACTCGGCGGACCGGCAGGCCTGCATCTCCATCAGGAGCGACTGGCTCTCGTGCAGCACCATGCCGCGGGCGCGGCCAACCGGCTGGCGGCGCCAGTCGCGCGGCAGCCCCGCCTCGTAGAGCGCGTGGCCGCACTCGTGCAGCACGCCCATCAGGGCGCGGGCAAAATCCTTCTCGTCGTAGCGCGTGGTGATGCGCACATCGTCGGCCGTGCCGCCGGTGAAGGGATGGGCCGAGACGTCGAGCCGGCCGTGCGTGAAGTCGAAGCCGATCGCCCGGATCAGCCCCTCGCCCAGCCGGCGCTGCGCCTCGACCGGGAACGGCCCGTCGAGCGGCAAGGGCTCGCCGGACTTCTTCTGGCGCTCCATCACCCTGTGCAGCAGGTCCGGCAGGAAGGATCTGAGCTCGCCGAACAACACCTCGATGCGGTGGCTGCGTCCGCCCGGCTCGTACTCGTCGAGCAGCGCGTCGTAGTGCGACAGGCCGAGCGTCGCCGCCTTGGCCTCGCTGACCCGGCGGGTCAGGTTCACGACCTCGGCGAGAGTCGGCAGCAGGGACTTGAAATCGTCGTTCTTCCTGGCCTCGCGCCACGCCATCTCGCAGGCCGAGGCGGCCCGCGTGCGCGCCTCGACCAGGTCGGCCGGCAGGGCGCTGTCGTGCAGCCAGGAATGGCGCATCTCGCGCAGGTTGGCGGCGCGCCAGGGATCGAGGCGGGCGCTGTCCTGCTCGGCCCGCGCCAGCAGCTCCGGCATGTCGGGCGCGATCATGATCTCGTGCGCGATCACGTTCAGGGTGGCGAGCTGATCGGCGCGATCGTCGCTCGCGCCTTCCGGCATCATGGTCGAGCGGTCCCAGTTCAGGATCGCGGCCGAACGATTGATGGCGCTCATCCGGCCGAAGCGGCGCTCCAGCTCGGCGTAGGGATCGTTGGCGATCATGCCGTCCTCCCGGTATGGCCGCCGATGGTGAGCCGCCCGTTCTGCCAGTGATAGGAGAGGTAGACGCCGGCCAATGCCAGGGCGATGCCGAACCAGGTGAGCGCGTACTGCAGATGGTCGTTGGGAATGTCGAGCCAGGTCTGGCCGCCGATCGGCAGCCCGCCCGGATTGGGCCGGGCGTCGGCCTCGAGGAAGAACGAATCGAGCGCCGGATCGGGCGCCCCGCCCGCCAGCTTGCGCATCAGCGGCACGTCGACATGGAACCACACGTTCTTGTCGGGCACGTTGTCGGGCGCAAACTGGCGCTGGACCTGCGAGCGCCGCACGATTCCGGTCAGCTCGACCTTGCCCGCGACCTGTCCCTCGGGCCGCGTCGCCGGATCCTTCTTCGCCGAGGGCACCCAGCCCCTGTCGAACAGCACGATCCGGCCGTCATCGGTCCTGACTGGCGTCACGACCTGGAGGCCGACCTCGTTCTTGCGGCTGCGCGCACCGAGCGGGAATTCCCTGTCGTGCAGGAAGGTCCCCGACAGGCTGGCGCGGCCGTATTCGCGGCGCAGCGGATCGCCCTTCACCAGCTCGTCGAGCGACATTGGCGGCGCCGCCTGGTTGGTGGCGATGCGGTCGAGGATGTCGCGCTTCCACTCGCGGCGCTCCATCTGCCAGACGCCGAGGCCCAGCGCGAAGACGAAGATCGGCAGCGAAATGAGCGTGGGCCAGAGCAGCGGCCGCAACTTCAGCATCCGGTTCTACTCCTCCAGCGCCGTCGAGCGATGTCGGTATTGCTGGGCGATCAACAAGGCCTTGAGAAGGCGCAGCAGCCATACGGCGCCGGCGAAGGTGAGCGGCAGCCAGATCAGCGCGTGCAGCCACCACGGCGGCTCGAAGCGGAACTCGACCCAGATAACCAGCATCATGACGATGGCGCCGAGCCCCAGGATCACGAATACCGCCGGCCCGTCGCCCGCATCGTTGCCGCGCAGGTCGAGATCGCACACCGCGCAGCGCTCGGTCACGCTCAGCAGGCCGCGGAACAGCTTGCCCTGGCCGCAGCGCGGGCAGGTGCCGCGCAGCGCAACCTCGACCGGCGATGGGCGGGGCCAGGTGGGCATGGTCATCCTTCCAAAGACGAACCGCCGGGGAGCGCCCGGCGGTTGCCATCATAGATCGTCGCGACCCTCAGTGGAGCGCGATCGGCGCGTTGCCCGAACCCCACCAGTAGATGCAGAAGAACAGGAACAGCCAGACCACGTCGACGAAGTGCCAGTACCAGGCCGCCGCCTCGAAGCCGAAATGCTGGTTGGGCTTGAACTGGCCGGCCATCGCGCGGAACAGGCAGACCAGCAGGAAGGTCGTGCCGACGAACACGTGGAAGCCGTGGAATCCGGTCGCCATGAAGAAGGTCGACGAATAGATGTTGGCGTCGAACTTGAACGGCGCGTGGATGTACTCGTAGGCCTGGATCGAGGTGAAGCAGACGCCGAGCAGCACGGTCAGCAGGAGGCCGCGCACCGCGTCGCGCTTGTTGCCCTGGATGATCGCATGGTGCGCCCAGGTCACCGTGGTGCCCGAGAGCAGCAGGATCAGCGTGTTCATGAACGGCAGGTCGAAGGGCGCGATGACGCGCACGCCCTTGGGCGGCCAGACGCCGCCGTCTGCCTCGGTGCGCATCGGCATTTCCGGCGAGTTGGGATAGAGCGAGGAATCGAAGAACGCCCAGAAGAAGGCGGCGAAGAACAGCACCTCCGAGGCGATGAACAGGATCATGCCGTAGCGCAGGCCGAGCTGGACGACGGCGGTGTGGAACTTGCGCGATTCGACGACGACGTCGCTCCACCACCAGTACATGACGGCGAAGACGATCGCGAAGCCGGGCGCCACGATCCACCAGCCGACGCTCTTGAAGAAGGCCTCCCAGCTGGCCGACATGGCCTTGGCCGTGTCGGGCTTGAAGATCTCGGACAGCACCTCCTTGAAGATGTCGGGATGCATGCCGATCGCCGCGCCGAACGCCAGCAGGAAGGCGCCGAGGGCACCCAGCGCCGGCCATGGGCTGGGATCGACGAGATGGTACGGATGCTTCGGTCCGCCGTGCGTATCGGCCATTGATCAGCCCCCTTTTCCAGTTCCGTTGGCGGGAGTCCCGCCGAGCAATGTCTTCGCGCGCTCCGTCTTGGCCTCGTAGAAGGTATAGGAGAGCGTGATGGTGCGGACGTCGTCGTAGCGGCGGTCCTTGTCCATGCCGGCGTCGACGAAGAACACGACGGGCATGTCGACCGACTGGCCGGGCTGCAGCAGCTGCTCGGTGAAGCAGAAGCACTGGATCTTGTTGAACCAGCCTGCCGTCCATTCCGGCGTGACGTTGTAGGTCGCGGTGCCGACGATCGGCCGCTGCGAGGCGTTGGTGGCGCGGAAGAAGACCAGCTTCTCCTCGCCGAGATGCACCTTGACCGAGCGCTCGACCGGCTGGAAGCGCCACGGCAGGTTGGCGTCGGTGTTGCTGTCGAAGCGCACCTCGACGGTGCGGCCGATCACCGGGCGGTCGCCTTCCTTGGCGACCAGCGGCGTGCCGGCAAAGCCGGTGGCCTTGCAGAACGCCTCGTAGAGCGGCACCGCGGCGTAGGACAGGCCGAGCATGCCGCCGACGAGCGCCACCATCGTCCAGGCCAGGCGGGCATTCCTGTTGGCCCCGGTCATTTTCCGCCCATCCGCACGACGGTCAGGCCGAAAAAGATCAGCGCCATCGACAGCAGGACGAAGAACATGAACAGGTTCTTGCTCCGCTGCCGGCGGTGCCGGTCGCTGTCGCCCGGGCGGCGCCCGTGGAGACCATTGTCGTCGACCATGACGCTCATCCGGCCAGCATCCGCCCGACGAGCAGATCGAGCGGCAGGGCCGCGAACAGGACGGCGAGATAGAGGAGCGAGAACTTGAACATGCGGCGCGCCGTGGCATGGCCTCGCCGATCGTCGGGCGCACGCCACACCGCGACGGCGTGGACGACGAAGGCCAGGCTCGTGACCAGCGCCACCGCGCCGTACAGCCAGCCAGCCGAGCCCAGCAAAGTCGGCGCCAGAGACACCGGCACCAGCAGGACCGTGTAGATCAGCATCTGCCGCTTGGTTTCGCGCGGGCCGGCAACGACCGGGAGCATCGGCACGCCGGCGCGGCGATAGTCGTCGCTGCGATAGAGCGCGAGCGCCCAGAAATGCGGCGGCGTCCACAGGAAGATCAGCAGGAAGAGCGCGGCGCCGACCAGCGACACCTCGCCGGTCGCGGCAGCCCAGCCGATCATCGGCGGAAAGGCGCCCGCAGCGCCACCGATCACGATGTTGTGCGGCGTGCGGCGCTTCAGCCAGATCGTGTAGACGAAGACGTAGAACAGGATCGCCGCCACCAGCAGCGCCGCGGCAACGAAGTTGGTGGCCAGCGCCATCAGCAGCACGGCGAATATGGACAGAAGCACGCCGAGGCCCAGCGCGTCGTCCGGTGCCACCCGGCCGGCAGGCAGCGGCCGGTTGGCGGTGCGCGCCATCAGGGCGTCGATGTCGCGCTCGTACCACATGTTGATGGCGCCGGCGGCGCCCGAGCCGAGCGCGATCGCCAGCACGGCGAGGGCCGCCTCGAAGGGATGGATATGAACAGGCGCAATCATCACGGCGATCAGGCCGGTGAAGACCACCAGCGACATCACGCGCGGCTTCAGCAGATCGATGTAGTCGCGCACCCGCGCCGGAACAGCGCCTGCGTCCGTGACCGTCATGATGCCGTGTGCGGTGTCGCTCATTGCCCTTCAAGCCGAAGGCACCGACCTCTTCGCGGCTGGTGCCCTCGCGCCTCTACTCCGTCAGTGATGTGCCGTCGGCGTGATGTGCGGCAGTTCCTCGAACGTATGGAACGGCGGCGGCGAGTCGACCGTCCATTCCAGCGTCGTGGCGCCGTCGCCCCAGTAGTTGGCGCCGACCTTGCGGCCGGCCAGCAGCGTGCCGAACACCACGAAGATCAGCCAGAACACCGCCGAGCCGAACGAGATGAACGAGCCGATCGACGACAGGTAGTTCCAGTGCGCCATGGCATCGGGATAGTCGAGATAATGGCGCGGCATGCCAGCCAGCCCCGAGAAATGCATCGGGAAGAAGGTCAGGTTGACGCCGACGAAGGTCGTCCAGAAATGCACCTGCGCCGCCCACTCCGGGTACATCCGGCCGGTCATCTTCGGGTACCAGTAGTAGAAGCCGGCGAACAGGCCGAACACCGCACCAAGCGACAGCACGTAGTGGAAGTGCGCGATCACGTAATAGGTGTTGTGCATGGCGTAGTCGACGCCGGCATTGGCCAGCACCACGCCGGTGACGCCGCCGACCGTGAACAGGAAGATGAAGCCGATCGCCCACAGCATCGGCACTTCGAGCCTGATCGATCCGCCCCACATGGTGGCGATCCAGGAGAAGATCTTCACGCCGGTTGGCACCGCGATCACCATGGTGGCGGCGACGAAGTAGGCGCGGGTGTCGACATCCATGCCGACCGTGTACATATGGTGCGCCCAAACCACGAAACCGACCACGCCGATCGCCACCATCGCGTAGGCCATGCCCAGGTAGCCAAACACCGGCTTCTTGGCGAAGGTCGAGATGATCTGGCTGACGATGCCGAAGGCCGGCAGGATCATGATGTACACCTCGGGATGGCCGAAGAACCAGAAGAGGTGCAGGAACAGGGTCGGGTCGCCGCCGCCGGCCGGGTCGAAGAAGTGCGTGCCGAAGTTGCGGTCGGTGAGCAGCATGGTGATGGCGCCGGCCAGCACCGGCAGCGCCAGCAGCAGCAGGAACGCCGTAACCAGGATCGACCAGACGAACAGCGGCATGCGGTGCAAGGTCATGCCCGGCGCGCGCATGTTGAAGATCGTGGTGATGAAATTGATCGCGCCCAGGATCGACGAGGCGCCGGCAAGATGGAGCGAGAAGATCGCCAGATCCATGCCCGCTCCCTGCTGGACGGAGAGAGGCACGTAGATCGTCCAGCCGGTGCCGACGCCGCCGCCGACGATGGCCGACAGCAGCAGCAGGATGAAGGCCGGCGGCAGCAGCCAGAAGCTGATGTTGTTCATGCGCGGGAAGGCCATGTCGGGCGCGCCGATCATCAGCGGCACGAACCAGTTGCCGAACCCGCCGATCAGCGCCGGCATGACGACGAAGAACACCATGATCAGGCCGTGCGCCGTGACCACGGTCTGCCAGAGATGGCCGTCCGGCGTGCCGTCCTTGAGGAAGTACTGCACGCCCGGGTGCAGGAGCTCGAGCCGCATCACCACCGAGAAGGCGCCGCCGATGAAGGCGGCGATGATGGCGAAGATCAAGTACATCGTGCCGATGTCCTTGTGGTTCGTGCTGTAGACGAAGCGACGCCAGCCGGTCGGCGTGTGGTGCTCGTCGTGGTGGCCGTGGTCGGTAGCGCCGTGCGCGGTAGCCATGGAAATCTCCGAAATGCGCTTAGCGGTTGGCGGGACGGTCGACGGAAGCCAGGCCCGACTCAGGCAACAGCCCGGCGGCCTTCTTCTTCTGTACGACCCATGCGTCGAAGTCGGCCTTGGAAACCACCCGCACCGCGATCGGCATGTAGGAATGGTCCTGCCCGCAGATCTGCGAGCACTGGCCGAAGTAGATGCCCTCCTGGGGAACCTCGATCCAGCCCTCGTTGAGGCGGCCGGGGATCACCGTCTTCTTGATGCCGAAGCCCCACACCGTCCAGCCGTGCATCGAATCGGCGGCCGTGCCGATGATGCGGACCACCGTCTTGGACGGGATCACCATCTCCTCGTCGACGGCGAGAAGGCGCGGCTGGTTGGGCTTGAGCTTGGCGCGATCGGCCTCGGTCAGCATGCGGCTGTCGACCGAGAAGTTGCCCTGGTCGGGATATTCGTAGCTCCAGTACCACTGGTGCCCGGTGACCTTGATGGTCATGGCGGCGTCCTGCGCCTTGTCGCCGTAGTAGAGCAGCCGGAAGGACGGCACCGCAATCACCACCAGGATCAGGATGGGCACGATCGTCCACAGGATCTCGAGCACCGTGTTGTGGGTGACGGTGCTGGGCTGCGGATTGCGCGACGCATGGAAGCGCCACATCACGTAGAGCAGCAGTGCCAGCACGAACACCGAGATCAGGCTGATGATGATCAGCAGCAGGTCGTGCAGGCTTTCGACTCTCTGCATGACCGGCGTGTAGGGCGGCGCGAAGCTCATTTGCCAGTCGTGCGGCACGCCGATCACGGGCTGTGCCCCGGCGCCGGCCGCCAATCCAAGCCAGGCCAGCAACCCAACTCCGAGAATGCCCAAGACCCGCTTGCCGACCATGCCTTCGTCCCCGTGAGCCAACGTCGATCGGGGGATTCCGATGCGCAAAATCCCCCGAAATTCAAAAGGGTTAGTACCAGATATGGGAGTGGGTGGTAACGGCTTTTCGACGCCCGTCGGTATGTGGCGGCCGGTCGCAGCCGCCAGCCGAATTTGCCTCGCTTGTCTTTCGGTCGACGGCCGGTATGGTCGCGCGGCCCGGCAGCCGACCCGCCGGCCCATCAGGAGCCGCCATGCGTCTGCTACTTGCCTCCATCGCCGTCATTCTCGCCTCGGCCGGCACCGCTGCCGCGGCGGACAAGGAAAACACGCTCTATATCGACCTCAAGGACAATTGCCGCGTCGTCATCGACATGCGGCCCGACCTTGCCCCCAAGCACGTCGCCCAGATCAAGAAGCTGGCGCGCGAGGGCAAGTACGACGGCATCGTCTTCCATCGCGTGATCGACGGATTCATGGCGCAGACCGGCGACCCGCAGGGCACCGGCATGGGCGGCATGGGCGACAAGCTGCCGGCCGAGTTCAGCAAGGAGCCGCACGTGCGCGGCACGGTGTCGATGGCGCGCACGCAGGATCCCAACAGCGCGCAGAGCCAGTTCTTCATCGTGTTCAAGGACTCGAGCTTCCTCGACGGCAAGTACACGGTGTGGGGCAAGGTGACCAAGGGCATGGAGTGCGTCGACAAGATCAAGCGCGGCGAGCCGCCCTCGAATCCGGACAAGATGATCAGGGTCCGCGTCGCAGCGGACGTGAAGGAGTGACCATGGACAAGGAAAACACCCTCTACATCGACCTGAAGGACGGCCGCGTCGTGATCCAGCTGCGCCCCGACCTGGCGCCCAAGCACGTCGCCCAGATCAAGAAGCTGGCGCGCGAGGGCAAGTACGACGGCGTGGTGTTCCATCGCGTCATCGACGGCTTCATGGCTCAGACCGGCGACCCCGACGGCACCGGCATGGGCGGCATGGGCGCCCACTTGCCGGCCGAGTTCAGCAAGGAGCCGCACAGCCGAGGCGCCGTCTCGATGGCGCGCACCAGCGACCCCAACTCGGCGCGCAGCCAGTTCTTCATCTGCTTCAAGGACGCGAACTTCCTCGACGGCCAGTACACCGTGTGGGGCAAGGTCACGTCGGGCATGGAGTTCGTCGACAAGATCAAGAAAGGCGAGCCGCCCTCGAACCCGGACAAGATGATCAAGGTCCAGATCGCGGCCGACGCCAAGGACTAAACCGGCCGGGGGCGCACCACCAACCCGGTGCGCTCCGTCACTTGTCCCTGGTGACGGTGTGGAAGGACTTGGAGATCACCTGCCAGCGGCCGTCGACCTTCAGCAGGGTCAGGTAGTCGGTGAAGTAGCGCGGCGGGATCTGGCACTCGACCTTGGCGAAGGCCGTCCCGGGTCCCGAGAAGTCGATCGACACGATGCGGTCGCGCCGCTCGCTGCCGCTATCCTTGGCCGACTTGCGGCTTTCGACCATCTTGAACCAGTCGGCGCGCGGGAAGTCCGCCGCCTTGCCGTCGGCGCCGACGCTGTAGAGGTGCGAGGCCGGGTGGAATGCCGCGCCGAGCTTGCTGGTGTTGCCCTCGTACAGCCCGTCGAAATAGACCTGCAGCACCTTCTCGACTTCTGCGACGTCGGAACTCATCTCATCTTCTCCTCGTTCAGATCGCCCCGTTCGGGCTGACCAGTATCTTGCCGTTGCGCCCGCCCTTGTCGGCGTGCGCCAGCGCGTCCTTGATCTTGTCGATCGGATAGACCGTGTCCACCGGGGCGAACAGCTTTCCGGCCATCACCTGGCCGGCGAGATCGGCATAGATCTCGCGGATCTTGGGTGGACTGCGCTTGGCCAGGAAGCGGCCCAGCATGAAGCCGGTGAGCTTGACGCCGCGGTAGATGAAGTTCGAGCGGCCGGCCTTCGGGTCCTCGCCGCTCATCGAACCGTAATGGACCACCGTGCCGTCGGTGCCGACGCAGTCGACGATGCGGCCCGTGGCAGCCCCGCCGATCGCCTCGACGCCCAGCCTGATGTTGCTGTTGCCGGTCTCGCGCGCGACGCGGGCCGCCAGGTCGTCGCCATCGACGATCACCAGGTCGGCCCCCAGTTGCTTCAGTTCGTCGGCCAGTTCGGGCCGGCGCACGACGTTGACCGTGCGCAGGCCGCGCTGGTGGGCGAGCACGATCAGCAGCCGCCCGACCGCCGAGTTGGCGACATTCTGGATCACCCAGTCGCCGCCATGGAGGTCGACGAAATCCGACAGCATGAGCTGCGCGGTCGGCGGGTTGATGCGCACCATCGCCGCCTGCTTGAGATCGATGCCGGCCGGCAGAGGGATAGCGTCGTCGCCCTTGACCTTGCGCCTCTGGGCCCAGTTCTCGCGTTGCAGATTGATGACGAGGTCGCCCGGCTTGACGTGCTTCACGCTGCCGCCGACGGCGGTAACGCGGCCGACACACTCGGCCCCCGGCGTCGCCGGCAGCGGCGGCTTCAGCCGGTAGCTGCCGCGGCAGAACCACATGTCGGCCGGATTGATCGGAAAGGCCAGCACGTCGAACACCACTTCGTCGGCAGCAGGGGCGCCGACGTCGGGCACCTCGGCGCAGCGCGCCACTTCCCAGGGCGTCCCGTATTTTTCGATCAGTACCTGCTTCATGGTCCCCTCCGCCCTAGCGCCTGCCGTCGAAGGCCAGCCTCAGCGCAAGGCCGGCGAACACCGTCCCGAGCAGGAATTGCGGCAGGCGGCGGAACCGGCTGCGGCCCAGGAAGGCCCGCCCGACGCGGCTCGCGGTCATGATCACCACGCCGTTGACCACGAGTCCGATCGCATTGAGCACGGTCGCCAGCAGCAGGATCTGCAGCGCGACCGAGCCGATGTCCGGACGCACGAACTGGGGAAACAGCGCCAGCACGAAGAGCGCCATCTTGGGATTCAAGAGATTGGTCAGCAGGCCCTGCCCGAACATCGAGCCGATCGGCGCGCGTAACCTGTCGGTCGGCGCCGGCGCAGCCGACGGCGCGCGAAACGTCTTCCATGCGAGACAGAGCAGGTAGGCCGCACCGGCATAGCGGACGACGTCGTAGGCGGCCGGCACGACGAGGAAAAGCTGCGACAGGCCGAGAGCGGCGGCCAGCGCGTGGCAATAGGTGCCGACCTGTATGCCGGCCAAGGTCGCAAAGCCTGCAGTCCGTCCCTGTCCGGCGCTGCGCGAGGCGATCAGCAGCATGTCGGGCCCGGGCGGGGCAGTCAGCGCCAGGCAAGCCGCCGCGAACAGGGCAAGGGTGGCAATGTCGGGCATCCGGCGCCTCAGTTTTCCTATTGGTCCATTTCACTGGCCCGTCGATTGCTTATATTGCGATTCGATAGGGGGCGAAATGCCGGATGGCGGCTAAGACGTTCGACGAAATGCGCTCAGGGGCCGACGGCGCCATTCGCGCGCCGTATGCGGGCGTATCGCGCTGGCTCGACAGCACCTCGCCCGAGCGCCTCGCGGCAACCCGTCAGGAAGTCGACCTGTTCTACCGCCGCCACGGCATCACCTTCGGGGCCTATGGTGCGGCCGAGGGATCGGAGACGACCATCCCGTTCGACATCATCCCGCGGGTCATCGCCTGGGACGAGTGGCAGTACCTGCACAAGGGCCTGACGCAGCGCGTGCGCGCGCTCAATGCCTTCCTGGCCGATGCCTATGGTGATCGCGAGATCTGCCGCGCCGGCGTCATCCCCGAGACGCAGGTGCTGATGAACGCCGAGTTTGTCGCGATGGCACAGGGGCTCGAGCTGCCGGGCGGCGTGCATGCCCATATCGCCGGCATCGATCTGGTGCGGGTCGGCGAGAAGGACTTCTACGTGCTCGAGGACAATGTGCGTACGCCGTCGGGCGTGTCGTACGTGCTGGAGAACCGCGAGGTCATGATGCGGCTCGCCCCCGAGCTGTTCTCGGCCATGCACGTGCTGCCGGTCGCCGACTACACCGAGGAGCTGCTGTCGACCCTGCGCTCGGTGTCGTTCAGCGACGATGCCGAGCCCAACGTCGTGCTGCTGACGCCCGGCCACTACAACAGCGCCTATTTCGAGCATGCCTTCCTGGCCGACGAAATGGGCATCGAGCTGGTCAAGGGCTCGGACCTGTTCGTCGACGAGGGTCGCGTCTACATGCGCACGCCACGCGGGCCGCAGCGCGTCGACGTCATTTATCGGCGTGTCGACGATGCCTTCCTCGATCCGCTGGCGATGCGGCCCGACTCCTGGCTCGGCGTCGCCGGCCTGCTGGGCGCCTTGCGCGCCGGCCGCGTCAACATCGTCAATGCTCTGGGCAACGGCGTGGCCGACGACAAGTCGACCTACACCTACGTGCCCGAAATGATCCGCTTCTATCTCGGCGAGGCGCCGATCCTGCAGAACGTGCCGACCCACCGCGGCGATCGGCCGGACGACCTCAAGTACATCCTCGAGCACCTCGCAGAGATCGTGGTCAAGGAAGTTCACGGCTCGGGCGGCAAGGGGATGCTGGTCGGCCCGACCTCGAGCAAGAAGGAGATCGCGGAGTTCGCCGAACTGGTGAAGGCCCGGCCGGACAACTACGTCGCCCAGCCGACCCTGGCGCTGTCGACCTGCCCGACCTTCGTCGCCCAGGGCGTGGCGCCGCGGCACGTCGATCTCCGCCCGTTCGTGCTGTCGGGCCGCAAGATCACGATCGTGCCGGGCGGCCTGACGCGCGTCGCCCTCAAGGAAGGCTCGCTGGTCGTCAACTCGAGCCAGGGCGGCGGCACCAAGGACACCTGGGTCCTGGCACCGGATGCTTGAGGTGCGCCCGACGACCGACCTCCCCTCCTCCGTCTCCGGGGGAGATGCCGGCGTATTGCGCCCACACCTCCCCCGACGACGGGGAGGAGGATGAGCGCATGCTGAGTTCGACCGCCAAGAACGTCTACTGGATGGGCCGCTACCTGCAGCGCGCCAAGACGACGGCGCGACTGATCGAGGCGACGCAGCGCATGGCGCTCCAGTCGAGCGGCAAGGAGGCCGAAGGCGTCGTGGCGATCTTCGGCATGGAGGACGAGTTCCGGCACAGCCAGAGCCAGGAGGGCCAGTCGCAGCGCCAGGGCAGCCGGCTCAGCGACCTGATCGACTTCCTGGCGTTCGACGAGCACAACCCGTCGTCGATCGTAAGCTCGATCGGCTCGGCGCGGCGCAACGCCCGCGAGGAACGCAACAACATCACGGTCGACGTCTGGGAGAGCCTGAACGGGCTGTGGCTCGAGCTCAGCGCCAAGCTGCGGGGCAAGCGCGCCGTGCTCGACCGGGGCGCCGTCATCGAATCGGTGAAGAAGCAGGCCGTCATGATCTTCGGCGCCGCCCAGGTGACGCTGCTGCGCGACGAGGCCTACAATTTCTTCCAGCTCGGCGCCTTTCTCGAACGCGGCGACAACACCGCACGCATTCTCGACGTCAAGTACCATCGCCTGCTGCCGGACGGCCGTCCGCACTCCGACACGCTCGACTACTTCGCCTGGTCGGAGGTATTGGCCTGCATCGGCGCGGTGCGCACGTACCGCCGCATCTACCGCAGCGCGCTCGATCCGATGCGGATTGCCGAGCTGATGATGTTGCGCCGCGACGTGCCGCGCTCGGTGCATCACTGCCTGTGGATGGTGGATCTCAGCATGCGCGAGCTCGCCGACACCTACGGCACGCGCGGCGAGGCCGATCGGCTGGCGGGCGAGCTGCATGCCCGACTGCGCTACGCGCGCATCGACAGCGTCTTCGACATCGGCCTTCACAAGTTCCTCGGCGGCGTGCGCGACGGTATCGCGGCACTGTCGGACGAGATCGGCCGCCAGTTCCTGCTCGATTGACCATGCGGCTCTCGGTCCACCACATCACCCGCTTCGAGTTCGACCAGCCGTCGGGCCATTCGATCCACGACGTGCGGCTGACGCCCAAGCCCGCCACCGGCCAGCGCGTCGTCTCGTGGCGCATCGACGGCCCGGGCAAGCGCTCGGACTGGGTCGACGGCCATGGCAACCAGGTCACGACCTTCTCGGTGGCGACGCGGCACGACGCGGTCGAGATTGCCGTCGCCGGCGTCTACGAGTGGAGCGGCGCCGAACAATGGCTGCGCTATGCCGACGCCCCGACCCTGCCGGCGCCCTTCTGGCTGCGCAACACCGGCTTCGCCGCGCACGATTCGAGCTTCGACCCGGTGATCGCCGGGCTCGCCGAGCGGGCCGGCGACCCGACAGCGCGGGTGACGGCGCTGCACGAGCTGATGGCGCGCGTGGCCAAGCGCATGGCCTACAAGACCGGCGTCTCGACGGTCGACACGACGGCGGCGGAGGCGCTGGCGCGCGGGGCCGGCGTGGCGCAGGACAGCGCGCACGTCTTCATCGCCTGCTGCCGGCGGCTCGGCGTGCCGGCGCGCTACGTCAGCGGCTACCTGCGCAACGACGACCCCGCCCTGCATGTCGGCCGCACCAGCCATTCCTGGGCCGAAGCCTGGGTGCCGGGCCTCGACTGGGTGGGCTTCGACCCCACCAACTGCATTTCGCCGCGCGGCGACAGCCTCCGGGTCGCAGTCGGCCTCGATTATCGCGACGCCGCGCCGGTCAGCGGCCGGCGCGTCGGCTTCGGCGATGCCAAGATGAGCGTCAGCGCCTCGGTGCGGGTGGTCGATTGACGCGCCCCGCCCCGCCGTCGCGGCAGGGAGCTAGAGAAAGTAGGCGTAGCACCTACGAGAAATACGCCGCTCATGCCCCCTCTCGCCTTGCGGGATAGGGCCAGCGCCAGTAGCTTCGCCGCCGTTTGTCACCCGCCCAAAGGAGGCGTCTGCGTTATGGCGTTCATTGCCGACCGTCTTGGCCGCATCAAGCCCTCTCCGACCAATGCCGCTCAGGGCAAGTTCCTGGAGATGAAGGCGGCGGGCAAAGACGTCATCGGCCTGGCCGCCGGTGAGCCCGACATGCCGACTCCCGATCACATCAAGGAAGCGGCGATCGCGGCAATCCGCAACAACGACACCAAGTACACCGCGGTGCCCGGCACGCCGGCGCTGCGCCAGGCGATCGTCGCCAAGATGAAGCGCGACCATGGCCTGGACTACAAGCCGAGCCAGACCGTGGTCACCTCGGGCGGGAAGCAGATCATCTTCAACGCAATGCTCGCCACCCTCAATGCCGGCGACGAGGTCATCATCCCGGCGCCCTACTGGGTGTCGTATCCGGAGATGGTGATGTTCGGAGACGGCACGCCTGTCATCGTGCAGTGCCCGGAGTCGGCCGGCTTCAAGCTGCAGCCCGAGGCGCTCGAGCGCACCATCACGCCGAGGACCAAGTGGATCATACTGAACTCGCCCAGCAACCCGACGGGCGCGGCCTACACCAAGGCTGACCTGCGGGCGCTGTGCGACGTCCTGCTGAAGCATCCGCAGGTCCACATCCTGACCGACGACATGTACGAGAAGCTCGTCTACGACGATTTCGAGTTCACCACGCCGGCCCAGGTCGAGCCGAAGCTCTATGACCGCACCCTCACCATGAACGGCGTGTCGAAGGCCTACAGCATGACCGGCTGGCGCATCGGCTATGCGGCGGGTCCGCAGGAGCTGATCAACGCCATGATCACCGTGCAGAGCCAGAGCACCTCGAACGCCAGCTCGATCAGCCAGGCGGCCTCGGTGGCGGCACTGAACGGGCCGACCGACTTCATCCCGAAGAACGTCGCGATCTTCAAGCAGCGCCGCGACCTCATCGTGTCGATGCTGAACCAGTCGAAGGGCCTGAAGTGCCCGCGACCGGAGGGCGCCTTCTACGTCTATCCGTCGTGCGCCGGCGCGATCGGCAAGAAGACGCCGGACGGCAAGACCATCGCGGACGACACCGACTTCGTGAACTACCTGCTCGAGTCGGAGGGCCTGTCGGTGGTACAGGGCTCGGCCTTCGGTCAGGGTCCGGCCTTCCGCATTTCCTATGCCACGTCGACCGATCTCCTCGAGGAGGCCGGCCGGCGCATCCAGCGCGCCTGTGCGGCGCTGACTTAATCGAAGCCTTCGCCACGGCGGCCGGTCCTTCGCGGGACCGGCCGTTCCTGTTGGTGGTCAGCGCGGCGGCAGCGAATAGCCGAGGTGTCCCGTCCACCATGCCGCGTCGCTGGTCAGGCGAAGCGCGAACAGCCCGACGCCGGCGACGACAGCGCACCAGAACAGCGCCCTGGGCAGCCGGTCCCGCAGGCCGACGAGTCCGACCAGCAGGCCGAGATCGATCAACATCGTCATGACCTGTTCGGAGCGCACCGGATATTCGTGGGCATCGACGAGAAGGCGCCACAGGAAGCTGGCGATCAGCATCGCGGCGACGACGTAGGGCAGCGCCGAACGGAAGGCGCCCTGGGGGCGCGGGCTGTCGTTGGTCACGGCGCGATCACCTCATCGTCCACATCAGATGGCCATTCCATAGGCTTGCCTCGCTGGTCATGCGTATGGCGAACAACCCCGCGCCGGCGACAAGCGCCGTCCAGAATATCGGCGTGGCGATCCTGCGCCGCAGCGCAACAAGACCCACCACCATCGCGAGGTCGAACGCGATCGTAAGGATCAACTCGGGAAGCAACGGAGACTCGTGCGCCGGCACCACCAGCCGGTAGGTAAAGAGGCCGATCAGCACGCAGGCGACGAGAAAGCCCGGAATCGGGCTTGGCTCGGAAGATGCCGATTTCCTGGCCGGCCGCTTGCCCATGCCGACTGTCCCCGCGCGGCCCGCCGGCATACCCTCCAACGGCCAAACCGAGGAGACAGGCACGCATGCGCAAGGCGATGATGCACCTGGCGCAGTTCCTTTGCCATAGCCCGACCTACCACAGCCTCGCCATGTGGCGGCATCCGCGCACCGCGGCCGCGGGTTACGATTGGGCCCGGCCGGAACTCTATCAGCACATCGCGCGTGTCTGCGAGCGCGGTCGCTTCGACATGGTGTTCTTCGCCGACCTCAACTTCATCTCCGACACGTTCACGGGCTCTCTGGCGCCGGCGCTGCGCAATGCCACACAGGCGCCCGAGCACGATCCCATCCCGCTGCTCTCCTTCATGGCCGCCGCCACCACGACCATCGGGCTCGGCGCAACCTATTCGGTGAGCCACCAGCACCCCTTTCATGCGGCGCGGCTGTGGGCGACACTCGATCACCTGACACGCGGCCGCGCGGCGTGGAACGTGGTCACCGCTCTCAATCACAACCAGGCGGCCAATTACGGCGAGGAGTTCAAACCGACCGAGGACCGCTACGACCGCGCGCACGAGTTCATCCAGGTTTGCCGCAAGCTGTGGGACAGCTGGGACGAAGATGCCGTCGTCATGGACCGGGCGGCCGGGATCTTTGCCGATCCCGCCAAGGTGCATCGTGTCGAGCATGAGGGCCGCTACTTCAAGTCGCGCGGTCCGCTCAATGTCGTGCGCTCGCCGCAGAATGGCCCCGCCATTCTGCAGGCCGGCACGTCGGGCAAGGGCCGCGACTTCGCTGCGCGCTACGCCGACGCGGTGTTTGCCATCCAGCCCAACCTCGAGGGCGCCAAAGCGCTCTACGACGACATCAAGAAGGGCGTCGTCGAGCACGGCCGGCCGGCAAGCGCCTGCAAGTTCCTGTTCGGCGTGCAGCCCATCATCGGCTCGTCGCGCACCGAGGCGCTCGACAGGCAGGCCGAGCACAATGCCCTGGTGCCGCTGGAGGGCGGTCTGGCGATTCTCAGCGGCCATCTCGACTTCGATCTCTCGACCTTGCCGCTCGACACTGTCATGGCGAACCGTACCGAGCCCAAGCTGCAGCGCATGCAGACGCGCTATCGCACCATGACGGGCGAGCTCCTGACCCTGCGGCAGGTCGCGCAGAATCACGGCCAGAGCGTCGGCCTGCCCCAGCTGGTCGGCACGCCGGCCGATGTCGCCGACCAGCTCGAGGCCTACTTCGACTTTGTCGGCGGCGACGGTTTCATGTTGTCACCGATCTACAGCCCCGGTGCGATCGAGGAATTCGTCGACCTGGTCGTCCCTGAGTTGCAGCGCCGCGGCCGCTTCCGCCGCGAGTACCGCGGCACGACGCAGCGCGATCACCTCAACCAGGACTTCTGAGCACGATTGGTTCGGCTGGAATCAGCCGAACCAATCACATTGCGGTTCCATCTCATCCGATTCCGCTCTGATCGACGAACGGACCGATCTTGGCCTCGGCGAAAGCAGGTCTTGCCTGGATGGCCGTCCACCAGGCCAGCACCCGCGGGTGCTTCTTCTCCGATACCTCGTCCGGCGCGATCTCCTCTTCGATTCGCTTCACGAACGGCACGACGCCGATGTCCGCGAGCGAATAGAAATCACCGACCAGCCAGTCGTGCCGCTCGAGGTTCGCCTCCATCTTGTCGAGCAGCAGCACCAGCTTGGCGCGGGCCGCATCTTCTTCTTCCTTGGTATAGGGTCGGCGAGCGACACGCAGCCACGCCTCCTGGCGCTCCTTGCTCGGGATCTTCGCCACGCGCTCCTTGAGCTCGGCGTCGGACCACTGCGAAGCAGTCTTCTGGATGCTGTGTTTCCAGTTGAAGACGATGAGGTTGCCGATGCGCTCGTCGACGTGGCGAATCCAGTTGCGCATCTCGGCACGCGAATACGGATCGGCGGGCCTGAGCGGCGGCTCGGGACAGGCGTCGTCGAGATATTCGCAGATCGTGCTGCTTTCGTAGAGCGAGCGGCCGTCAGGCAGTACCAGCAGCGGTATGACGCCGTTGGGGTTGAGCGCCAGATATTCCGGTGTGTGATGCTCCATCTTGGCGAGATTGACGATCCGGCTCTCGAACTTCAGCCCTTTTTCGGCCAGGCAGAGCCGCACGCGCCGCGAGGCACTCGATCTCCAGGCGTGGTGCAACACGAACATCGACGTTCCTCCCCAACACCCGACGATAGAGCGGCTTCCGATGGAGCGGAACCGCCCCGCGGATTGGCTCC
>CAZHQA010000040.1:0-26817 GCA_964533955.1 uncultured Reyranella sp. | reverse complement strand
CTCGGCGTCAAGGTCGAGGTGCTGGGCGAGGCCGAGATGAAGAAGCTCGGCATGGACGTCCTGCTGGGCGTCGGCCAGGGCAGCGCCCGCGATTCTCAGCTGCTGGTGATGAGCTGGATGGGCGGCGCCAAGACCCAGAAGCCCGTCGCACTGATCGGCAAAGGCGTTTGCTTCGACACCGGCGGCATCTCCCTAAAGCCCGCCGGCGGAATGGAAGATATGAAATGGGATATGGGTGGCGCAGGGGCGGTGACGGGGGCGATGCGCCTGATTGCCGGGCGAAAGGCGCGGGCGAACGTGGTGGGGATTTGCGCGCTGGTGGAGAACATGCCGGACGGCAACGCGCAGCGGCCGGGCGACGTGGTAAAGAGCATGTCGGGCCAGACCGTCGAGGTCATCAACACTGACGCCGAGGGCCGGCTGATCCTGTGCGACGCCATGTGGTACGCCCAGGAGAAATTCAAGCCGCAGGCCATGGTCGAGCTCTCGACCCTGACCG
This sequence comes from uncultured Reyranella sp., assembly GCA_964533955.1. Lineage (GTDB taxonomy): Bacteria > Pseudomonadota > Alphaproteobacteria > Reyranellales > Reyranellaceae > Reyranella. The sequence continues at coordinate 26,318 of CAZHQA010000040.1, read as the reverse complement.
GCGCCATGATCGTGGCGCTCGGCCACGAGCGGGCCGGCCTGTTTTCCAACGACACCCGGCTCTCCAACCGTCTGCGCGCGGCCGGCGCGGGCCTCGGCGAGAAGCTGTGGCGCATGCCGCTCGGCTCGAAATACGACAAGCTGATGGACTCCGAGATCGCCGACATGCGCAACGTCAGCAACAGCCGCGACGCGGGCTCGATCACGGCGGCGCAGTTCCTGCAGCGCTTCGTGCAGCCCGGCGTCGCCTGGGCCCATCTCGACATCGCCGGCGTCGCCTGGTCGAGCAAGGGCAACGAGACCACGCCCAAGGGCGCCACCGCCTACGGCGTGCGCCTGCTCGACCGCCTGATCGCCGACAACTACGAGCCGTGACGGCGCGCGGGCGATGGCGACCGAGGTCAATTTCTACCACCTGACCCGCTCCTCGCTCGAGCAGGCGCTGCCGCGGCTCCTCGAGAAGACCCTGCAGGCCGGCGAGCGGGCGGTGGTGCTGGTCGGCTCGCCCGAGCGCGTCGATGCGCTCAACACCCATCTCTGGACCTACCATCCCGACGGCTTCCTGCCGCATGGCAGCAGCCGCGAGGGCGAAGCCGACCGCCAGCCGGTCTGGCTCACCCACCTCGACGAGAACCCCAACGGAGCGGCTTTCCTGTTCGTCGCCGACCGCGCGCAGTCGGCCAAAGTCGGCGACTACAAGCGCTGCTTCGAGCTGTTCGACGGCCGCGACGATGAGGCGGTGGCGCAGAGCCGCGAGCGCTGGAAGGCCTACAAGGCCGCCGGCCACACGGTGGCCTACTGGCAGCAATCGGCCGCCGGCGGCTGGGAGAAGAAAGCCTGAGGCCTCAGGTCCGCGGCCGCTTGAACGCCTGCCAGGCGGCGGCCACGCGCTCGCCCAGGCCGATATTGCCTTCAGGCCGATAGAACCAGCGATCGTCGGCGTCGAACGAGGCGAGGTAGGCCTTGTAGCCGAGCTTGCGCGAGCGCCCGGGTTGCTGCTGGGCGGCCAGCAGATCGAGACCCCGGTCGACGTCGAACAGCGGCGCCAGCGCCGCGCGCTGGGCGAGCAGGAGCTCGGCCGCCAGGTCGGGCACGTCCCACAAGGAGAAGATCGCCGCCAGCTTGGCCCGCTTGGCCGCGCCCAGCCCGGGCGTGTCGACATCGCGGGCATAGTAGGCCTCGCCCTGGAACGGCCGGCCCGACACCGTCTCGGCCGGCGTCGGCCAGACGTAGCGGGCGGGCAGCGCGCGGCTCGAATAGTTGCGCACGTCGAGCCGGCACAGCTCATAGCCCTGGCCGCGCATGAACCGGTCGGTGTTGTGGAAGGCATGCTCGTCGGGCCCGTCGGTGCCGACGAAATTCACCTCGAGCTGGACGCCCAGCACGCCGAGGTCCGCCAGCTTGCCGGCGAACGTCCGCAGCACGCGGAAATCCGAGCCGTCGATGTCGATCTTGAGATAGTCGAGGTCGCTCCAGCCGCGCGCGGCCAGCAGATCGGGCACGACGACCGGCCGGGTGCGGTCAGCGAGCTCGGTCATCTCCCAGGCGTTGTGGCGCATCTTCTCCTCGGTCGCGGCCTTGCCCAGCCGGGCTTCGCGCCGCTCGTTGGTGCGCATGAAGGAGAGCCGGTCGCGGATCCGGAAGATGAGCGGCGAGGCCTGCCTGACCTCGAACCTGGCGTCGGCCGATTCGGCCGCGAAGGCCGCGACGTACTCGATGCTGGCGTTGGTCTCCACCGCGCGCAGCCGGGCGCACTCGGCCTCGCTGGCATCGATGCCGATCGCCTTCAGGCGGTCGCCGAACACCCGCCAGCGCCGGTCGAGGCCGCCCGAGCAGCCGATATCGAGCAGGCCGAAGCGGTCGCTTCCCAGGCCGGCCGCGACGAGAGAGGCGAAGCTGTTCACACCGTCGCGACCGGCGTCGCCGGCGAGCCGACGGCGCCGGGCAGGCGCAGCGGCGGCGCGGTCAGCAGGAAGCGCGAGCGCTTGTGCTCGCGCAGGTACAGCGCGAGATCCTTCAGCCACCAGATCTCGCCCAGGTTCAGGCCGAGCTTGAACAGGCAGTGATTGTGCAGCGGCAGCGACGGATGCTCGGCACCCTCCGGCCCGGGCCGCGCCGGCACCGCCTCGACGCCGTAATTGTCGGCGATCAGCGCCGAGATCTGGCTGTCGCTGATCCATTGCAGCAGCCGTTGGTCGCGCCCGTCGAGCACGGCGCACATCGCATGCGCGCGGGCGGGATCGACGTTCTTGTTCATCTTCACGATCTCGTCGGTGAATCCGGTATGGAGCAGCAGCATGTCGCCCGGCTCGACCACCACCCTGTCGGCCTCGAGTACGTGCCTGAAATCGTCGTAGCTCACGTACTTGTGGTCGCGGCCGTAGTGCTTCTCCAGGTCGACCATCACGGCGCGGCCCTGGATCGCCTTGGCCGCCATGTTCTCGACGCCGAGCTTGTGGGCGTAGCTCAGGTGACCGCAGCCGTCGCGCCCGGCGTCGGGCTGCGGGCCGACCACGTCGGAGCCCGACTTGAAGCCGTTGTAGTAGAGCGGCTCGGGCACGCCGTCGCCGTCGGCGTCGAAGAAGCCGCCGACATGGGCGAGCGTGTCCCATTGCGTCGAGTACTGAAGCGTCAGGATGACCCGGTCGTCGCTCGCCACGTCCATGAACAGCGGATTGATCGTGCGGGTGTGGAAGTTGAACCGCCAGCCGTTCTCGTCGCCGGTCGGCGACAGCACGGGCGGCAGGCGCCGCGGGTTGAGGACATTGCCGCCGGGATAGTCGAGCGGCAGGGAGAGGCAGAACGAGCGGCCTTCCTTCACCTCGGCGATGCCCTCCAGCACCTTCTTCGGCGTGATGAGATTGAGCCGGCCAAGCTGGTCGTCGTCTCCCCAATCGCCCCAGGTCGAACCCTCGGGACGATGTTTCCATCGCTTCATGGCGTTTGCCCCCTGATCATCGCGCCGCGAGACTAACTCGCGCTCGTCCGCTGCGTCATCCCTGACGATTCGGCCCTGTCGGGCCCGACGGCGCGGATGGTAGGTTCGCGCGCCGGCCGTGGTGCGGCGCTGGCGCAAGATCGATGGGGGAAGCAAATGGCGTGTTACGTGATGCTGGAATTCACCGCCAGGAAAGGCACGGGCTCCGCGCTTCTCGAAATGCTGCGGACCGCTCTGCCGGTGACGCGGGCGAAGGACGGCTGCCGCAGCCTCGAGCTCACGGTCAACCAGGACAATACCGACAACATGATCATCGTCATGCGCTGGGAGTCGCGCAAACACTACGAGACCTACCGCGCCTGGCGCGAGGCCAACGGCGACGTCAAGAGTTTCAGCGACGCCACCGAAGGTGGCCTGTCGACCCGCTTCTTCGACGTGACCGACGTCTGACGCGCGAACGACCTCACGCCAGAAAGCGTCCATGCCCGACAATGCCTCCGCGCTCGATCTCGTCCTGATGGGCGACCCGGCGCTGTTCGCCATCGTGCGGCTGGCGCTGGTCGTCAGCCTGTCCGCGGTGGTCGTGGCGGCGCTGCTCGGCGTGCCGCTCGGCGCGGCGATCGCCCTGTCGAGTTTCCGCGGCCGCGACGCGGTGATCGTGCTCCTCAACGCCATGATGGGCCTGCCGCCGGTGGTGATCGGTCTCCTGGTCTATCTCGCTTTGTCGCGGGCCGGCCCGCTCGGATCGTGGGGCATCCTGTTCACGCCGCAGGCCATGGTGATCGCCCAGACCATCCTGGTGACGCCGATCATCGCGGCGCTGGCGCGCCAGACCATCGAGGATCTCTGGGTCGAGTATCGCGACGAGCTGACCGCCATGGAGGTGACGCCGCTGCGGCGGATCGCGACCCTGATCTGGGACGCCCGCTTCAGCCTAATCACCGCGCTGCTCGCGGGCTTCGGCCGCGCCGCGGCCGAGGTCGGCGCGGTGATCGTGGTCGGCGGCAACATCGACGGCTTCACCCGCACCATGACCACGGCGATCGCCCTCGAGACATCCAAGGGCAACCTGCCTCTGGCGATCGGGCTCGGCATGGTGCTGATCGCCATCGTCATCGCGATCAATGCGCTGGCCTGGATGGTGCGCCGCGCCGCGGAGCGGCAAGCCGGATGATCCGCTTCGAGGAGGTGACCATCGTCGCCGGCGGCCGCACCTTGCTCGACGAGGTGAGCCTCGGCATCGAGCCCGGCGCGCCCACGGTGCTGATCGGTCCCAACGGTGCAGGCAAGACGACGCTGTTGCGTGCTGCCATGGGGCTGCTCGCGCCGGCGCGCGGGCGCATCACGTGGCAGGGCGAGCCGCGCCGCGCCATCGTCTTCCAGCGGCCGGTCATGCTGCGGCGCAGTGCCGCCGCCAATGTCCGCTTCGCCCGGGTCGGCGCCGACCGGACGGAGGAACTGATGGCAGCGGTCGGGCTGGCCGATGTCGCCGATCGCCCGGCGCGCCGCCTGTCGGCCGGCGAGCAGCAGCGCCTCGCGCTCGCGCGGGCGCTGGCGCGCGATCCTGCCGTCCTGTTCCTCGACGAGCCGACGGCCAGCCTCGATCCGGCCTCCACCAAGGCCATCGAGGACGTCATCCGCACGATCAGCGGCCGCATCAAGGTCGTGGTCTCGACGCACGACCTGGGCGAGGCGCGGCGGCTGGCGGGGCAGGTGGTTCTGCTGCATCGTGGTCGCGTCGTCGAGGCCGCCGACGCGTCCTGTTTCTTCGAGTCACCGCGCACCGACGAGGCGCGCAACTTCATCGCCGGGGAGCTGCTGGTATGATTGCCCGACGTCTGCTGATCGGCTTGCTTGCCGCGCTCGGCCTCGCCGGCCCGGCCGCTCCGCAGGACAAGTCGATCGTTGTCGCCTCGACGACCTCGACCCAGGACTCCGGCCTGTTCGGCCACCTGCTGCCGCTGTTCAAGGCCCGGACCGGCATCGAGGTGAAGGTGGTGGCGCTCGGCACCGGGCAGGCGCTCGACACGGCACGGCGCGGCGATGCCGACGTGGTGTTCGTTCATGCCAGATCGGAGGAACAGAAGTTCCTCGACGAGGGCTTCGGTGTGAAGCGCTATCCGGTCATGTACAACGACTTCGTGCTGATCGGGCCGGGCAGCGATCCGGCCGGCATTGCGAAATCGGCGGACATTGCCGAGGCGTTGCGCACGATCAGGCAGAAGGAACTGTCCTTCATCTCGCGCGGCGACCGCTCGGGCACCCATCTGGCCGAGCTCAAGCTCTGGAAGGATGCCGGCATCGACATCGAGAAGGAAAAGGGCGCCTGGTACAAGTCGATCGGGCAGGGGATGGGCGCGGCCCTCAACACGGCGGCCGCGTCGGATGCCTACGTCCTGGCCGATCGTGGCACCTGGCTTTCGTTCAGGAACAAAGCCGAGCTCGCGATCGTCGTGCAGGGCGACAAGCGGCTGTTCAACCAGTACGGCGTGATGCTGGTCAATCCGGCCAGGCATCCGCACGTGAAGCGGGAACTCGGGCAGCAGTTCATCGACTGGCTGGTCTCCTCCGAGGGACAGCGCGCCATTGCCGACTACAGGATCGGCGGCGAGCAACTGTTCTTCCCCAACGCCGGCGATCCGGGCGCTTGATCACTCGAGTGGGCCATCATGCACCTCGGACTGGCGCGACCCCAATGCGCGCAGGCTCGCGGCAACTTGGCCGGTGCATTCCCCCAGACTGATACTGGCGACTGTACTGAATTGGACGCACGGGGATCGGCTATCCGATGTATCGTGCATTCGATACTGGGAGATTGACGTCATGTACCTTTCAACCGAAAGCATTCTGGTCATTCTCCTCGTCGGAATCGTCGCCGGCTGGCTGGCGGGCAAGGTCGTCCGCGGAACCGGATTTGGACTTGTCGGCGATCTTGTGATCGGTGTTGCCGGCGCCTTTGTGGCCAGCTTGCTGTTTCCCCGGCTCGGCATTCGGCTGGGAGCCGGCATTGTGTCCGAAATCATCTACTCGGCGCTCGGGGCGATCCTTCTGCTGCTGATCGTTCGCCTCATTCGTGGGCGGGGAAGACTCTAGCGGGATTGCGGGACAGCCGTCGCCTCGCAATACAATTCGCGCTCGCGAGATGGGTCTTTGCGGGGCGCTGGAAGAGCACAAGGGAAAAAGCAGCGAAGTGACAGGGATTGACCTGGAACGCGACGCCCGGCTACCTCCCGCCGTCTACGATCTTGCCATGCGGCTCGGCGCAAAGCCGAACTCCGGCACGCGAGTTGTCCGGCTCAGGCAATCGGGACGAATGAAGCGGCAGGTTGGGGCCGCGTCCTGGATGTCCTTCACCGCCACGCAAACGATCTCGACGCGCACATGCGCCTTCGACTGGCTGGCGCGGGCGGGTCCGTTCGGCATGGTCTCGGCGCGCGATGCTTTGAAGGACGGCGAGGGGCGGCTTGATGTAATGGCGCTCGGGTTCATCCCGATCGCCTGCGCCAAGCACTCGTCTGCGCTCGTTCGCGGCGAACTCATGCGATACCTGGCCGAGCTCGCCTGGGCGCCCGACGCCATCTTGCACAACGCCGAGTTGCGATGGCGCAAAGACGGTCCAGATACGCTGTCCGTAGGTGCCGGCGCCGGTGAAACGGCGAGTGATGTGGTGCTGACCCTGGATCGTGAAGGCCGGATTGGGGGTGCATTCTCGCCGGACCGACCTCGTTCGCCGGCGGCACCATTCCTGCCCACACCCTGGCGCGGTCGGTTCTCTGACTACCGGTGCCACGAGGACAGGTGGCTTCCGTTTGCCGGCGAGGTTGCCTGGGAAATCGACGGGAAGGAATGCGTCTATTGGCAGGGTCGCATCGACCATTGGCAAACGGAACAACAAGGGAATCACTTCCTCACGTGACTGAAGACGGCACAGACCTGCGGCCTCAGCCTGCCGCCCTCTATTCTGGGCCGCGCCGACGAAGTGATCGAGTAAGCGGCTCCGTCATGTCCGCGGCGCGTCGCTCTCGGATACGAGATCCGGAGGGGGCCGATCTCCACCCCGGGGGGAGACCGATGGCATGGCGCGACTCGGCAGCGCTAAAGGTCAATCGCAAGGCGCAGTTTTAACTGCTGGCGATCGAACTGGACGACGTCGAGCCCCGTCGCGAATCCAGCCGCCTGTCCCCAAACCTGGGGCTCCCAGGCGCCCGACAGCGAAACGCCGCGGCCCAATGTCATGTAGAAGGTAGGGCCCGCATAAAGCGCCTGGTCGGTCAGCGCCTGCAGCGCCAATCCATCGTAGCCCTGCAGATAGCGCGCTTCGGCGCCGACAAAGAGCCATGGCAGCAGTCGCGCCGAGGCCGCGATGCTGGGTATGAGCAGCGAAGTGTCGGTCGAAGTGCCGGTTGACCAGGTCCGCGTGCGATTGAGCACATAGGCGAGGTTGACCGCAACGAAGAGCCTGTCTCTGATTGCCGCTCGATCGACGGCGGCGATGAACTGCAGGCCGTAACTGTCTGCCGCAGCGCCGTTGGCAGGATCGACCGTGCCGTAGTACGGCGTCGCCACGAAGGTCACGCCGACCGGGTGGCTCTCGCGGGCCACAGGATGCCAGCGGAACTCGAACACCGCATGGTCGAAGACGAACGCGTTGGTGTCGCTGAGGCCCGGCACATCGGCGATGCCGTAGTTCGCAAATGCAACGCCGGGCGCGACCCTGAACTGCGGCGACAGCGGGTACTTGAGGCTGGCCGTCGTCGTCAGGACGCTGTAGTTGCCGGCCTGTTTGCCGGCACGGCCGACCGTCTCGACCTCGCCCTCGGGCTGGAAGGGCACGCCAATATCGGTTCCCTCGCTGAACCCGAACATATGCTCCGTATCGACATCGGCGGCGCGCAACCCGGCAACGGGTAACGTGATGCCGAGAACGGCAACGACAAGAAGCGATCGCATCGGGTGAAGCTAATCGTACGCAATTGGCGGATACAATTACGGTTACTGATGGGTGGTCATGCTCGCTCCGGGATGGAGTGGAGCAAAGGCGCGTGAACATCGACAGGGGCAGGGAGAGCGCTCCCGCCTCGCCGCGCAGGAAAAGCGACCCCAGGGCTGGCCGTTAGCCCCGCTGCCGGGGAGTAACCCGTAGACGGGATCATCGGGCAGCCGGCCGATACGATGGTGCGCCACCTGCCATGAGAGTCTTTATGAGCCGACGGGGCAATTTAACGAGCTCATCGTGGGTTCAGTTGATTTGGGTCAAGGGTAACAGGTCGCGCGTGAACCATGGTCTGTCCTCAATCACCGAAAAAGGGCGACTACATGACATTTGGGAAACCGCTGATTGCACTCGCGGCCGTGCTCGGCGCCGGGCTGCTATCGACGACGGCGGCAATCGCCCAGGCGGTCCCGGCCAAGCCCAACATCGTCATCATCTGGGGCGACGACATTGGCCAGTCGAATGTCAGCGCCTATTCGCGCGGGCTGATGGGCTACCAGACTCCGAACATCGATCGCATCGCCAGCGAAGGCATGATGTTCACCGACCTCTATGCGGAGCAAAGCTGTACGGCCGGCCGAGCCTCCTTCATCACCGGCCAGGCGGGCCTGCGCACCGGACTGACCAAGGTCGGCCTGCCGGGCGCGACGCTCGGCCTGCGCAAGGAAGATCCGACGATCGCCGAGTTGCTCAAGGTGCAGGGCTACGCAACTGGTCAATTCGGCAAGAACCATCTCGGCGACCGCAACGAGTTCCTGCCCACCGTCCACGGCTTCGACGAATTCTACGGTAATCTGTATCACCTCAACGCCGAGGAAGAGCCGGAGCTGGCGGACTATCCGAAGGACCCGGCGTTCCGCGCCAAGTTCGGGCCGCGTGGCGTGCTCGACTGCAAGGCCTCGGACAAGGACGACCCGACGATCGATCCGCGCTTCGGCAAGGTCGGCAAGCAGATGTGCAAGGATACCGGTCCGCTGACCAAGAAGCGCATGGAAACGATCGACGACGACATCGCCAGCCGCGCCGCCGACTTCATCCAGCGGCAGAACAAGGCCGGCAAGCCCGCCTTCGTGTGGGTGAACTTCACCCACATGCATCTTCGCACCCACACCAAGCCGGAAAGCCTTGGCCAGGCAGGCCCGTTCCAGGGCCCGTATCACGACACCATGATCGACCACGACAAGAACGTCGGGCAGGTCCTCAAGGTGCTGGACGATCTCGGCATCGCCAACAACACCTTCGTCATGTACTCGACCGACAACGGCCCGCACATGAACTCGTGGCCCGATGGCGCCATGACGCCGTTCCGCAGCGAGAAGAATACCAACTGGGAAGGCGCCTATCGCGTGCCGGGCATGGTGCGCTGGCCGGGCAAGATCAAGCCGGGCCAGGTTTCCAATGAGATCGTCGCCCATCTCGACTGGCTGCCCACGCTCGTGGCGATCGGCGGCGATGCCGACGTCAAGGACAAGCTGGCGAAAGGCTACAAGGCCGGCGACACGACCTACAAGGTCCATCTCGACGGCGACAACCTCGTGCCCTACCTGACGGGGCAGACGCCGACGGGCCCGCGCAAGTCCTTCCTCTATTTCAACGACGATCAGCAGCTGACGGCGCTGCGCTACGACAACTGGAAGATGGTGTTCCTGGAGCAGCGTGTGCAGGGCACCTTGCGCATCTGGGCGGAACCGTTCGTCAACCTGCGGGTGCCCAAGATCTTCAATCTGCGCACGGATCCCTACGAGCGCGCCGACATCACCTCCAACACCTACTATGACTGGCTCATGGACCACGTCTTTCTGCTGATACCGGGGCAGGACTATGTCGGTCAGTTCCTTGCGAGCTTCAAGGAGTACCCGCAGCGCCAGAAAGCCGCCAGCTTCAACCTGGACGATGTCATGTCGAAGCTGAACGACGTCACGCTGCTGGAGAATCAGGGCTTGGGAGCACCGCCGAAATAAGACCCTCAATCCAAGTCAATCAAGGCTACGCATGATCTCCAGACGCACTCTTCTGTCGCTGTTGCCGGCCACGCTGCTCATCTTCGGTACGCCGGCCCTCGCCCGAAGCGATCCCCTGCCGTCGTGGAACGAGGGGGCGACGAAAACATCAATCGTTGCCTTCGTCGAAAAAGTCACCCGGCCCGGCTCGCCGGACTTCGTGCCGCCCGCCGAACGCATCGCCACGTTCGACAACGACGGCACGCTGTGGTGCGAGCAGCCGGTGCCCGTCCAGCTCTACTTCGCGCTCGATCGCGTGAAGGCGCTGGCGCCGCAGCATCCCGAGTGGAAGACCAAGGAACCGTTTGCCTCGCTGCTCAAGGGCGATGTGAATGCCGCGCTGGCCGGCGGCGACCGCGCGATCCTCGAGCTCATGATGGCCACCCACACCGGCATGACCACGGTGGAGTTCGAGCAGATCGTCAAGGACTGGATCGCCACTGCGAGACATCCCAAGACCGGCAGGCTGTTCACCGAGATGACGTACCAGCCCATGGTCGAGCTGCTCGCCTACCTGCGGGCCAACGACTTCAAGAACTTCGTCGTCTCGGGCGGCGGCATCGAGTTCATGCGGCCATGGACGGAGAAGGCCTACGGCATCCCGCCGGAACAGGTGGTCGGCAGCAGCGTCAAGACGCGGTTCGAGATGCGCAACGGCAAGCCCGTTCTCCTGCGCCTGCCGGAACTGAACTTCAACGACGACAGCGCCGACAAGCCCGTCGGCATCAACCAGCACATCGGCCGGCGACCGATCGCCGCCTTCGGAAACTCCCGTGGCGACAAGGAGATGCTGGAATACACGCAGGGCGGCAGCGGCGCGCGCTTCTTGCTGCTGGTGCTGCATGATGATGCCGCCCGCGAATACGCCTACGGCCCGGCCAAGGGATTGCCGGACACCAAGCTCGGCGCCTTTCCGCAGGCGCTCTACGACCAGGCCAAGAAGGACGGCTGGACCGTGGTCAGCATGAAGGACGACTGGAATCAGATCTTTGCGGAGCCGAGCCCGGTCACGGCGATCGACATCCTGCTCTAGCCTGATGGCACGATGCTCGAGCGGGCCGCCGCCAACAATGCCCGGCTGCGAGCAGCCTTCCCACAGGGCTTCGCGCTCGACGCGACGCACCGTCCGCACATCACGATGATCCAGCGCTTCGTGCGCACGGCCGACCTCGACAAGGTCTACGCCGCGATCGGGCCGATATTTGCCAGCGCCAACGTGGCCGGCATGAAGCTCGAAGCCTTCAAGTACTACTATTCCGCCACCAGGGACCTCGGCGTAGCGGGCATCGTCGCCAGGCCGACTCCGGAATTGCTCAAGCTTCAGCAGGAGCTGATCGCCGCCGTGGCGCCGTTCACGGTGGAAACCGGCACCTCGGCTGCGTTCGTCACCACGCCCGACGATCCGGTCATCGACCCGGCGTTGATTGCCTACGTTTCGGCGTTCGTGCCGACCCTCTCCGGCGAGCATTTCAATCCGCACGTCAGCACCGGCGTCGCCTCACGCGAGTACCTCGATAAGATGCTGGCCGAACCGTTCGAGCCGTTCGCCTTTTCACCGGCCGGCGCGGCGGTCTACCAGCTCGGCCAGTTCGGCACGGCGGCGAAGAAGCTCAAGGCATGGGAGCTGAAGCCATAAGGCTGTCTCACCTCGGGATCATGACCCTGGCGACGCTCCTTGTATCGCTCGCGAGCCCGATGGCGCGGGCCCAGGTGTCGAACGAATTCTGGCCGGAGGTGCAGTACCATCACTGGTTCGACGATCGCACGCGGGCGATCGCCATGACGGCGGTCAGCCGCGACCTGGCCAGCCAGTCGAACTATCAGGCCGAGGAAGGACTGACCTTCGACCATCGCTTCACCAACTACTTCCTCGGGCGTATCGGCTACCGCCACGGCGGCGCGACCGACGGTGACCCCTACAACGAGAACCGGCTGCTGACCGAGCAGACCTTCCGGCTGTACCTGCCGTCGAAGGTCATCGCCGAATACCGCACCCGCGAGGACTTCCGCTGGCTCGACACCGGCTTTTCGATGCGCTTCCGCGAGCGCATCCAGGTGCAGCGCGATTTTACGATCGACGGCTACACCTTCACGCCCTACGCCTCGGCCGAGGTCTATTTCGACACCCGCTACGACCAGTTCGCCCGCTACCGGCTGACCGTCGGCGCCACCCTGCCGATCCATCGCCATTTCAGCCTGGAGCCGTACCTCGTGCGTCAGGTTGACTACGCCGGCAACTTCGCAATCACCAATGCCATTGGGCTGATCCTGATCGCCGCCTATTGAAGTGACATGGCCAACCCCGTCGAGAGAGAAGTCCAAGTAATTCTGAAGTGGCCGAGCGAGTCGTTAGTGCGCCCGCCGCTCCAGGCGCACCAGGATGGCCAGCGCCCGGCTGCCGAGGAAGCCGGCGCAGAAGGCGGCACCGGCCGCGACATGGACCGGATGAATGAGAGGTTGCTCGAGCGCGGCGCTGGCGAAATCGACGAGCGCTGCGGCGGCGATGCCCGCCGCCACGAAGACGCCGTCCCAGCGGGCGCGCAGCACGGCGACGTCACTTGGCAGGGCGATCTCGAAGGGCAGGCTCCAACCGCGGGCGCGGCCGATGACCGCGCCGAGCAGCAACGCCGCCGTCCATTCCGCATCGTGCGCCAAGGTCGCCTCGAACACGCCGGCCAGCAGCACCAGGGCCACCACACCGGCAAACCCCGCCGACAGGGCAAGCAGCCGGGCCTGGATGATGCCGCCGCGCTTCTCCGGCAGCACCGACCACAGGCAGACGAGCGCGCACAGCACCGTGAGAATGTTGGCGAGACCAAGGGGAGCGTCGACGGCGTTCATGCAAGGAGCCTGGGCTTGTAAGGCGGCGGAGAATGAGCCCGACGATTATGGCAAGAATCGGCACCCCGCGTAATATGGCGCTCGCCCTCCTACTTCTTGTCCGTCGCCTTCTCGTTCGGGACGGTGCTCAGGTTCCGGTCATGCTTCTTGATCGGCGCGGCCTGGACGAAGGAGACGGGGTCGCTGCCGGGAAAGCTGTCCTTCAGCGCCTTGTCGAGCTTGGCCTCGACGTCGTCGAACGGCGCCTCTTGCTTCTTTTTCGTCGGCCGTCGCGCCTTCAGCCGCTCGGCCGTGACCTCCTGCTCCAGCAGCTTGAGATCGGCTTTGTCGCGATCGCTCGCGTCGGGCATGTGAGCCGATCGCTTGGCGCCCTGCAGCTTGTCCTTCAGGTCATCCAACTGGGCATGCTTGTTCGACATATGACCCTCCACCCTCAAGACTGTCCTAGCGCAACGACCGGCGGGTACGGCCGGTTCCCTGGACAGCGATGGGAAGGGGTGCCTATTCCACGCTCACTTTTGCCATGTCGGCGACCTCCTTCCAGGTCGCGAGATCCTTTTTCAGGAAGGCGGCGAATTCCGCCTGACTGCTGCCGACCGGAGACATCGCCTGCTTGCTCAGCAGCTCCTTGATCTCGGGCGTCTTGAGCGCCTTGACGATCTCGAGGTTGAGCCGGTCGACGATCTCCTGCGGCGTGCGCGCCGGCACGAAGATGCCGTGCCAGGCGACCGCCTCGACGCCGGGATAGCCGCTTTCGACCATGGTCGGCACGGTCGGGGTCACCGGCGAGCGCTCGGGGCTCGACACGGCGATCGCCCGCAGGCTCCCGGCGTTGATGTGCGGCAGCACGCTGACCGGATCGCCAAACACCATGGTGACGTTGCCGGCGACGCAGTCGGCCACGGCGAGCGCGGTGCCGCGATAGGGAATGTGGGTCATCCTGACGCCGGCCTTGGCGCAGAACAGCTCGCTCATCAGGTGGTTGGCCGCCCCCACGCCGGTGGTGCCGTAGTTGAAACCTCCGTCCTTTTCCTTGGCGAGCGCCACGAACTCCCTGACGTCCCGCGCCGGCGTCTTGCTGTTGATCACCAGCACATAGGGATAGGAGTTGGTCATGCAGACCGGCGTCAGCTCGGTCACCGGGTCGTAGGGCAGCTTCTTGTAGACGGCGGGGTTGATCGAGATCGGGCCCGACTGGCCGAGCAGCAGCGTGTAGCCGTCGGGGCTGGCCTTGGCGACCAGGTCCGTCCCGACGATCGAGCCCGCGCCGCCCTTGTTCTCGACCACGATCGACTGACCCATGCTGTCGCCTGCCAGCCGGGCGACGATGCGCGCCACCGCGTCGGCGCCGCCGCCCGGCGCATAGGGCACGATCAGCCGCAGCGGCCGCGTCGGGTAGTCGGCGGCGAAAGCGCGCCGGCCGGCGAAGGGCGCCGACAGCGCGGCAATGAGCGCAGTGCGCCTCTGAAACGACTTCATTCGCTCACCCGATGTCATGCCGCGGCAAACTCTTCCTCGTGCCGGCGGACCTGCTCGCGATAGTTCTCGGCGTAGCAGGTGTAGACATGATCGTGCACGGCAAGCTCCTTCTCGCCGAGTTCCCGTGCGGGCGGCGGGTAGTGATCGAAGTGGCCGTATCTGTCGCTGCCGCGCACCAGCATCGCCGGCATGCGCCGCGATCCCGTGCTGCGCACGTGCGCCGGAATGTAGTTGATGCCGAGGCCGATCCGCCGGTGCGGCGTGTTGTTGGGCGCCGAGCGGTGCACGCACAGCGTATGGTGCAGCGAGAACTGGCCGGCCTTGAGCGGCATCGCCGACGCCGCCGAATCGTCGAGCGGCTCGGTGATGGTCTGGCCGGTGCGGTTGATGCTGTTGGCGAGCCTCTTGGGCACGTGCCGCATCTGGCGCGGCTTGCCGTGCGCCGACAGCACCTCGATGCAGCCCGCCTGTTCGCTCGCATCGGTCAGTGCCACCCACGCCGTGACCTGCTCGTAGGGCGCCAGACCGAAATAGGTCGAATCCTGGTGCCAGGCGGCGAAGGTCGGCGAGTTCGCTTCCTTGATGAAGAAGGTGCTGGTCCATACCAGGATGTCGGGCCCGATCAGGTCCTCGACCACGTCGAGGATGCGCGGGTTGCGCACCAGGTCGGCATAGAAGGGCAGGCAGGCGTGGGTCAGCGAGCGCCAGTGCATGTCGGCCTTGGGGACGGGCAGGCCGATGAACCGCTCGAAGCGCTCGAGACCCGCGAGGCACGCCGTCGTTTCCGGCGGCGTGAGCGCGGTGAAGGGCGAGAGGAAGCCGTTGTAGCGATACGACTCCACCTGCTCGGCCGTCAGCGCCTTCATCGGTTCCCTCCTGCTCTTTTACGGCAGACTAGCGCGCCGGGCTCCTTCGTGGAAATCCGCGAAGGAAGCGAGTCTCCAGCGCATCGTCCGTCTAGTGCCGATGCTGATGGGGGGCGCTGTCGCCGCTGCCATAGCCCCGCAATTCGGCGTAGCGCTGGACCTGGGCCGGCAGCAGCACCTCCAGGGTCGACAGGTGGTACTTGAGATGGGTCGCGCGCAGCTTCGCCTGCGTGTCGCCGATCTCGGCCGTGGCGGCGGCAACCGACTCGGGCGTTGCCGTGTGGCGGGCGAACAGCGCGTCGAGCGCCGCCTCCCGCGCGATCAGCCGTTCGCCGAGCGGCACCGCCTCCGCTTTCATCGCTGCGTAGAGCTCGCTCACCTGGGCCTTCTGCCTGGGGCTGAGGTCCAGCCGGTCGGCAAGCTCCAGCACATGAACCGGTCCGGGATATCCGTTCAGTTCGGCCGCCAGCGCGAAGCCCATCCCGCGGCCGGCCCTGAGATCCGCCAGCTGTTGGTCCGACAACGACTTGATCGGCCGCGTCTGGAGTCCGGCATAGGGCTGCTGAGTTTGGGCCGCCGCTGCGAGGGGCGCCGACAGGCAGCACGCGATGACCAGGGCCGACAACGTCTTCATGTTCACTCTCCGCAATCCGGCGTGCCTGCTTGATCGCATTTCAGCACCTCTGGAGTCGAATCGGCGACAAGCCCTGTCGGGCGCGCGTCTGCTCGACGATGCTAGCCCATCCGGTCACCTTCGAGATCGCGGGGCCGGATGACGAGGAACGCCGCGAGAGCAGCCGCCATCAGCACGGCGATCACCAGGAAGCCCAGTCCCCAGCCGAGCGCTGACATGCCACCCGAGAGATCGAGCGTCCAGCCGACGGCAAGTGGCCCGATGAAGCCGCCGGCGTAACCCAGCATCGAGTGCACCGCGAGCGTGGCGCCGCGGCGCGCGGGATCGGCGGCGCCGGCCGCACCCGCGGTCAGCGACGAACTGTCGAGCCAGATGATGGCGCCGTAGAGCACGATCAGCGCGACCGCGATCCAGTAGCTCAGGGCGCCCAGGAAGCCGATCACCGCGCCGGTCAGGATCGACAGCAGCATCGCCGTCGCCACCAGGCGCCGGCGGCCGAAGCGGATCGAGGCCTCGTTGCCCAGCACGCTCACCAGGGTTCCCAGCAGGCCGAGCACGGTGACGACCACGGCGGGCGACAGGAGCCCGGCCGTACGGCCGGTGCTGGCGGCAACCCAGACCAGGAAGGCCACGCCCCAGCCGCGCAGCGCGTTCATCTCCAGGGTGTGCACGCAGTAGGCCAGCGAGTAGGCAAAGGCCGAGCGGTTGCGCAGCACCGGGCGGAAGTCGAACAGACCGGGGGACGGACCGGCGGGCTTCGGCGGCGGGGCGCGCGCGGGTACGGCGAGCACGACGGTGAGCCAGGCGATCGCGGCGGTGAGGCCGGCGCTGGCAAAGGCCAGCCGCCAGCCCCACTCGTGCGCCAGCAGGTCGCCCAGAACGTAGGAGAGGGCGCCCGAGATGCCGATGCTGGCGGCATGACCGGTGACGGCGCGCGACATCATCCTGGCGTCGACCTGGTCGGCCAGCAGCTTCAGCCCGGTCATGTAGGTGCCGGCCCAGCCGAGACCCGCGAGGCCACGCAGCAGGGCGGCCGACCAGAAGCCGTCGGCCAGCGCACCGAAGGCGAAGTGCGCGACCGTCGTGCAGCCGACGCCGAACAGGTAGACGCGCTTGGCGTCGATGCGGTCCGTCAGGGTCACCAGCACAGGCACCGAGCACATGTACGCGGCATAGAAGGCCGAGGTGATCCAGCCGGCCTCGCTGTTGGAGAGCGACCAGCGCCCCATCAGGTCGGGCAGCAGGACCGGCCAGTAGCCGGCGCCGAGCTGCACGAAGACCTGCGCGGCGCAGACGATGGCGACGAGCCGCGCGGCACTCGAACGGTCAGTCGGCATGCAAGGCGGCGGCAGCGGCAGGGCGGCGCAGGAGGCAGAGGGCAGCACACGCCGACAAGCTGAGCGCCGCGGAAACCAGCAGCACGTCGGCGCCCAGCCGGTCGATCAGCAGCGCGAAGGCGAGCGGAGCAATGGCCGACAGGAAGCGCGCTGGCATGCCGAGAATGCCGAGCCGATAGCCGTAGTTTTGCGGGCCGAACAAAGCGAGCGGCACGGTGCCCCGAGCGATTGTGATGATGCCGTTGCCCGAGCCGTGCAGGATCGCGAAGGCGCTGGCCGCCACGCCACCGCCGGCGGTGAGGATCACGGCCACGCCCAGTGGATGGGTGAGTGTGGCGAGCCGAGCCGATACCAGGGGATGAAAGCGCGCCAGCAAGCCTGCTTCGAGCAATCTGGCGCCGACCTGGGCCGGGCCGATCAGGGCGCCGGCGACGATTGCCTGTGCCGGCGACGCTCCGGTGGCCTCGAGGATACGTGGAAAGTGCGCGGCCATGCCGGCGGTGACGATCCAGGCAGCAGCGAAGGCGAAGCCCAGTAGGATCATCGGCCGGTCGATCGGTACCGGCCTGTCCATCGCCTTCCTATCCGCGGCCGTGACGGTCGGGCGCGGCAAAGCCCAATAGTTGAACGGCAGGGCGACAAGGACATGAAGCACCGCCCAGCTGAGGCAGGTGTCGCGCCAGCCGATTTCGGCGGCGCCCCAGGCGGTGAGCGGCCAGCCTACGGTGCTCGCGAATCCCGCGAGCAGGGTGATGCCGGTGATGGCGCCGCGCGCTGTCGTCCCGTAGATGCGGCCGAGCACGGCAAACGCCGCGTCATAGAGCCCGAAGCCCATGCCGACGCCGAGCACCAGCCACGCAACGGACATCATCACGACGCCGTTGGACAGCGCCAGCATGACGAGGCCTGTGGCGAACAGGACGTTCGAGCCTGCCAGCACACGGTTGCCGCCGCCGGCATCGATCATCCGTCCCATGCGCGGGCCGAGCAGCGCCGAGATGATCAGCGCAGCAGAAAAGATCGCGAACAAGGCATTCGTCGACACCCCGGTGTCGTGCGCTATCGCATCGGCGAGCACGGCCGGCAGGTAGTAGCTCGAAGCCCAGGCAAGCGTCTGGGTCGAGCCCAGCACCAGGACCGTGAACAGTCTCCCCTTGTCCATTGTCCTTGCGGCCCGCGGCTAGGTGCAGCCGCAGCCTTTCTTGCCTTCGTCCTTGGCCTTCACGTCTGCCACGCAGCAGCCGCTTGCGGGCCTTTGCGCGGTTTCCGTTGCCGGTCCGCCGCAGCAGCCAGCGTCGGGAGCAAGACCACCCGTCGGCGTGATCGCGGCCAGCAGCGTCGGGCCCGAGCATACGCCGGTCTCGGGCAGCACCAGTTCGACCTTGGCGGCGGCCTCCTTGTCGCCGGCAATCTCGGCCACGATCGAGCGAACCTGCTCGTAGCCGGTGAGCATGAGGAAGGTCGGCGCGCGGCCGTAGCTCTTCATGCCGGCGATGTAGAAACCGGGCTCCGGCTGGGCGAGTTCACGCGCGCCGTGGGGGCGCACCGTGCCGCAGCTGTGCAGATTGGGATCGATCAGCGGCGCCAGGGCGGGCGGAGCTTCGACCGCAGGATCGAGAGCGATCCGCACCTCGCGCAGGAAGTCGAGATCAGGACGGAAACCCGTCGCCACCACCAGTTCATCGACCGTCACGGCGCGGCAGCAGCTCGTCGCGCCGGTCGCGACCTCGAGCTTGTCGTCGAGGCGCCGCAGGTGCGACACGTGGAATCCGGCCTCGACCCGGACCATGCCGCTCGCCACCAGGGCCGCGAACGCCACGCCCAGCGCACCGCGCGCGGCGAGCTTGTCGTTGGCGCCGCCGCCGAACGCCTTGTCGGGCTTGTTGCCCCGCAGCAGCCAGATGATCTCGGTGGCGGGCACGTCGTCCTTGAGCCGAGCGAGGTCGATCAGGGTGCCGACGGCCGAGTGGCCGGCGCCCACCACCGCGACGGTCTTGCCAGCATAGCGAGCGCGCTGGACGCCCAGCACGTCGGGCATGCCGTAGGCGATCTGCGGATGCTCTGCCACCTCGCCGATGGCCGGCAGGCCGTCGGCGCCGGCCGGGTTGGGCGAGAACCAGGTGCCGGTGGCGTCGATCACCGCGTCGGCCTTGAACTGCTCGGGACCCTTGCCGTTGCGGTACCGGATGGTGAAGGGCTCGAAGGCACGCCCGTTGTTCTTCATCTTGTCGAAGCCCGCGCGACCGATTGCGGTCACGCGGCTCGACGTCCGGATCCGGTCCTTGAGAGCCGTGCGCGTGGCCAGTGGCTCGAGATACTGCGCCACCAACTCGCCACCGGTCGGATACTCGCAAGCGACAGGGGCATTCCAGCCGACCTTGGCCAGCAGCCGTTCGGCCGCCTTGTCGACGTTGTATTCCCACGGCGAGAACATGCGCACATGGCTCCATTGGCGCACCGCATGGCCGGCCTGCGGGCCAGCCTCCAGCACGATCGGTTCCATGCCGCGTTCCAGCACGTGTGCCGCTGCCGCGAGACCGACAGGGCCGGCACCGAGGATGGCGACGGTCCTGGGCTTGTTCAGCGAATCGGGCATGGTCCTACTCCTATCCTTCCGGAATCATCGAAATAATAAAGCAAAAATTTTTACGCGACCTTGGGCAGCCGGATCACACCCGCCGGAGAGCAGGAGCCCTCGGCGCAGCACTCCTCGACCATGTATTCCAGCAAGCCACGCATCATCTCGTAGTTGGTGTGGCAGATCAGGGTCGTGCCCTCACGCGTCTGGGTCACGAGGCCGACGCCCACGAGTGCCTTCAGATGATGAGAAAGCGTCGAGGCGGCGATGTCGAGCCGCTCCTGCAGGCGGCCGACCGCCATGCCTTCCGCGCCGGCGCGCACGAGCGTGCGATAGATCCTGAGTCGCGTCGGATTGCCGAGGGCTTCCAGTCGGGCGGCGGCGTCATCTAGTTTCATGCCGAAGAATCTAGGCACCTCCCCGGACTTGTCAACGGTATTTCTAGAATATTCGAAATACTACCGCATCCGGCCGCGCACTGCGCTTCCGGCTTCGTACCAGCCCTTGCTGGCGTTGACGATCTTGACCACGGAAAGCATGACCGGCACTTCGATCAACACGCCGACGACAGTCGCCAAGGCGGCCCCTGAGGTGAAACCGAACAGGCTGATCGCGGCGGCGACCGCGAGTTCGAAGAAGTTGCTGGCGCCGATCAGCGCCGAAGGCGCCGCCACGCAATGGGCCTCTCCGGTCGCCCTGTTCAGCAGGTAGGCCAGCCCGGAATTGGCATAGACCTGAATCAGGATCGGCACGGCGAGCAGCGCAATGGTCAGCGGCTGGGCAATGATCTGCTCGCCCTGGAAGCCGAACAGCAGGACCAACGTCGTCAACAGCGCGATCAACGAGGCCGGCTGGAGGCGAGCCAGCATGGCCGCTAGACCCGAAGGTCCCGATCTGGCCAGCGCGCTCCGCCGGAAACCTTGGGCAATGACCACGGGGACGACGATGTAGAGGCCCACCGACAGAAGCAGGGTTTCCCAAGGTACGCTTATCGCCGACAGGCCGAGCAGGAAGCCCACGATCGGTGCGAAGGCGAACACCATGATCGTGTCGTTCAGCGCGACCTGCGTCAGCGTGAAATCAGGTTCGCCGTCCGACAGGTTGCTCCACACGAACACCATGGCGGTGCAGGGCGCAGCCGCCAGCAGGATGAGGCCGGCGATGTAGCTGTCAATCTGCGCCGCCGGCAAATACGGCGCAAAGAGGTGGCCGATGAAGAGCCAACCGAGCAGCGCCATCGAAAAGGGCTTGATCGCCCAGTTGATGAACAGGGTGACGCCGATGCCGCGCCAGTGCTCGCGAACCCGGCCGATCGCGCCGAAATCGACCTTCGCCAGCATCGGGATGATCATCAGCCAGATGAGCAGGGCTACGGGCAGGTTGACGTGCGCGATCTCCGCCGAGCCGATGACATGAAAGAGCGCAGGAAACGCGTGACCGAGACCGATCCCGGCAACGATGCACAGCGCCACCCAGAGCGTGAGGTAGCGTTCGAAGAGCGACATTTCACGCCAATTGCTTGAGGGGGCCCTCGGCTTGCGCGGGCAACAGGAAGGTGATCGTCCAGCACGCGAACAGCATGGCCGCCGAGCCGAGCAGGCAGGCCGTCATGCCGCCGAACTGATACAGCGCACCGGACAGCAGGATGCCGATCAGGCGTCCGGCCGCGTTGGCGGCATAGTAGAAGCCGACATCCTCGGCTGCCTTCTTCGATCCGGCGTAGGCCAGGATCAAATAGGAGTGCAGCGACGAATTCACGGCGAACGGCAGGCCGAACAGCGCCAGGCCCGCGACGACGACGAGATCCGGACGCCACAAATGCGGGTCGCGCAGCAACAGGGCAAGGGCGAGGGGGATGACCGCCAGCAGGCCGGCCCACAGCCGGGCATTCGGCACCTCACGGCTGAGCCCATCGGGGCTGCGCGCGACCAGCGCGGGCGCCACTGCCTGAATCACGCCATAGCCGATCGTCCAGGCGGCCAGGAAGGCGCCCACCTCGACGAAGCGCCAACCGGTGGAATAGAGGAAGACCGGAAGGCCGACGACGAACCACACTTCACGGGCACCGAACATGAAGATGCGGGCCCCAGCCAGGAAATTGACTCCACGCGACTTGGCAAAGAATTCACGCATCGTCCTGGAGGCCTGGGCCTTGCCGAGCTGCCGCGGCAGGAACAGCAAACCGGCCAGGAAGATCGCGCCGATGATCGCGGCCATCAGCCAGAGCGCGGGCTTGAAGCCCATCAGGTCGAGCAACAGGCCGCCGAAGAAGAATCCGACACCCTTCATGGCGTTCTTCGAGCCGGTGAAATAGGCCACCCATTTGAAGAGCTGCTCGGCGCTCGCATCCGAGGTCGCCTTGATGGCTGATTTGGAGGCGGTCTTGGTGAAGTCCTTGGCCAGCCCCGCGATACCCTGCGCCGTCACCACCCACGCGACCGAGGCCGCGGCGGTCCAGCCGGGATCGAGTGCGGAGAGCATGGCGAGTCCGGCAACCTGCAAGGCCTGCCCCACCGCCAGCATGCGCGGGATGCCGAAGCGGGTCGACAGCCAGCCGCCCGCCAGGTTGGCGACGATGCCGGCGAATTCGTAGAGCAGGAACAGGAAGGCAAGCGTGAAGGGCGAATAGCCCAGCTTGAAGAAATGCAGCAGCACCAGCATGCGCAGTGCACCGTCGACCAGCGTGAAACCCCAGTACGATGCGGTGACGATCAGGTAATGACGAACGGAAGGCAGCATCAGGCGTTCGCGGAGATCACGATGTTCGCCAGGTCGATCATGCGGCAGACGTAGCCCACTTCGTTGTCGTACCAGGCGTAGACCTTGAGCAGCGTGCCGTCAGTCACCATGGTGCTGGGGCCATCGACGATCGAGCTCCGCGAGTCGTTGCAATAGTCGGCCGAGACCAGAGGCCGCGTCTCATAGCCCAGGATGCCGGCCAGGCCGTCGCGCGCCGCTGACGCGAACAGCTCGTTGACCTCGGCCTCCGTGGTCGGGCGCTTCAGCTCGAAGACACAGTCGGTGAGGCTGGAATTGAGCACCGGCGCGCGGACCGCATGTCCGTTCAGCTTGCCCTTGAGCTCCGGATAGATCAGTGCGATGGCGGTCGCGCTGCCGGTCGTGGTCGGCGCCAGCGAGGTCATGGCCGATCGCGCGCGGCGCAGATCCTTGTGCGGCGCGTCGACCACGACGTTGGTGTTGGTCGGGTCGTGGATGGTGGTGATCTGGCCGTGCTTGATGCCGATCGCTTCGTGCACGACCTTGACGACGGGTGCGAGGCAATTCGTCGTGCACGAGGCCGCCGTCAGCAGGTTGTGACGGTCGGGCTCGTACAGGCGATCGTTCACGCCCATCACCACGTTCAGCGCCCGATCGTCCTTGACCGGTGCGGCGACGATGACTTTCTTCACGCCGCGATCGAAGTAAGGCTGCAGTTCGGCAGGCTTGAGGAACTTGCCGGTGCACTCGAGCACGATGTCACAGCCGAGGTCGCCCCACGCGATGTCGCCCGGCCGGGCATCGGCGCTGAACCCGAACGCCTTGTTGTCGATCCGGATGGTCTTGTCGTCCTCCACGCCGAACGAGGCGTGCCAACGACCGTGGATGCTGTCGAATTCCAGGAGGTGGGCGATCGCCGCCGCGCCGCCTTTGACTTCATTCAAATGGACGACATCGAGCCGGTTGGCAGCGCGCGGGTCTAGATCGGCACGCCGAACGGCGCCCATCGCTGCGCGCAAGGCCAGCCGTCCCATCCGCCCCATGCCATTGATGCCGACGCGCATTGATCCTCCTACGGTGCGGTGCGCACGGTATCGCCGATCTCGTCGAGCCGCCTCTTGAGGGCCATCCTATCGAGCGCCGCGAAGGGCAGACTGGTGAAGATCTCGATGCGCCGGCGCGCCATGGCGTAGAGCTCGTTCAGCAGGGTAACGCGCTCGACCGGCGAACCGGTGAACTCGGCGGGATCGGGCAGCGGCCATGCCGCATTTACGAACTTCTCGCCGAGGTCGGGGCACACCTGGCCTTGTGGCGTGTCGCACAAGGCGATGACGAAATCCATGCGTGGAGCGTTCGGGCCCGTGAACTCGTCCCACGACTTGCAGCGCAGCTTCGACACGTCGTGGCCGAGATGCCTCAGCCGGTCGATGACTTCCGGCATCGGCGCCCGGGCGGGCTCCGAGCCCGCCGAGTAGGCATTGAAGCGACCCTTGCCGACCTTTTCGAGAAGGGCTTCGGCGATGATCGATCGGGCGGAGTTGCGAGTGCACAGGAACAGCACGTTGAAGGCCGGTACCACTGTCCGCGCCTGGGAGGCGTCCGGGTTCTGGGGAATGAGCTTCGCGATGTCGCCGCAGAGGTCCGGGCGGCCGTTGCAGCAATCGGCCATGAGGAAAGTCACCAGTTGCCGGAATGCGTTCACGTCTGCGCGGTAATTCATGGAGCGGCCGGCGCGCTCGACCTGAACGAGACCGGCCCGGGTGAGAATTCCGAGGTGCGCCGACATCGTGTTGTGGGGCGCCTCGCATGCTTTCGCGAGTTCGCCTGCGGCCAGGCTGCCTGGGTGCGCCGCGAGAAGACGGCGGACGGCAGCGAGCCGGGTCGGCTGCGCCAGCGATGCCAGACCATCAATTGCCGCGACCTCATCCACCGGACTCGCTCTCCTTGCTGTCATCAGGACCGAATAAATGTCCATAAGTCTGGACATATCGAAATTAACACAAGGTGAGAGGAATACTCGTGAATTTTTTGCGACACACCGTCCTGGCGGGACTGCCGCCACGTTCTTCGTCGCCTCTGCGAGGGTCGATGACTTTATCGGTGCAGGCTCGACCTTCGTCTTCCCGTTCTGTCGAAACGGCTAGCAGAATACGGCGCGAGTTCCGGCACAACCCGTCGGACAGCGCTGGTCAATTACTGCTGCACGCGTCGGCTCCGCGTCATCGCCATCAGGATTGGAGTTGTGCTTCTGGGGGGCGCGCGGTCGGTCCGCTACCTCGACGCGTGGTCGTTGCCGATCTCCCGCGAAACGATCGGCATTGTCGATCCGCCGAGCTATGAGCCACGCAGGGACGGCTACACTTCGTGAAGGGATTGTAACCGCTATCGTGAAGCGGCTTGGAGCCTCCTCAGGGAGAGGCCTTTGCGCATGGCTCATCTTCCCAAAGCGGCGGACGGGCAGGGGGCGGATTGACTATATTCACGCTCAACAAAGAGGGAATTATGTCCGGAGTTTCCGCCGCGTCCCCGGGATCGCCGACCGGGCGCGACGTTCGCGTCATCAGCTTGATCGGCGTGGCGCACGGCGCCAGCCACTATTATCAGCTCGCTTTCGTCACGATGCTCCTGATCGTGCGCGAGAAGGCCGGGCTTTCCTTCACCGATATCGGCTTGCTGGGCGGCCTGTTCTATGGCGTGTCGGGCATCGCGCAGACCGGTGCGGGCTTTGCCGTCGATCGCTTCGGCGCGCGGCCGATCCTGGCGGGTGGTCTCCTGACCATCGGACTGGCACTCGCCGCCGTGTCGGTGGCGCACACTTTCTGGGCCTTCGCCGTCATCGCCGCGATCGCAGGCGCCGGAAACAGTGTGTTCCATCCGGCCGACTTCGCGCTTCTCAACGCCTCGGTGCAGCAGAACCGATTGGGCCGCGCCTTCTCGATCCACGGGCTGGGCGGCTCGCTCGGCTGGGCGGCGGCGCCGGTGATGTATTTCCTCAACGCCCTGTTCGGTTGGGTGGGCGCGGCCGTGATCGGCGCCCTGCCGGGCCTCGTGCTCTCGGTGCTGGTGTTCGCGCATCGCCGCGATCTCGTCGACCATCGCATCAAGGCGCACGCCGCTGCCGCCGCGGGTGGCGCCCGGCCGTCGCTCGCAGGCCTCTTCCTGCAGACGCCGATCCTGCTGTGCCTCGCTTACTTCGCGCTGCTCGCGGTCAATACCGTGGGCATCCAGCAATTCGCCGTGCCCGCCTGGCACGAGATGTTCGGCGTCAGCGAAAGCTACGCGGCGATGTGCCTGATCGTCTTCGTGGTCGGCTCGGCCACCGGCGTTTTCGTCGGCGGCTTCTTCGCCGACCGCGTGCGCAATCACGAGCGCGTGGCGGCGATCGGGCTTCTGGCCGCGGCGGCCTTTACCGTACCGGTGGCGCTGCAGATGGTCGGTCCCGTCCTGCTGCCGGTGGTGCTGGCGCTGGCCGGCTTCGCCGGCGGCACGACCGGCCCCTCGCGCGACATGATCGTGCGCAACGCCACGCCGCCCGGCGCCTCGGGCAAGGTGTTCGGCTTCGTCTACTCCGGCCTCGACGTCGGCTCTTTCGCCGGCCCGCCGGTGTTCGGCGTGCTGATGTCGCACGGGATGCCGGCCATGATCTTCTGGATCGCCACCGCGTTCTATGTGGTGAACGCCGCGATCGTCGCCGGAATCCGCCAGACGAGGGTGCCGGCCGTCGCGTTGCCCGCGGCAGCGGAGTAGGAGGCGATCGCCGCTATCGTGGCGATGGCGGCGTTCTTCGTCGTTGGCGGCTAGAGCGGCTTCCGATGGGTTGGAGCCGCGCAGCGGTTCGATCCGCGCGGCGAGGCGACATTCATGGAGCCCAACGCCAGTTCCGAACCTCCGGCATGTCCTCGCCATGCTCGCCGATATAGGACTTGTGGCGCTCC
>CAZHQA010000039.1:11181-26830 GCA_964533955.1 uncultured Reyranella sp. | reverse complement strand
ATCAAGCGCATCACCGGCTGCATGATCGGGGCGCTCGCCCAGATCCTGCCTGAGCGCGTGCCGGCAGCGTCTGCCGGCGAACTCCTGGTCATCGCCTTCGGCGGCAGCCTTCCGAACGGCGGCGGCCGTTACGTCGTCGGCGAACTGATCGCCGGCGGCAGCGGCGCCAGCGCCGGCGTCGATGGTGTCGATGTCATCGAAACCGATGCCACGAACTGCATGAACCTGCCGGCCGAGGCCATGGAGATGGAGGCGCCGATCCGCGTCCACCGGGTCGAGCTCAGGAGGGATTCCGGCGGCGCCGGCACGTTCCGCGGCGGTCTCGGCGTGGTGCGCGAGTATGAAATCCTCGACGGCGAGGTTTCCCTCTCCCACCGCGGCGAGCGCCACTTCTTCAGCGCCCCCGGCCTCGACGGCGGATTGGAGGGCGCCAAGGCCCATTCGGTCATTCACCGCGCCGGTGGCGGCGAGGAAGTCATCCCCTCCAAGGCGGTCACGACGCTGCACAAGGGCGACCGCCTCGTCGTCGAGACCGCAGGCGGTGGCGGATACGGCGATCCGCGGGGGCGACAGGACGAGCAGGTACGCGACGACGTGCGCAATGGAAAGGTCGGCGAGGAAGCGGCGCATTCCGTCTATGGTCAGGCGGGACGGCATTGACCGTCGGGCGACATTGCCAGGGTGGAACCGTGCGCCGTTCCATTTCGTCCCATTCGCGCCGGCCGGAGATCTGAGTTCCGCAGGGCGTGGGACATCAGCGGACGCCATCTGGGAGGGCCGTCGACCTCTCTTGCCCCGCCGGCTTCCCCGCCGATACGATGAAAAAGTCGCGACAGGAGCACACGCATGGCGCCTCCCAACCTTGTGATCCGCAACGGCACCATCGTCGATGGTTGCGGTGGAGATCCCTATGAAGCCGATCTCGCCCTGAACGACGGGAAAATCTCGGCGATCGGTGGAAACCTGCCCAAGGGGACCGAGGAGATCGACGCGCGCGGCAAGCTCGTCACGCCAGGGTTCGTTGACGTGCACACGCACTACGACGCCCAGGTGACGTGGAGCGACCGGTTGTCTCCGTCGTCCTGGAACGGCGCCACGACGGTTCTCTTCGGCAACTGCGGCGTCGGGTTTGCGCCGTGCCATGAAGACCAGCACGAGATGCTGGTCAACCTGATGGAGGGTGTGGAAGACATCCCCGAAGTCGTGCTGAGCGAGGGCCTGCCGTGGAACTGGCACAGCTTCCCGGATTTCCTCGATGCGATTGCTGCCCGTTCCTATGACGTCGACGTTGCAGCCCAGGTGCCTCATGCCGCCCTTCGGGTTTACGTGATGGGGCAGCGCGGCGCTGCCCGCGAAGCAGCCACCGAGCAGGACCGTCAGCACATGGCGCAGCTGACCGCCGAGGGCCTGCGCGCCGGCGCGCTCGGTTTCTCGACCTCGCGGACGCTCAATCATCGTTCTGCCGACGGCAAGCACATCCCCACGCTGCGCGCCGAGGAGGCCGAGCTGACTGCGATTGCCCACGCCATGCGCGAGGCCGGCACTGGCTGGATGCAAATCGTCTCGGACTTCGAAGATCAGGACGGCGAGATTCATCTGTTCCGCCGCCTGGCGCGGGCATCCGGCCGTCCCGTCACCATCAGCCTGCTGCAGTCGGACGCCCGCCCGGCCGGGTGGCGGGAACTGATGTCGCAGATCGACGAGGCCAACGACGAGGGACTGCGGATCACCGCGCAGGTCCGCTCGCGTCCGACCAGCGTGCTCCTCGGGCTCGAGCTCTCGCAGAACCCGTTCATGGGCCGGCCAAGCTACAAGCGCATCGCCCATCTGCCGTTTCCAGAGCGCCTGGCCCTTCTTCGGCAGCGCGAATTGCGCGCCCGCATCCTGGCCGAGGCATTCGAAGGCAGCCGGCGTGGACAGCGGGTCGAGCGATGGGACCGAATGTACCCGCTCGGCGATCCACCGGACTACGAGCCGAAGGTCGAGGACAGCATCGCCGCACGCGCGGCGCGCGAAGGCCGTCCGCCCGTGGAACTCGCCTATGACCTGCTCATCGAAGGCGACGGCAGGGGAATCCTGTACCTGCCCGTCACCAACTATGCCGGGGGCAATCTCGACGTGGTACGAGAGATGATTGCCGCGCCCAACGCGCTGATCGGCCTGGGGGATGGCGGTGCCCACGTCGGCATCATGTGCGACGCCACCTCCACCAGTTATCTACTGACCCACTGGACCCGCGATCGCCAGCGCGGTTCGCTGTTTCCGGTGTCATGGGCCATCAAGCGGCTTGCCGCGGACAACGCCGCCGCAATCGGGCTGAACGATCGCGGCCGGCTGCAGGTCGGGATGAAGGCCGACATCAACATCCTGGACTACGACAGCATGCGCTTGCGCAGGCCCGAGATCGTGTACGACCTGCCCGCCGGCGGCAAACGGCTGATCCAACGGACCGACGGCTTCGAGGCGACGATCGTTTCCGGGGCCGTCGTCTACCGGCAGGGACAGGCAACGGGTGCGCTGCCCGGCCGCCTGGTCCGCGGGGCACGCGGAGCCTAGGAAAGTCTTCCGCTGGACGAGGCATTTTTGTACTGAGTTGCCCGGTTTCCCGTGCGAAAAGCTCAACAACGAGCGGACAGCCTGCGGCGGAGCTGTCTCAGCCGGTCACCTCTCCGTGGCACCCGGTTCGACGACGTCGAAGTCACGCTCAAGCGAAGCGATCTCAAACACCCCGATCTCGATCACCACGAAGGCCTGAGCAATGAAATCGAGCACCGTCCTCATCGACCGCCACCCCGGCCGCTCCACGCAGACCATCGGCATCGCCCGCGTTCTGGGCACCGATCCGGACCTGATCCACGAACCGTCGGTCGGCGTGGTCGGCACCAAGGGCGACAGCCAGTGCTATATGGGCGTCATGGCCAAAGTCGAGGCCATCCATGAGCGGCTCAAGGCCCGGATCGGCACCAACCAGGGCCAGCTCAAGATGCGCCTGGTCCAGCCCGAGTACACGATCGCCACCTCCGACGGCATCCGCAACGGCACGCGCGAGATGCGCTATTCGCTGATCGGCCGCGAGGTCACCAACGATGCGCTGTGCGAGCATCTGAGCGCGACCGGCCTCGCCGGCACGATCGCCGTCGTGGCCTGCGACAAGCCCCCGGTCGGCACGCTCGCTGCCCTGCTCGAACACAACACGCCTGCGATCATGATGTCGGACGGCTCGATCCATCCCGGCCACGATCCCAAGACCGGCGAGACGATCGACCTCGTCACCGCCTACCAGGTTGCCGGCAACCCCGATGCCGAATATCGCCACCACATCGCCTGCCATGCCTGCCCTGGCTACGGCAGCTGCGGCGGCATGTTCACCTACAATACCATGCAGACTTTCATCGGCGTGGTCGGCATGCAGCCCCTGCACATGGTGGCGCCGCCGTCCGACGATCCGCGCCGCACGACCGAGTTCGCCGACCAGCTCGTCGGCTATCTTGCCGAGTTGATCGCCAGGGACCTGAAGCCACGCGACATCGTGGTGCGCGATTCGATCCGCAACGCCGTGATCGTCGCCATGGCCGTCGGCGGCTCGACCAATGTCGTCCTGCACGCGCCCGAAATCGCACGGGCGGCGGGCTACGCAGACTTCTGGAAGGAAATCATCACGCCGGAGGAGTTCAACTATCTCTCGCAGCACCTCGTCCCGGTGCTCACCGACGCTCGGCCCTACGGCAAGTACTCGATGGTCGACATCGCCCAGGTGGGCGGCGTGCAGGTGATCGTGAAGGAGCTGCTGGACGCCGGCCTCCTGAACGGCAACGTCATGACCTGCACCGGCGAGACGCTGGCGGCACAGGTGCAGCGGCTGGGCGGCAAGCGCGCCGACGGCAAGGTCGTCTATTCCGTCGACAAGCCCTACAAGCCGACCGGTGGTCTGCGCGTGCTGGGCGGCAACCTGTCGCCGGACTTCTCGGCGATTCTCAAGCTCGCGGGCGTCGAGGGCGGCCTGGAAAACAATACCTTCCGCGGCAAGGCGCGGGTGTTCGAGGGCGAGCAGGCGCTGCTCGATGCGCTCGACAAGCACCCCGATCGCTTTCAGAACCACGACATGGTGATCGTGCGCTACGAGGGCCCGAGTGGCGCGCCAGGCATGCCGGAGATGCTAGATCCCACGTCGCGCATCACCACGCTTTGCCGCGAGCGGAACATCGTGATCGGCCTGATGACCGATGCGCGCTTCTCCGGCGGCTCGGTCGGCCTTGTGATCGGCCATGTCGGCCCGGAGGCGGCCATCGGCGGGCCGATCGCCCTGATCGAGGATGGCGACGAGATCGTGGTCGACCTCAACAAGGACGAGCTGAACTGCACGGCGTTGCTCGACCAGGCGACCCACGACCGGCGCAAGGCGGCGTGGGACAAGGCCGTCGCCGGCAATGGCGGCGTCCATCCCAATTGCGGCCAGGCCGACACCCGCCTGCTGCGTCGCGCCCGTCTCAGCGCCGTGCCGGCAACGCGCGGCGGTGGCCTGCACCCCAATCGCGAGATCTGGGTGCGCGAGCCGCGCAAGGCCGAGCGCTCGGGCTTCGTACTCAGGAACACGCACCGCCCGCAGGCGAACAAGACGTTTTGAGGCGCGGGGATTGATGCACTCCGTGGAGGCTTAACGGTGCAAGCAGAGACGCCAGACCAGAAGCTGCGGGCGAGGGCCGCGCGAGTCGTTCCAGGCGGCATGTTCGGCCATCTGAACGCCGCCCGACTGCCGGAGGGCTATCCGCAGTTCTTCGAACGCGGCGACGGCTGCCACCTGTGGGACGTGAATGGCCGCCGCTACGTCGACTTCATGTGCAGCTGGGGGCCGATCGTGCTGGGGCACCACCATCCTGCCGTCGTCGAGGCAGTGCAGCGCCAGATGGCGGCCGGCGATTGTCTCAACGGTCCATCGGAGCGCATGGTCGAGCTGGCCGAACGTCTGGTGCAGCTCGTTCCCCACGCTGACTGGGCGATGTTCTCCAAGAACGGAACCGACGCCACCACGACCTGCGTGACGCTGGCGCGGGCGGCGACCGGTCGGCGCAAGATCCTGGTCGCCCAAGGTGCCTATCATGGCGCTATCCCGTGGTGCACGCCCAACCCGCTCGGCGTTACCGCCGAGGACCGCACCCATCTTCTGACCTTCAAGTACAACGACGTCGGCAGCCTCGAGACCGCGGTGCAGCGCGCCGGCGACGACCTGGCCGGCATCCTGGTCTCTGCCTTCCGGCACGATTACGGCTTCGACCAGGAGCTGCCCGATCCGCTGTTCGCGCGCCGGGTGCGCGAGCTGTGCGATGCAAGCGACGCTGCCCTCATCGTCGACGATGTGCGCGCAGGCTTCCGCATGACCCTGCGCGGCAGCTGGGACCTGGTCGGCGTGCAGCCCGATCTCAGCGCCTGGAGCAAGGCGATCGCCAACGGCCATGCACTGGCAGCCGTGACCGGCAACGACCGCTATCGCGACGCCGCCGCGAAGATCTTCGTCACCGGCTCCTTCTGGTGCAGCGCGGTGTCCATGGCCGCGGCCGTGGCGACGCTCGACGAGCTCCAGCGCATCGATGGCCCCGCGCGCATGCGCGCGATGGGCCTTCGTCTGCGCGAGGGCATCGCAGCCCAGGCGGCGGCTGCCGGCATCGGCGTGCGCCAGAGCGGACCGCCGCAAATGCCGACACTGCTGTTCGACGACGATCCCGACTTTGCCAAAGGCGAACTGTTCACGCGCGAGGCGTTGCGGCGAGGCGTTTACCTGCATCCGCGGCACAACATGTTCCTGTCCACGGCGCATACCGAGGCCGATATCGACTTCGCGCTCGAGGCGACGAAGGCCGCATTCGACGTTCTGGCCGCACAATGACGGGCGCCCCCCGGCGATTCGACAGGCGCCGACATCCTGGTGAGTTCTGCAGACAGAAAGGAATTTCCTCATGACCCTCAGCCTCGCGGATGCCAATCGCGTGATCGCCGGCGCCATCGAGAAGGCAAACCAAATTGGCGCCAAGATGAACATCGCCGTGTGCGACGCCGGTGGACGGCTCCTTGCCTTTCAGCGGATGGATGGCGCCATGTGGGCCGGCTCCTTCGGCAGCCAGGGCAAGGCCATGGCATCGGCCGCCTTTGGACGGCCGAGCGGAGAATTGACGCCACGCGCCGACCATCCGACCTTGCGCGGCATCGCCGCGGCGGAAGGCAACCATATGTTCTATGGCCAAGGCGCCGTTCCGATCTTTCGCCAGGGTATCATGATCGGGGCCTGCGGCGTTGGCGGTGGGACCGCACAGGAGGACGAGGATTGCGCCCGCGCCGGCGTTGAGAAGCTCTAGGACCCTCTGACGAGCCTTCAGAGTCGCCAAAATCGCTGTCAGAAGTCGCGAGCGTCGATCTAATTCAGCCGCCCGGGGAAGTGGCAGGCAACGCGCTGGCCTGGAGCGGCTTCCAGCAGAGGCGGCTCGTGCAACGCACAACGCTCCTCGGCGATCGGACAGCGCGTGCGGAACCGGCAACCGCTTGGCGGGTCGAGCGCACTCGGCGGCTCGCCCTTCATCGGCACGTGTCGACGCGTGCGCTCCACGCGGGGATCTGGTACCGGCGCGGCGGAGATCAGGGTGCGGGTGTAGGGATGCAGTGGACGGGAGAATAGTTCCGAGGCAGGGCCCACCTCCATGATCTTGCCGAGATACAGCACCGCGATGCGGTCGCAGACATGGCGCACCACTGCGAGATCGTGCGCGATGAACAGATAGGTCAGCCCCAGCCGCTCCTGCAGGTCGACCATCAGGTTGATGATCTGTGCCTGGATGTTGACGTCGAGTGCCGAGATCGGCTCATCGGCGACCACAAAATCCGGGCCTACCGCCAATGCGCGCGCGATGGAGATGCGCTGCCGCTGGCCACCGGAGAATTCGTATGGATAACGCCGCACCGACTGATGCGGCAGGCCGACGAGGTCGAGCAGCTCGGCGACCCGCGCGCGGGCTGCGTCCGCATCCCCGGCGATGCCGTGCAGGATCAGCGGACCGGCGAGGATCTCGCCGATCGTCATGCGCGGATTGAGCGACGCGTACGGGTCCTGGAAGATCATCTGCATGCGTCGCCGCAGCGGGCGGATCGTCGACTGACTGGCATGGGTGATGTCGGTGCCGGAGAAGACGATCTTGCCGTGGGTCGGCTCATGCAGCCGCGTGACCAACCGCGCCAGCGTCGACTTTCCGCAACCCGATTCGCCCACCAACCCGACGGTTTCGCCGGCCATGACCTGCAGGTCGACGCCATCGACGGCGCGCAGCACGCGCTGGCGCGCGAAGAAGGTCTCCTTGGCCAACGGAAAATGCTTCTGCAGGCCCGAGACCTGGAGAATCGGCACCGGCCGCGGCGGCTCGACGGGGACGGCAACTCCGGTTCCGGCGCGTTCGGGGGTGTGCAGCGAGCCACCCTCCTGCGTCACCCAGCATCGCGCGGCCCTCGTGGCGCCCGCACGCCCGGCTTCCACCGGCAGCAGCTCGGGATGCTCTGCGCATTTTTCGACGGCAAAGGGGCATCGTGCCCGAAAGCGGCAGCCGGACGGCCAGGCGCGCGGGTCCGGCGGCTGGCCCTCGATGGTGATCAGCCGGCGATCCTCGGTTCGCGCGTCGATCCGAGGCGCAGCGTGCAGTAAAGCCCAGGTGTAGGGATGGCGCGGATCGGTCAGGAGGTCTTCGGGCGCGCCTTCCTCGACCACTTCGCCGGCGTACATCACGAGCACGCGCGAGCAGATATTGGCGATCACGCCGAGGTCGTGGCTGATCAGGATGACGGCGGTGCCGAGGTCGCTGTTCAGCCCGCGCAGCAAGTCCAGGATCTGCGCCTGGATCGTCACGTCGAGCGCCGTGGTTGGCTCGTCCGCGATGAGCAGGGAAGGCTCGTTGGAAAAGCCCATGGCCAGCATCACGCGCTGGCGCATGCCGCCGGAGAATTGATGCGGGAACGAATTCACCGTGCGGTCGGCCGAGGCCACGCCCATGCGCCGCAGCAGGTCAATCGCGCGGCTGCGCGCCGCCGCCGCAGTGAAGCGCCCGTGCGCCGTCATCGCCTCGACGAGCTGTCGCGCAATGCGCAGGACCGGGTTCAAGGACGTCATGGGATCCTGGAACACCATGGCAATCTCGCGGCCGCGCACGGCGCGAATTCCTTCGTCGTCAAGATGCGCGAGGTCGCGGCCCTTGAACAGGATCGAGCCACCGACGATCCGCGCCGGCTCGTCGAGCAAGCGCATGATCGACTTGGCACAGACGCTCTTGCCGGAGCCTGATTCCCCGACGATGCCCAGCGTCTCGCCGGCATGTACGTCGAAGCTGACGCCGTCGACGGCTCGGACGGGACCGGAATCCGTCAGGAACCAGGTGCGCAGATCGCGCACCTGAAGCAGCGGTTCAGCGGCGGTTGGCATGCGGGTCGAGCCAATCGCGAAAGCCGTCGCCCATGAAATTGAAGGCCATCACCACCGTCAGGATGGCCAGGCCCGGAAACGTGGCCACCCACCACTGCTGCACCAGCTCACGCCCTTCGCCGACCATCGAACCCCATTCCGGCGTCGGTGGCACCGTGCCCAGACCGAGAAAAGACAGCCCGGCAAACACCAGGATGGCGTTGCCGAGGTCGAGCGTCACCAGAACGACCAGCGGTCCGACGGCGTTGGGGATGATCTGGCGCAGCAGGATGTGGGCCGGACCGAAGCCGACGGACTGCGCCGCCTCGACGTACTCCATGGAGCGCTGCGAGATCACCAGGCTGCGGGCAAGCCGGGCGAACTTCGGCCACCACACCACCAGCATGGCGATGACGGTGTTGACCGTGCCGATGCCGAGCGCGGCAGCGATCGCCATCGCCAGGATGATCGGCGGGAAGCAGAAGACCAAGTCGGTCAGCCGCATCAGGCCTTCTTCCGCCCAGCCCCGCGCATAGGCTGCGACGGCGCCGAGCAGCGTGCCGAACAGCGCGCCCACCATCACCACCACCATGCCGACAGTGAGCGAAACGCGGGCGCCATAGATGACCCGCGTCGCCACATCGCGCCCCAGCGCGTCCGTGCCGAGCCAGTTGCCGGCTGACGGCGGCCGCAGCCGCGACGCCACGTCGACGAAATTCGGATCGTATCGGGTGAGCCATGGCGCGAAGATCGCCGCAAACACCCAGGCCAGGATGATCGCCGCGCCGACCGACGCGAGGCCATAGCGGCGCAGCCACCGGACACGCGGCGAGGCGATCGTCGGGAGAGCGATGTCGCTCATTTCTTCACCACGCGCGGATCGAGCAGGGCGTATGACATGTCGACGAGGAAGTTCACCAGGACGAAGATCGCCGCGACGATGGCAGTGACGGCCATGATGGCCGGGAAGTCGACCGTCACCGCGCTTCGAAAGGTATAGCGGCCGAGGCCCGGCCAGGAGAACACGGTCTCAGTCATCACCGCGCCGGCCAGCAGGTTGGCGTAAGCGAGCCCGCCCAGCGTCACTACCGGCAGCATCGCGTTGGGCAAGGCATGGCCGACGACGATCAGCCGTCCCCGCAGACCCTTGGCCTTGGCCACCCGCACATAGTCCTGCGACAGCGCCTCCAGCATGGCCGCACGCGTGGTGCGTGTGATCAGTCCCAGCGTGGCAGCGGCAAGCACGATGGACGGCAGCACCAGATGTGCCGCGGCGTCATGGAAGGTCTCCCAGTCGCCCTGGAGCGCGGTATCGACGAGCAGCAATCCGGTGATGCGGTCAGGCGGAAACGAGACCGCATCGAGCCGGCCCGGACCCGGTGCCCAGTTCAGCCAGCCGTAGAATATCGCGAGCGCGATGAAGGCCAGCCAGAAGGTCGGTGCCGAGACGCCGATAAGGGAGACCGCACGGGCAACATGATCGATGACGGTGTCCCGCCGCACCGCCGCCAGCACGCCGAGCGGCAGGCCCACCAAAAGAGAAAGGATGAAGGCGACCGTCGCCAGCTCGAGGGTCGCGGGAGCGTAGTCGATGATGTCCTGCAACACCGGCCGGCGCGAGGAGATCGACACTCCGAGGTCGCCATGCGCCAGCCGCTCGAGGAACAGCCAGTATTGCTTCCACAACGGAAGGTCGAGACCCCACCGGGCGCGGAACTCCGCCACCTGCGCCGGGTCCGAAGCTGCCATGTCGCCGAGGGCCGTCAGCACTGGATCGCCCGGCACGGTGTTGGCGATCAGGAAGATGACGAGGGTGGCGAGCAGCACCATGGCCACCGAGACCGCCAGGCGCGAGATGACATAACGGATCATGCGGCACTATTCCCCACACTTCCCCTCCCCCGTCTGCTGGGCAGGTGTCGCGGTAGTCCGCGACGGAGGGGGGCTGGATTCCCGCCCCCTCCGTCGGTGTAAGACGCCGCCACCTTCCCCGAAGAATGGAGGAGAGGAGCCAGCCGCGATTTGCATCAAGCCGGCTTGGCTCCACCCAACTCGGCCATCCAGCCGGCCGCCGTCAACTGCAGGCCGGAGACGCTTTTGCGCACCGCCACCTGATAGATCGGCTGGATCAGCACGAAGTGGTGGGCCGCATCGACCATCGCCTGCTGGTATTGCTTGTAGAGCGCTGCGCCCTTCGCCAGGTCGCGTTCCGCGCCTGCGTCGGCCACCAGCTTGCGGACGTCATCGGGCACCTTCCAATGCACGCGGCCAGCCACCCGGTTGATCGTCGCGCTGCTCCACAGCCAGTTCTCCGGCGCGGGCGGGTTCCAGAACGTCAGCGCCGCCTCGAGCTTGCCGCCCAGGTACATGGTCCGCATGTTGACCTGGTCCATAGGCGTCAGTTCGGCGCGGATGCCGACCCGCGCGAGGTCGGACTGCAGCTTCTGGGCGAGGTTCTGGTAGCCGACGCCGGCGATCGCGGCATTGCCGTAGGCGAGCTGGAACTTGAAGCCGTCCGGCAGGCCGGCCTGCGCCAGCAACTGCTTCGACTTTGCGAGGTCCTCGCGGAAGCCGATCTCCTTGGTCAGCGCCTCGGTCGAGCCATTGACGCCGACCGGCAGGAAGCTCACGGGGCGGACGGCCTTGCCGCCGATGAGATTCTTGATGATGCCGTCGTAGTCGATGGCGTAGCCGATGGCCTGGCGCGCCAGCTTGTTCTGGAGAGCGGGGTTGGTCGGCGCCTCGACCACGGCCATGTAGATGAAGTCGAGGCTGGTCATGCCCGCGATGGTGATGTTGGGATCGTTCTGCAGCGTGGCGATCTGCTCGGGGATCAAATTGAACGCCACATCCACGTCGCCGCGCTGGATGGCAAGGAGCTGCGCCGCACTCTCGCCCATGTGGCGGATCAGGACGCGCTCGTAACCCGGAGTCCCCCTCCAGTAGTTCGGGTTCTTCACCATCTGGATCTGCTGGTTGCGTTGCCAGCCGGTCAGACGGTACGGACCCGTGCCGGCAGAATTTTCGTTCAGCCACTCGGTGGCCTTGTCCTTCTCCTTGGCGTCGGGCGCATCAGTGCCGCCATGGGCGATCACCGCTTCCTTCTCCAGCACGCCGAAGGCCGGGGTGGCGATGATGGTCATCAGCGGCAGCGACGGGTCCTTGAGCACGATGTCCACCGTGTGCGGGTCGACGACATTCACCGCCTCGATGTGCGAAATGTACTGCCAGGGCTGGTCCTTGATGTTGAGCTGCCGGGTGAAGGAAAAGCGGACATCCTCGGCGGTCATCGGCTTGCCCGAGGCGAACTTGACGTCGCCGCGCAGCTTCAGGCGCACCGTCTTGCCGTCGGGCTGATAGG
This sequence comes from uncultured Reyranella sp., assembly GCA_964533955.1. Taxonomy (GTDB): domain Bacteria; phylum Pseudomonadota; class Alphaproteobacteria; order Reyranellales; family Reyranellaceae; genus Reyranella. Next base: position 15,041 of record CAZHQA010000039.1, on the reverse strand, counting down.
CCCACTCGGTGGCCAGCGCCGGCTTCAGATTCACCGAATCGCCCGGATCGAAGGTGACCATCCCGTCATAGGCGGCATGGGTCGGCAGCGGATTAGAATATTGGTAGACGCGTACCGGATCGAGGCCGGTGGCATCGCTGATATCCAGCGCGATGACCAGGGTGCCGCGCCGTTGGGCATTTTGCGCGGCGGCCGGGCGCGCGCCCTGCAGCACGGCCGCCAGGAGGCCGCCTGCGCCCAGGACCATGAGTCCGCGACGGTCGACGTTGAGTTCTGCCGTGTCGTCGGAACTGGCGCTGGTGGCGTCTGTGTCTCTTTTGGTCATTGAATTTCCTCCCAGGTGGCTCCCCGCTGGCGTTATCGCCCAGCTTTCGCACGATGGCCAGTAGCCTGGGACATGGATGTCGAAAGCTCGCTTTCTTGCTTTCGGAGACTACACTCGCAATCGTGACGGCGTTTGCTTTCGCGCCGCCCTGCGCCGAGGGGAGTTGACCGATGTTCAAGCGCGTGCTGATCGCCAACCGTGGCGAGATCGCCATTCGCATCGCTCGGGCGGCTGCCTCGCTTGGCGTCGACTCGGTCGCCGTCTTCACGGCGGCCGATGCGCTATCGCTCCACACCAGGCTCGCAGGAGGGGCCCGAGAGATCGGCGGGCGGGCCGCGGATCCCGTGCGCGGCTATCTCGATATCGATGCCGTCATCGCTGCGGCCAAGGACAGCGGCAGCGACTGCGTCCATCCCGGCTACGGCTTCCTCTCGGAAAACGCCAACTTTGCCGAGCGTTGCCGGTTGGAGGGCCTGCGCTTCATTGGACCTTCCTCCGCCACGCTCGCCTTGTTCGGCGACAAGGTGGAGGCGCGCGCCTTCGCCCAGGCGCAGGGCATTCCGGTCGTCCCGGGCACGCCGGCAGCGCTTGCCTCAAGCGCCGAGGCCAGGGCGATGGCGCAGTCCGTCGGCTATCCGGTCATGCTGAAGGCCTCGGCTGGCGGCGGCGGCCGTGGCATGCGCACGGTTGCCCGGCCCGAGGACATGGACGATGCGTTCGCGCGCTGCCAAGGCGAAGCCCTCTCGGCGTTCGGCGACCAAGCGGTGTTCCTGGAGAAGATCGTGCCTCGGCCGAGGCACATCGAGGTCCAGGTACTGGGCGACGGACAAGGCAATGTCGTCCACCTGCATGAACGTGACTGTTCGGTACAGCTGCGCAACCAGAAGGTTGTCGAGGTAGCGCCCGCCCCCAACCTCGACGAGACGATACGCCAGCGGATTCTTGCCGACGCAGTGATCCTGGCCCGTGCCGCGCGCTACGAGAATGCCGGCACGGTCGAATTCCTGGTCGATCCCGACAGCGGAGAGCACTTCTTCATCGAATGCAACCCGCGTATCCAGGTCGAGCATACGGTTACCGAGCAGGTCCTGGGTGTGGATCTCGTCGAGGCGCAGTTCAGGATCGCCGACGGCGCGTCCCTGGCCTCGCTGGGTCTTGCCGACCAGAAGGCGGTCGGCAAGCCGCGCGGATTTGCGGTCCAGACGCGCGTCGTCGTTCAAGGCACCGGCACGCTCAGCGCGTATCGCGAGCCGTCCGGTCCCGGTGTGCGGGTCGATGCCTGCGGCTATGTCGGATTGGCACCTCCTCCCCACTTCGATCCGCTTCTCGCCAAAGTGATCTGCCAATCGGGCTCTTCCGGCACTTTCGAATCGGCGATCGATCGGACCTTGCGCGCGCTCGAAGAGTTTCACATCGCAGGCGTACCGACCAACCGTGAGCAGTTGCGCGCCGTCCTGAGCCATCCGGAATTCAGACGTGGCAATGCCCGCACGACCCTGCTTTCGCAGGCGATAGATCCGGCGGGCAGCGAACCGAAGAGCACGTTGGCGACGCTCAAGTTCCTCGACCAGCAGGTCGCCGCGCTCGGGCGAGCGCGCGGCCCGGGAAGCGCCACGCCACCGCCCCGGCCGTTGCCCGTGCCGGCCGGTCATCTATCCGTCGAGAGCCCGCACGCGGGCTCGGTCATCGACATCAAGGCCCGCGTCGGCGATGCGGTGACAGCGGGCCAGGTATTGTTCGTCGTAACCGCCATGAAGATGGAAAGCTCCATCGGCGCGCCGTGTTCGGGCACAATAGAAACCCTGGCGCCGATCGCTGTCGGTGATTCGGTGGATCCCGGCCAGACCCTTGCGGTCATCAAGCCGTCGGCCACGAACCCGACGCTCGCCGTGAACCCCGGACCGGTGGACGAGAGCTGGACGCCGATGCTGGACAAGGTTGCGGCGCTCCAGGCGATCGCCCACAAGCGGCTGGCCCCGGATTCCCGTGAGCCCGGCGTGGTCCGCCAGCGCAATCGGCACAAACTCACCTGCCGCGAACGGATCGACGCGCTGCTCGACCGCGGCAGCTTTCGCGAGATCGGCAGCCTGGCCGGTTTCGCCACCTTTGACGAAGCGGGCGACGTCGCCGAATTCACGCCGGCGAGCCATGTCGGCGGGCAGGGACGTATCGACGGCCGGCCATGCATCGTCTGCGCAGACGACTTCACCTCGCGCGGCGGACATGCCGACGGGGCGATCGGTCAAAAGTCTCGCTACCTCGACCGACTGTCGATCGAGCTCCGAACACCCTCGATCCGCTTGCTCGATGGATCGTCGGGCGGCGGCAGTGTCGCCACCATGGTGCCCAAGCAGGACGCCGGAACGGATGCCTCGGTCAAGGAAAGTACGGGGGCCATCAAGGCGGGGCGGCCGCGCGTGGTGGGCGGTGGCGGCTCCTTCCTCCCCGGCCATCTCGGCAGCAGCTACTACGCCGACCAACTTGCGACGGTTCCCGTCGTCAACATGTTGCTGGGCAGCGTCGTGGGGATTGGTGCGGCCAAGGCGGTGCTCGGGCATTTCTCGGTGATGGTCCGTGACATTTCCCAGTTGTTCGTCGCCGGTCCGCCGGTCGTGAGCCACGCCATGGGTTACGATGTCACGAAGGAAGAGCTCGGCGGCTGGCACATTCATTGCCGCAATGGTTCGGTCGACAACCTCGCGGAGTCCGAGGAGGACGCGATTGACCAGACCCGCCGCTTCCTCAGCTACCTGCCATCGAGTGTCTACGAACCACCGCCGATCGAGGGGACGACCGATCCCGCGAATCGCCGCGAGGAGGAGCTGCTGACGCTCGTGCCGCGCAAGCGTACGGCGACCTTCGACGTGCGCCGCGCGATTCGGATGATCGCCGACAACGACTCGTTCTTCGAGGTCGGGTCGCTGTGGGGCACCGACCAGGTCGCTGGCTTCGTGCGGATGGCCGGCCACCCCATGGGTGTCATCGCCTCGGACAGTCGCCACGCCAATGGCGGGGCGCTGACGGCGGATGGCTGCGACAAGCTGCGTCGCCATCTCGACGTTTGCGACCTGTTCCATCTGCCGATCCTCAATCTCGTCGACAATCCGGGATTCGCGGTCGGGATCGAGCATGAGATTGCGGGCACGATCCGCAAGGGTGGAGAGTGGATGGTCGCGTTCGCGCAGATTGCCGTGCCGATCTTCACCGTGCTGATGCGCCGCAGCTTCGGCGTCGCCGGCAACAACTATGCAACGCCGCGCTCGGCAGCCTCGGTGCGTGTGACATGGCCCGCTGCCGATGTCGGCGGAATCCCGCCTGAAGGCGGCATCGAGGCGGCGTACAAGCGCCAGCTGGCCGAGGCTGCCGACCCTTCAGCGCTTCGTGCCGAGATCAATGCCCGCATCGAGAGCGTGCGAGGACCGGTCGGTCCCCTGAATCGCTTCGAGATCGAGGAGATGGTCGATCCCCGTGACACGCGCCGGCTGGTCTGTGAATGGGTGACTGATGCCTATCGGATCCTTCGCCAGCCGTCGCG
>CAZHQA010000039.1:0-11081 GCA_964533955.1 uncultured Reyranella sp. | reverse complement strand
GGCGTTGCCGACAGGTCGTATTCCCCGGTCAGCAGGTGCAGCGGGCACTTTCTGGTATCGACCCCGTCGAGCAGGCCGTTTCGGAGGTCCCCGTCGGTGAAATAGTAGTAGAGGTCGCCGAGAAAAACTCCAGGTCCGCCCTGCATGTAGTGCCACAGGGTTTCCCAGGCATCACTGGACGGCGAGGTAGGGGAGATCAGGCAGGCCACCGTACCGGCCGCAGCCTCCTGTCCATGCACGTCGGGTCGGTGCAGCACGCCCATGTCGCGCAGGCGGGTGTCGGCGCCGGGATCCGCATGGGTCGCCGACTGCAGCCCGATGGCGGCGCGAAAATAGTCACCATGGCGCAGCGCCAGGTGAAGAACGGCGCGGCCGCCGATCGAGCAGCCCATTACCACCGGTTTCTCCAGCTTCATCGCCCGGCAGAAGGTCATTACCGTTTCGACATAGAGATCGGTCGTTAGCTGGTAGTGCTCGCGCTCGAAGCCGGGAGGCGGCGAGCTCTTGCCATGCCACGGCAGGTCGAACACCAGCACCCGAAAGCGACTGGTGATCTCCGCATCGTTCAGCAGCGCGCGATACTGTCGACCGTCTGAACCGGCGGTATGGAGACAGACCAACGGGATCCCTTGCCCCGCCTCCTCGAAGTAGATCCGATGCGGCTTGCCGTTGAAATCGATGCGGAGGTAGCGCCCGATCACCGGCTCGATCGTCGGCGAACCGACGGCAGCGATGGTTCCGGTCGGAGCGCCCACGCGCAACGCCGACAACGACTGTTCAAGGAACAGCATATGCCGGCCGAACGCCAGCATGTCGCCTTCGACCTTCAGGTGACCCAGCCTCAGCATCCCGGTGAGGCTGGAGTAGCCGACCTTGGGGATGGGCCGTGAATATTCGGCCCACGCCTCCGCTCCGATTGACAAGGTAAAGACCGCATCGGCGGCAGCGCCCGGCGCAACTGTGGTCAGGGAGCCAATTCGGACTGTCGTGGCTCGATCGCCGACCTTCAGCACCACGGTGATGGGCGATACCTTCGCGCGTCGTCCCAGCGCCGAGCGGCTGGCCAGAACCTCGCCGAGCTCGTTCAGATTCAGCATGTTTCCTCTCCCGTCGATTTCAGCGCGCGATCTTGTAGCGCGGATCCCCAGCCGGCTTGAATTTACGGCGGCCACCTTCATACCTCGCCACTCCTGACGGCGGACTATTGTGCCGGCTTATCCGGGCTGGTCGCGGGAATGCCGGGTTCCGACCGCGATCCACCCTGAGCCTGAGCTGCCATGCGCTGTCTGGTTACGGCCATGGCCGCCTCAGCTACCTTGTTCCCCTGGACCTTCGCCGCGATCGCAGCGCTCAGGCCGGCCATCAGTTCGACCTTGTTTGCCGCCAGATACTCCGCCGAAGCCTTGAGGTTACGGGTGTGTCCATTGATCTCGGGAATGACGTACCGGGCAAACAGCTCCCACGAGCGCAGGGTGGCTTCGTGGTTCGCCCAGTCGTGCGCAAAACCCAACACGACACCGAAGCCGCCGGTAACTTCCTGCAGGGCACGAATCGTCTTGACCATTTCGTCGGGCGTGCCGATGACCGACGTGCCGACCGCGTTGCCGAAGCCGGTCGTGCGGGCAAGAAGCTCCCACTTGTCCGCCACGTGGGTGGAGCCGGGCCGGCCGAGAACCCGGACATTGTACTCGTTGTGCCAGTGCTGAAGGCCGTCCACGGCCTCCTGCTCGGCCTGCTTCTTCGACTCGGCAAGGTGCCAGGCCATCACCACGCGCCAGTTCTTCCGATCGACCTTTTGATCATGCTTCTTCGCGGACTCTTCGGCGAACGACCATTGGGTCGGCAGTGCCTGCAGGCCTTCTTGGGAGGTCGAGGCGATGGACAACACGCCCATGCCGTACTTTCCGGCAAGCTGCATGCCCGACGGACTGATCGACGACGCGGCCGCCATCGGCAGTTCTTCCTGATAGGGCAGAATCTGGAGCTGCGCCTCGTTGAGCTGGAACCAGTCACCCCTGTAAGTGATGCGCTCGCCCGCGAAGAGCCGTTTCAGGATGCCGATGGCTTCGTCCTGGCGGTCGCGCAGGAGCATGTAGTCGATGCCGAACGTCCGCGCGTCGGAGGGCAGAGCGCCCGGGCCGGTGCCGAAAATCACGCGCCCAAAGGTCATATGGTCGAGCTGCACGATGCGCTGTGCGACGTTGAAAGGGTGATGGTAGGGCAGCGAAACGACACCGGTGCCAAGCCTGATGCGCCTGGTGCGGGCGGCTGCCATCGCCAGGAAAAGCTCAGGCGAGGCAATCATCTCCCAGCCGGAAGAATGATGTTCGCCGCACCAGAACTCATCGAAGCCCAGTTGGTCGAGATGCTCGACAAGTCTCAGATCGCGCTGAAATTGGAGAGTCGGGTGCTCGCCAACCGGGTGGTGCGGTGCCAGGAATGTGCCGAAACGGATACGCGCCATCAGAATTCCCCGTTATGCAGTCAATCTAGTTTGCGCCACCGATAGGAACCAGATCATGGACAACGGCGCTTTCGGCAATGAGCCGTATTCTGAAACCAAAGCCTCCGCGCCATAATGCGGTGGATTTGTTGGCTCTGAAACAGCAGTTTACACCCGCAAGTGACCAACCGACCGATTGGAAAAGCGATGCCCGCCTACCGAAGCTTTCTCTTCGCTCCCGGCAACCATGGGCGGAAGGTCGAGAAAGTCTTCGCGTGCGGCGCCGACAACGTGATCCTCGACCTCGAGGATGCCGTCGCCAAAGCCGAGAAAGTCGCGACCCGTGCGCTCGTCGTGGCGGCGCTCAAACGACCGCGCCAGGGCGGCGCCTATATTCGGGTCAACGCCTTCAACACCGAATTCTGTTATGGCGACGCGGTGGCCGTGGTCGGCCCCGGTCTCGACGGAATCATCCTGCCGATGGTCGAGAACCACGAGCAGATCGTCGCTTTCGATTGGCTGGTCGGCTCGCTCGAGCGCGAGCGCGGGCTGCAGCCCGGTGGCATCGACATCATCCCGATCATCGAGACGGGAAAGGGCATCGCCAACGCGCGGACCATCGCTGCCGCCGGCACGCGGGTGAGACGCATCGCCTTCGGCGCCGGCGATTACACGCTGGACATGAACATGGAGTGGACGCCCGGCGAGAGCGAACTGGAGCACGCACGGGCCGAGATCGCCGTGGCGTCACGGGCTGCCGGCCTCGAGGCGCCGATCGACACCGTGTGGGTGCATATCAACGACCTCGAAGGTCTCGCAAGCTCGGCAAAGCGGGCCAAACAGCTCGGCTTCCAGGGCAAGATGTGCATCTACCCGCCGCAGGTTGATCGGGTGAACAGCGTGTTCACACCGACCGAGAAGGAAATTGCCTTCGCGCGACGCGTCGTGGCTGCCTTCGAGAAGGCCGAACGGGATGGCTCCTCATCGATCCAGCTGGACGGATTCTTCATCGACTATCCGATCGTCTACAAGGCGCAACGCACGCTCGACCTCGTTCGCACCACCGAGAAGACGGCATAGTTTCTCGCGTCGCTCGCGCCTCTCAGATCACTCCTTCGTCTTCCAGGCTGCGCAAGTCCGCGGCGGTCATGCCCAGCAGCTCGCCGTAGACCTCCGCGTTGTGTTGGCCCAGGCTGGGGCCGAGAGAGGCGATACTGCCCGGCGTATCCGTGAGACGAGGAACCACGTTCGGAACGGCAAGCGCGCCGACGCGCGGGTCGCTTACGCGCGCGATGTTCCCGCGCGCCGCATAGTGCGGGTCCTGGAAGATCTCGTCGACCGACGCCACGATGCCGCAGGGCACTTCCGCAGCTTCACACAAGCGAACGGCCTCCTGTTGCGTATGCTTGCTCGCCCAGTCGGCGACGATGCCGTCGACCGCGGGGCGCTGCTTCTCTCGCTTGGCGATGGTGCCGTAGATGCCGTCGCCGGCCACCTCGGGGCAGCCAGCCAGGCGGGCCATGCGGGCAAAGATCTTGTCGTTGGTGCAGGCAATGGCAATCCAACGCCCATCGCCGGTCTGGTAATGACTGTGGGGACAGACGTTGGGAGCTGCCGCACCCATGCGCTGGCGGATGAATCCGACCTTGTCGTAGGCGGGGGCCATTTCGTCGAGGATGCGGAAGATCGGTTCGTAAAGCCCAATGTCGATCTGTTGACCGCGGCCCGTGGCATCGCGTGCCCGCAGCGCCATCATCACACCGAGCGCGCCATAAAGCCCGGCCATGTAGTCCGCCAGCGTGGCCGACCCCGGTGTCACAGGCGGCCCGCTCGGATCTCCGGCCAGGAAGGAGATGCCGCCGAAAGCATTGCCTATCCGGCCGAATCCGGGCTTGTGACTGTAGGGCCCGGTCTGGCCGTAGCCGGAGACCCGCAGCATCACGAGGCGCGGGTTGACACCGCTCAGAACGTCCCATGAGAGGCCCCAGCCTTCCAGCGTGCCCGGCTGAAAGTTCTCGGTCAGCGCGTCGGCCTTGGCGACGAGCTGCTGGAGAATCGCCGCACCCTTGGCCGCCTTGAGATTCAGCGTCACCGATTTCTTGTTGCGCGCTTCCGATAGCCAAACCAGCGTGTCGCCGCACTCGCTCACAGTGCCGAGCCTGCGGCATGGATCCCCGACCTTGGGCTGCTCGACCTTGATCACCTCTGCGCCGAATTCCGCCATGATGGTCGCGCAATATGGCGCCGCGATGTAGGTCGCTATGTCGATCACACGTAGACCTGCGAGCGGCCGGTTGTCGGTAGTGCCGTCAGACACGATGCGGTTCCCCCTCTACTTCGGCTGCGAATAATTCGAGATGATCTTTTGCTGAAAACATTGTGAGTTCTGCGCGGCGAAGAGCTTCCACTCTTCCCATTTGTAGATCACCCTTGCGCCAATACATGCCATCGTTTTGATAGGTAGCCAAATGTCCGCCCCTGACCTCAATGGCCGCGTCGCACTTATCACTGGCGCCGCCGGCGGTATCGGCCAACCCCTCGTCCGTGCCTTTGTTGGTGCCGGCATGCGCGCAGCACTTTGCGACACATCTGAGGAGGGTGTTTTTCGCCTTCATCGCGAAATCGGCGCCGACCGGACAATCGCGCTGCCCATGGACGTGTCGGACCCTGCCTCTTGCCGGGACAGCGTCACTCGCACAATCGCCCACTTCGGCCGCCTCGATGTCCTGGTCAACAACGCGGCGATGGGGATGTCCGTGGTGCGCGAAGACCATATGCGCCGCGTCGTGCAGATCGAAGATATCTCGCCGGAACTCTGGGCCCGGTTCATGGCGGTCAATCTGTCCGGCCCGTTCAACATGGCGCACGCCGCCGTGCCGGGCATGCGGGCCCGGAAATTCGGCCGGATCATCAACGTCACCACAAGCTATTTCACGATGCTCAATCCTGGCTTTTCGCCCTACGGGCCGGCCAAATCCGGCCTGGAAGCCTGGAGCACGAGCCTGGCCGGAGAATTGAGAGGCTCCGGCATCACCGTCAATGTCGTTGTCCCCGGTGGGCCCACCGACACGCCGATGGTGCCGGACGACGGGTCGATGGAACGCAGCCAGTTGATCCGCCCGGAGAAGATGGCGCCGCCCATGTTGCATCTCGCGTCCGATGCCGGCAGTGCCATCACCGGGATGCGCTTCGTCGCCGCGAAGTGGGATTCCTCTGCTCCTGTCACGGATGCCATCGCCGCCTCGGGCGCGCCGGCCGGCTGGCCCGATCTAGCGAGAAGCCCGGTGTGGCCGGGCGGCGGCCCGAAACGCTGAGGCAATCGGCGTCTGGTCGGTCCGGGGGTCGTCGCTACTCGGCCGCGTCGGCGACGCGCGCCCGGAGATGCTGAACGAGTTGCCGATCATGGCGACTCATGGACGACGTTCCGCGCACCACTTCCGGCCAGGGGCGCCAGCGCGGGCTCGTTCCCTTCACCTCGTCGCCCATGACCGTGACACGCTCGATCACGCGCTCGCCGACGAAGTCGTTGATGACGTAGTGCTGCGTGAAGCGATTGTCCCACATGCCGATGGTGCCGGCGGTCCAGTGGTAGCGGACCGTGAAGGCCGGCTGGTGCACCCAGCGTGTGAGGTAGGCCAGCAGGTGGTCGCTTTCCGGGCCGCTCACCTCGACGATCCGTCGCGTGAAGTGCTCGTTGACATAGAGCGCCTTGCGGCCGCTTTCGCGGTCGATGCGCACCACCGGATGGACGGCCGTGCGATCGACCCGGTCGTGCGGATGCGCGTCGTGCAGCGCACTCAACCCGTCGCACAGCTCCTTGAGCGGTGGCGACAGGCCTTCATAGGCGGCGACCAGGTTCGTCCACATGGTGTCGCCGCCGACCTCCGGGCACTGCTTCATGTTCAGGATGGACATCAGCGCCGGTCGCGGCAGGAACGTGAGGTCGGTGTGCCATTCGTCGGCGATGCCGCCCCGGCTCGCCACGAGTCGAAACAGCTCGGGATGTTCCTTGGGCGTGCTGTCCTTCAGATTCGGGTGGCCTTCGAGCGGGCCGAAATGCCGGCCGAAGGCGATCTGGTCCGGGGCGCTCATGAACTGGCCGGGGAAGAACAGGACCATGTGCTCGTGCAGCAGCCGCCGGATGTCGGCCGCCTCCGCCGCATCGGCGTTGGCCAACGTGACGCCGGTCACCTCCGCGCCCAACGCCGCCGCCAGACGCCTCACCTGCCAGTTGCGCGTCGCCATGGCTTCTCCTGTTCGTTGCTGCCGTCACCGGCGGTCGCGCGAGTGTAGCGCCCGGGCCCCCCTCGGGAACAGTGGCGTTGCAAGCCTTGGCCCTCTGGCGCACGCTCATCGATCGTGAGGAGAGGAGTGACATGCTGACTGACCGGTACGGCCTTTCCGTATCCACCACCGTCGCCGCCGCGCGCGACGCCTACGTCGAAGGCGTCGACCTCCTGCTGACCGTCTATCCCGGCGCCGCCGCTTGTTTCGACCGTGCCATCGCCGCCGATCCAGGATTCGCCCTGGCCCATATCGGCAAGGCCCGCACCTTCCACCTCGCGGGCAACCTTGCGGGCATGCGTGAGTCCCTCGCGTCCGCGCTGTCCCTCAGTGACACCGCTTCGGCGCGCGAACGCAGCCACATCGATGTCTTTCGCCTCCTGTTCACCGGACAGGCTGTCGCGGCGCTGGCTGCGATCCGCATCCATGTCGACACCTGGCCACGCGACGCCCTGGTGCTGAGCCTCGCCGCCAACCAGGGCGGGCTGATCGGGATGTCGGGCCTGCCCGGCCGGGAACAAGGGCTTCTCGATTTTCTCGACCAACTCGCGCCGCACTATGGCGAGGACTGGTGGTTCGAGGCCCATCACGGCATGGCGCTCTCGGAAATGGGCCGGCACGATGCGGCGCGCCCCAGGATCGAACGGTCCCTGGCCCAGGTCCGGCGCAACGCCTATGCCGCCCACGCCTTCGCCCACCTCTGTTATGAGACCGGCGAGCGGGACAGCGGCATCGCGTTCATGCGGGACTGGCTGCCGTCCTACGATCGCAAGGGCGGCCTGTTCGGCCACCTGAACTGGCACCTTGGCCTGTTCGAGCTGCACGCCGGCAATCTCGAAGCGGGGCTGCGGCTCTACAACGACGCCTTCTGCGCGGACGATCATCACGGCGCCGTGCATCAGAAACTCTCCGACTCCTCGTCGTTTCTATGGCGCGCGGAACTGATGGGCCATCCCCGCGATCACGCGCGCTGGGCGAAGCTGAAGGACTATGCGCGAGAGAAGCTTCCTCGCCCGGGCTTTTCGCTGGCCGACTGGCATGTCGCGCTCGCGCTCGCCGTCGAAGGAGACGATGACGCGATGGAAGGCTGGGTCGGGGCCATCGAGGAGCTGGTCAAAGCGGGCCGCTATCCCTCCGGTTCGACGATCCCCGTCGTGGCGCGTGCCTTCGCGGCCTTCCAACGAGGTGATCATGCCGCAGCAATCGACTTGATCGTGCCCATGCTGCCCGAACGGGAACGCATGGGCGGCAGCCGCGCCCAGGTGGATCTGGTGGAAGCGACGTTGTTGCGGGCCTATCTGAACTGCGGGCGCGATGCGGAGGCCCAGCGTCTGCTCGCGGAGCGACGACCGGGCCCCGCGAGCCTTCCCGTCGCGGGCCTGAAGGGAGTGTGATCAGCGTCACGGCGACACCGGACGCTTGATCGTGATACCCGCCGGTCAGTGTTTCGAGGCGCTCCTCACAGCGCGGTCATTCCGCCATCCACGAACAGCAGAGCACCCGTCACATAGGAGGCATCGTCAGAGGCCAAGAACAGAATGGCGGCGGCGACCTCCTCGGCTCTGCCCGGGCGCTTCAGCATGGTGCCTCGCGCCGCCTGGGCGTTGTATTGCTCGACGGTTTCGCCGGCCGCCGCGATGCGACGCTCATGGAACGGCGTGAAGATCGGACCAGGGCCGACAGCGTTCACCCGAATGCCCTCCGACGAGTGGTCGGCGGCGAGCGCCCGGGTCAATCCCGCGATTGCGGCCTTGGTCGTGTCATACTGCAGGTTGCCGCCGCCTGCGACGACGGAACGAACGGAGGCGACGTTGACGATGGCGCCGCCCTTGGCGCCACGCATCAGCGGCACGGCCGCTTTGGCACAGAAGACGTAGCTCATCAGATTGACGCTCAGGATCTCGTTCCAGCTTGCCGCGCTCGCCACATCGACCTTTTCGTATTTGCGGATGCCGGCATTGTTGACGAGGATGTCGAGGCGCCCGAACTGCTGCGCCGCGGCGTTGACGAAGGCCAGGCAAGCGGCCTCGGTGCCAACGTCCGCCTGCGTGAAGGCGACCTTGGCGCCTGTCGCCTCGAGTTCGGCTGCCACGCGGCGGCCGCGGTCACCGTCCCGATCGCAGAACGCCACACTCGCGCCCTCGGCCACGAAACGCCTGACCGTCGCCTCGCCGATTCCCGATGCTCCGCCCGTCACCGCCGCGACCTTGCCGTCGAGCCTTCCCATGTTCGTCCCCTTTCATTGCATTGCGAAATGTGCACTTCCTGTCCGACCCGAGGAGAATGCAGCCGATCATCGAACCGTCAAAGGCTTACGGTCTCGACATATCGGCGCGCGGACCAGGGCGCATCGATGAAGTGCTCGATCGCTATGTCAGGCTCACGGGCAGTCGAGCGGGCGACTGCTGCACCGTAGTCAAGCCGTTCAGCGAAAGTAGACTCAAGGCAACGTTAAGAGGCCGGCCTGCGTGCAACTGCGCGTGGTGCCCCCGGTCGGACTCGAACCAACACTTCCGTGAGGAAACCTGATTTTGAGACAGGCCGCGCGACCTCTATAACGCCTTGAAATATAATGGTTTTATCCATATCTCAGTTCAACACTCGGGAGTGATTTCCAGCCCGAAATCAGCCACGAGTCGAACGCCTCCTGCATCCTAAATGGCGGCTTCAAATCTCTCGTATCGCTGAGCAAGCAGATCAGGGTGGGGTCTATCGACCAATCGGCTTGGCAGATGGATTTTGCTCCCGATCAAACCCTTCAGCGCTTCAAGCAAGTTTCCGGCGGTCATGGTCGCCTGCTGGCCATCGTGCGGACAGACCATGTGTGTCGGCACCTGATAACGGTGCCTGTGTCGGCCCTCTGGTGCCGCTGAGGCTCATCCGATCTTTGAGGGCGAAGCACCGAATTACCGGTCGTCCGCAATTCTTGACTTGGCGTCCGGAATTCCAGTCTCCGCCATAGGCGACACGGGCCGATCTACAGGCCTGAGTCCCTCAGGAGGGCATAGAAGCGTTCGCCAGCGGCGGCATCGCCGAAGCGGGGCAAACGCGCCGTCTCGAGAGCAATCCCCGGCGTCGCCGCCTTGAGCTCGGCGATGTGCCTTCTGGCCGCGTCCATCTTCCCGACAGCGGCGAGCAGGCCGGCCAGCACGAGCACATTGCGCTTCATGTCAGGTTTCTCGTCGTGGAGCTTGGTGGCGGTTCGCACGGCTTCATCGGTGTCGCCGGTCAGCATCTGGCCCAGCGCGTATTCGCGGCAATGCCGGTGGTAGTTGGCGTCGTCGGGTCCGACGTCGAGTGTTTCCCGCAGGATCCGCATGCCTTCGGTCTGGTTGCCGAGATGCAGCTCGGCGACGCCCAGGATGCCCTTGGCCGGGATGAAGTTGGCGTTGTACTTCAAGGCTTCGCGCGCCTGATCGTGGGCCGCGCGCGAATCGGCATATAGGTCGTGCAACGCCATGGCCTTGACCGCCCGGGCGACGTAGCTCCGGGAATCGAGGACGATGGCGCGGTCGAGCGTGGCGATGATTTCATCGCGCATTGCTTCGGCCATGGCCGTTGCCGAGTATTCGGCAAAGCGGAACAGGGCGTAACCAAGCATGGCCCGCGCCATCGAATGTTCCGGGGCACGCTCGATCGCCAGACGGGCCGTGGGGATCGCCTCGCCGCTGCCGTCGAGCCACCTGACAAAATAGCCGGCCGTTTTGTCGAGAAGTTGAGGCACGGCAAGCGTTGCGTTGTCGGAGTTGCGCAGTCGTTCGAATATCTGCGCCTTGACCCTGATGCGGATGGCGGCGGCGGCATGCAATACGATCTCGTCCTGAAGGCCGAACACATCGTCGAGCTGCCGGTCGTAGCGCTGGCTCCACACCTGGGCAGAGGAAGAAGTATCGTCCAGGACGAACGACAGTCGCAGCCGCTTGCCCGCGGCCTGCATCGAACCCTTGAAGGTGAAGTCGGCTCCCGACGTCTCGCCGAACCTCACGGTGAGCGCGGTCTGCTGGCCGAGCGCGTCTCTGATTGCGTCGGTCAGCCCTTCGGCAAATGCCTTGGCTTCATCGTCGCCGCTGATGAGACGGATCGGCAGTAAGGCAATCACCTTTCTTTCGGAGGCCGGCGGAGCGGCAGGCGCAGCCGGCGCGGGGCGGGGTGCGTCGGCGGCGCTGCCGACATGGTAGATGGCAACCGGATCCTCGATGTTCTTGAGCTTCTGGGCACCGCCATCGACGAAGCTGATGTCGGCCATCTTGCGACGGACCTCTTCGTAGACCTTCGCCGAAACGCAGATCGATCCGGGAGCCGCGATGGCTTCCAGCCGGGCCGCGACATTGACGCCGTCGCCATAGAGATTGTC
>CAZHQA010000038.1:5363-26845 GCA_964533955.1 uncultured Reyranella sp. | reverse complement strand
CTCGAGACGATGTTCTTGGCGAACACGAGGTTGATCTCGTCGTTGGCGACGAACGGCGCCTGCGGATATTGCGCCTTCATGAACGAGATCAGGACCTCCGGGTCGCCGATCGGGAAGGTGTCGAGCAGGCTCATGGCCTTGTAGACCTGCACGTCCGCGAAGGTCTCGGCCGTCGCATTGAGGTGCGGCCATTGCAGCACGCCCTGCACCAGCACGAAGCCCTGCACCTTGCGTGAGCCGTCGCCGGCATGCATGGCATCGGCAATGGTGAAGCCGGTCGGCGAGCCCGGGCCGGTCGGCGCCGCGAACGGGCCGGCGCCGGCAACCGTCGGATCGTCCGTCAGGTTCGCGCTCTGGCCGGAGACCAGGTAGTAGCGCCATTCGTCCCCGGGATGGCCGAACAGGTCGTAGTCGCCGGTCAGGTCGAACGTCGACTGGTCGTAGGTCGACGGCGGCTGGACATAGACCATCACCGTGCCGTCCTTGCTCGCGACATAGTCGGCCTGCAGCGAATGGTAGGCCTTGCCGTCGAAGTACTGGACCGGGTTGCCGTTGACGTCCCGGTAGACGCTGATCGAGCCGTCGAGCGCGACATTGACGGCGATGCCGTTGGGGTCGGCGTAGACCGTGTAGAGAACGCCGCCCTTCACCGGGTCCATCACGTCCGCGACCCTGGTCGCGCCCGGCGGCACCCGCGTCGTCAGGTCGAGCCGGTTGAGGCCGAGCACCGTCCTCAGCAGCCCCCCGAGCAGCCTGGCGTTGGTGCTGTCGCCCCAGTTGACGAGGCTCGACGCGCCGCTCACCAGATCGAACGGGATCACGTTGTTGGCCAGGATCGTCGTGCCCGCGACCGGGCCGGCCGAGCCGGCGCTCGCGCCCGACGCCGTGGGCGCCGCCAGCACGATATTGGCCTCGATGTCGTTCAGCGGGTTGTGGGCGGGCCGCGGCAGCTGGCCGACCGGCTTGAACAGGAAGTCGGCGGCGCGGTCGAGCACCGGCACCGCCATCACCGGCGTGATCTGCGGCACGTTGAAGGAGGCGGCCGAGATGGGCGGCAGGAAGCGCTCCGAATAGGTGACGCGATACATCAGGCGCCAGGGCAGGGAGCCCTGCTTGGTGGAGCGCAACGCCTCGGCATCGGCGTCCGGGCTGTTGGCGAGCCACACCGGATCGACCACGGTCTGCCAGAAGTCGTCGTCGTTCTGCTTCGCGCCCTGGCGGAAGAAGGTGTAGGTGCGGAACTGCTTGGTCTTGCCCGGCCGGTTGTAGGGTTCGAGCGCGCCGGAGAGCCCGCTGGCGTTGCCGCTGGTGTAGGCCGGCTGGGGCTGCATGTAGTCGCCGGCATCGTCGATGTTGTCGGACACCGGCAGGCCGGCGCCCGAGGTGACCGACGGCACGATGTTGTAGACCAGCCCGTCGGAGCCGACCACGAGGTTGAGGCCGCTCTGGTTGTTCTGGTTGTACATGGAGTTGAAATTCATCACGAAATGCGCGTCGTTGTTGCAGGCGTAGCGCATCTGGGTATCGGTATCGATGCCGCCGAACGACGTGTTGATGTCGAACGAGGTCGATCCCCCGGTCGAGTAGTTGTAGCTGGTGGTGTCGCTGTCGGACCAGTCGTAGTCGAACCCGACGTTCAGCACGACGGCGCCGGCGATGGCG
The DNA here is from genome assembly GCA_964533955.1 of uncultured Reyranella sp. Classification (GTDB taxonomy): domain Bacteria; phylum Pseudomonadota; class Alphaproteobacteria; order Reyranellales; family Reyranellaceae; genus Reyranella. The sequence continues at coordinate 25,183 of CAZHQA010000038.1, read as the reverse complement.
GCCTTGGCGTTGAAGGTCAGGTTGTTGTTCGACGAGGTGTTCTTGCTGGTCGAATGGTGCTCCGAGTAGGTCGTCGAGTAGGAGTGCGAGATCTCCTCGGTGGCGCCGCGCGCCGACCAGACATACTCGTTGTAGAAGTCCAGCGCCGGCAGCAGCGCCGGGTCGTCCGGCAGGCCCTGGGCGTCGAAGGCGGTCTGGTACTGCGCCACCGCGCTGAAGGTCTGCTGGTCGATCTCCCGCTTGATCCGGTAGGCCTCGACCACGCGCATGTAGCTCGCGTCGTGGCCGACTTCGCCGGCCGAATAGTTCTTGTCGTAGACCGGCGCCATCTGGCCGGTCGAGGTGGCGAACGTCTCGACGCCGGTCGCCAGCGTCGCCGGGTTGTAGGCATAGCCCAGCATGCCGTCGAGCACGCCGGGCCGCAGGTACTTGCTGCTCATGCGGAACGACAGGACGTTGATGTCGCGCGGGATCTGCGTGTTGGGAACCTTGACGAAGCCATACACGGTGTTGGTCTGGACCAGCGTCTGCTGATAGACGTCGAGCGTCTGCGACGTCACGAAGGCCTGGCCGTAGGGCGAGGGCTGGAACAGGCGCTCGCCCCAGCGCTCCTCGGCCGGCCGCCTCGGCAGCGCCGTCGGCGGATTGGAGGTCGTGAAGCCGCCGAGATTGGGATTGGGCAGGATGGCGGTCTTCGAGCTCGGCGCGCCCGGGGCATTGCTGGCCGACGCCACCGCGTTGAGGTTGGCCATGAACGTGTCGCCGGTGATCGGCAGCAGGGTGCCGGTCAGCTTGACGCCGTACTTCCGCTGTTCGTTGAGCGTCTCGCTGGCGGTCTGCTGCTCGCCGCTGCCGTCGGATTCCTTCGAGCTGTGCCCGCCGCCGATGCCGACCTCGACCCGGGCGACGGCGTCCTTGAAGTGGAAGCCGAATCCGAAGGGCGCGGCATGCATGCCGAGCGAGAAGCGGACGCCGGCGCCGCCGGAGAGTTTCCAGCTCGTCTCTTCCGTATGGCTGCCGCCCTTCTGGTAGTTCAGGGTGATGTTGGCGGGCACCGTGAAGCCGACCGAGGTGGCGCCCTCGCCGGAACCGGTGAGGTTCGCCATCGGGGCAGGCGGGGCGCCCTCGATGTAGCCGATGAGCTGCACGTCACCCTGCTCCTGGCTGATCCAGGAGAGCACGAGGTCGCCGACCTTCTTGCCGGCGTAGAGCACCAGGACGTGGTCCTTGACGTAGGCGTAGACCTCGTTGATCTCGCCGGCGAGGGTGCCCGTGAGGCTGTTCAGCGTCACGGAGTAGGTCGTGAGATCGGGCGACTGGTCGCACACCGTGAGGGCGGTTCCTGGCGGCGTGTAGAGATTGGGCGTGACCAGCGGGCCGCAGCGGCCGACCGCGGGCGAGCCCGTGAGGTCGTGCGAGGCCGGGAAGAAGTTGAGCTTCAGCGACGCCGCGTTGTCGACCGGACGGCGATCGATGAACTGGTTCATCGGCAACAAGGGTGGCGGGGAATCGGGGGCGGTGAACGCCCCGCTGAGATAGAGGGCGAGGAACGGCTCGTTGGTCACCACCAGCCGGCCGAACATGTCGTCGACGATCTGGTAGGGCTGTCGCGTCATCCGCCACAGGCTGATCTCCTCGAGCTTGTAGAGGCCGGTCGCCCAGAACAGCAGGGCGGATACGCCGGGGCTGTAGGGCACGATCGAGGCCGGCGCGCCGCTCCAGGGGACGAGGTCGAGGCGTATGGCGACGCCGTTGACGTACAGGGTCGTGCCCTCGAGCTCGTGGCCGGTCAGCGCCAGCAGGTAGGCCAGCGACGTGTTGGTCGACACGGCGACCGCGTTGCTGTCGAGCGCGTTGTCGATGACGCCGTTCTCGTCGTACTGCGCCTTCCAGTAGCCGACCAGGCCGGCCTTGCCGAGATCCTCGGCGCTGGCGCTGGCGATGTCGACGACCGAGCCGGCCGCGGTCTTGATGCCGTTGGTGCCGATGGCGCTGCTGAACAGATAGACGTCGCGGATGTTGCCGGGATTGGCCGGGCTGCCGAGCGGCAGGGCGATCCCCTGGTCGTCATAGGCCGCGCCGATCAGGAGGTGGGCCGGGCCGGTGGCATTGAGCTCGATCTCGCGATCGTCGGTCACCGTCTTGGAGGGCAGCTTGCCGCCGCTCCATGACCCGAACGTGCCGTCATCGTGCACCTCGCGGACCGAGATGCTCACCGTGTAGCTCTTGTTCGCCAGGTTGCCGACATTGTCGATCAGGTTCTTGAGCTTCGGCGTGTTGCTGGTGTCGGTCTGCAGTCCCTTGAACTTGGCCGGGCCGTCGGAACCGGAGTCGGGCAGGTTCACCGTGGCGCTGCCGCCGTCCTGCGCCGCCGTCCCGATCTCCTTGAGGTCGAACGGCGGGGCGGTGGGATCGGAATCGCCCGTCGCCGAGGAGGCGGTGTCCGTCTGCTTGGTGATGATGGCCTGGTAGTACTTTCCGGCGGCGATCGCCGGCCCGACGAAGGTGCCGACCGGCGTGCGCTTCGCGTTGGTCACCTCGAGCTGCACTTTTCCGCCGGCGATCGACACGCGGTAGGACATCTCGAGCTCGGGCGACGTCACGTCGGACGCGGTGCCCTTGTAGAGCAGGCCCTGCCAGGTCGTGACATCGTCCGCCGCGAACGTCATGGCGACGCTGAAATCGCGGGCGAAGTCGAAGTTCGTCGCCCGCTTCACCTCGAAGCCGGCGCCCTGGCACAGGATGGTGTAGGGCTGCGCATAGGTGATGCCGACATGGCGCCAGCGCGACGAGAACACCGGCGGCGTCGTCGCGCCCTTCATCACCGTGTTGTTGACCGTGACGTAGATGTCGGATGCGTTCTCGAAATCGACGTCGAGGTTGTAGACGAGCTGGTTGTCGGACGAGCTCGCCCGGTAGATGGCGGCATGGTACGGCGGCGGGTAGCCGAGCGGGATCGAGTGCCAGAACTCGAGGCTGAAGTCGCCCTGGTTGCCGATCAGCGTGTCGATCCGCGGATCGAGCGAGAGGATCGGCGTCTTGTACGAGCCGGCGAAGCTCTTGAGCGGCGGCAGCGCCTCGTCGACGACGGTCGAGAAGGCATTGTACCCGCCGGTCTCGAACGTGAGCGGCGCGTCGGGCGATCCGACGAAGTCGAAGGTGGCCTTTTGCGTGAAGGACGGCAGGAGGTCCGGCACGTCGATCTTCACCAGGTTGCCGCCGGCCCCGGCGGTGTAGACGACGTCGTAGACCGTCGTGGCGCCGCCCGTGCCCTTGGTCTGGAACTGGAAGTCGCCGGTCGCCGAGCGGGTGATGGGCGTCGGCTGCCGGTCGAGGCCGTAGACGAGGCCGAACTCGGTCTCCGTCGCGGTCACGGCGGTGCGGGCCCACATGGTTCCGGGATTGATGCCGGCCGGCGCACCGACGCCGGTGGTCGTGCCGTCGGTGACGAGGTAGCTCGCGCCCTCGGAGTCGAACAGCGCCAGCTGCTGCTGGCCGCCGGCGGGACGGGCGGCGTAGACGGTGTAGGATTTCTGGACCGCCTCGTAGGCCGCTCCCGACTTCACCAGCGTGTAGAGAATGCCCTTGTACATGAAGAAGTCGGCCCCGCCCGATTCGGGCGTGCCCGGGTAGACGTTCAGGGTCAACGGCCCGGCGGTCACCGTCCCGACCGGAACGATCGTTCCCGGAAAGCTCCCGGCCGGCGGCGCGCCGACGTGCAGCGTGAAGACGAGGCTCGAGTCGAGCGTGAAGGCGAGCGCCGGCTGCTGGATCATGTAGCTGCGCGTGCCGGTGATGGTCAGCAGGTTATGCGCCGCATCCTCGGTGTACTTGTAGATCTGGCCGTTCAAGGTGAACGTCGAGTTGGGCACCGGATGGCCGGACTCGACGGTGACGTCGGTCGCCAGCGGGGAGATGTTGTCGTTGCCGACGATGGCGTGCGGCACGCGGTTCGAATCGATGACGTAGTTCGCGCCGGCGAGGCTGAACATCGTCGGGTTGGGGAGCAGCGGAAACGGCCGCTTGTCGCTGTCGGTGACCAGGAGATTCACCGGGTCGAGCGTGTAGGTGACGTTGCCCATGAAGAAGGTCGGCACGCCGTTGAGGCGGAAGCGGCCGACCACCGAACCGGCATCGAAGATGTCGAGGCTGGCGAAGATGAAGTCGGCGGTCGTCGAATCGAACGGGTTCGACAGGGTGAAGCGCGAGTTCGAGATGGCGATCGCGGCCTGGCCCTGGCCCTGCAGCGTGCCGGTCGACACCGTGTTGTAGGTGACGATGTAGATGTTGTCGTTGACCGAGATGAGATTGCGGCTGGGCTGGACGACGAAGTCGGCGGTCACCGACTGCGGCAGGTTCGCGGCATCGAGATGCAGCGTGTAGGTGATGGCCGGATCGGTGAGCTTGAAGGTCTTGGGGGTCAGGAAGGGCACCGGCGCCATGCCGGCACCGACGACGTGGCAGGCGGAATAGTCGGCACCGGCCGGCGTGCCGACGATCGAGTAGAGATTGCCGTTGATCTCGAACGAATTGGGGTTGACCGGGATCGGCGCGCCGCCGCCCAGCGGATCGACCTCGTCGATGTGCAAGGTGAAGGTGTTGGCGCCGACGGTGGCGATGCCGGCGTTGACGTCGGGACCCGAGACGACCGGGAACACGACGCCGACGTCGCTGTAGTGGATCAGGTAGACGTTGCCGTCGGCCGGCACGAAGGCATAGCGGGTCGTCTCCGGCAGGTAGGAGATCGACTCGACGCGATTGTCCGGCACGTCGACGTAGAAGGTGATGCCGTTCAGCGAATCGATGAAGAACCGGTTCTGGTAGGGGAACTGGACGGTGATCGGGTTGTTGCCGCTGCGGTCCCAGGTGAAGCCCGTTCCGGCAATCGTGTCGAGGAACGTGACCTGCGAGCCCGCGACGGTCAGCGGGAAGGTGTGCCGGGGCGTGCGATCGTCGCGCACGGCGGCGTTGCCGGCGGTGTAGGTCACCGTCGTGTTGTTGTAGGTGACCGTGAACTGCCGGGTCACGGTGTTGTAGGCGAGGCCCGCCGGCTGGATCGAGGCAACCTGGGTATTGGAATTGAGCGCGTAGCTGCGCCCGCCCGAGGTCAGCGTCTGGTTCGGCTCGGCCCCGGCGAGGGTCGCCTGGTTGGAGGCCCGCACCACCGTCGTCTCGTTGACCGTGTAGACGATGTTGCCATCGACCGAGAACTGGTCGTCGTTGTCGACGACGTAGCCCTTGACGACCCCGCCGCCGTTGATCGTGTAGGAGAGGCTCGAGAGCGGCGCCGCCCGGGGCACGACGAAGCGGCCGGCGATCATCGGGAAGTACGGGCCGGCGGCATTCTCGTAGCAGACCGGCACGTTGACCGCGTAGGTCTTGGCGCCGGCGATGAACTGATCGTTGTCGATGGGATAGACATTGGACGCGTTGTCGACGGCGACGTGCGTCTTCACCTGGGCCTGGATGACCGCGACGAAGGCATTGGGCTGGCCCGCCGCGGGGAACGGATAGGCGGCGTTGTTGGTGTCGACGAAGCGCACCTGGCCGGCATCGACCAGGCAGGTATAGGTGATCTTCGTCACCGGATCCTCGAAGAAGCCGCCGGTCAGCGATCCGCCGGCGGCGGTGAGGGTGGCAACGGCGGTGGGTGCGGCAAACGTGATCGCATTCACGGTGGCGACGCTTCCGGCGACCGTGATCGTGTAGGCGAGCGGGATCGCGAGCTGGCTCGACTCGGCGGGGAAGACGTTGAACATGTCGCCGGTCGCACTGCCGGTGTCGGCCACGTCGATGTTCACGTAGTAGGTCGGCCCGCCGGGCACCTGGAAGTAGGGACCGTCGCCCAGGTTGCTGAAGATCTCGTAGCTGTTGCCGGCGTTGACCGCCGTGTTGCCGGAGATCGTCCAGGTCAGGCCGGTGTTGGTGTCGGTGAACTGGTTGTTGACGATGGCGAAATAGCGCGAGCCGTCGAAGGCGGCGACATCCTGCGCCCGGTTGAAGAAGATCGTCTTGGTGCCGAAGGTGAACTGGTTGGGCGTGACGGGGCCGGCGGTGTCGACGATCAGGGTCGTGGCCGGTCCGGCGGCGATCGCGACGGCGTCGTTGCGCAGCGTGAAGGTCGTCGCGCCGGCCGTGAATTGCGGCGGCGTGCCGGCGATCAGGAAGTAACCGGTGCCGTCGGACGCGGCGACGTCGTTGACCGTATAGGTGTCGGCGCCGTCGGTGAAGGTGCTGCGCCGGAAGGGCGCCGAGCCGCTCAGTGCCAGGGGCGGCGCGACCGAGGCGGTGCCGTCGAAGCCGATGCTGAAGGTCGCCGTGCCGTCGCTGAAGCTGCGATAGGGCAGGATCGGATAGGTGATGCCGTCGCCGACCACCGTCGTGTTGTTGATCAGGTAGTTGACGTTGCCGATGGTGACCGTGGTGGCGTTGGGCTCGGTGGTCACCGTGAAGGAGCGGTCGGCGGTCGTGATGGTGTAGGTGAAGCCCGAGGTCGTCAGCGGGTAGGCGGTGCCGTTGCCGACGATCTGCCCGTTCAGCGTGTCGAGCTGGTAGACGTAGTTCTCGATGGTGACGACGTTGCCCTGGAGCAGGTTGAACTGCCCGGACACGCTGTTGCCGACGAAGCTGTACTGCACCCCGTTGATCTTGAAATGGCTGTTGTCGGCGGTCATCGGATAGACGTTGCCGCCGCCGATCACCGTGTGCGGCTGCACGTGCTTGTTGATGATGTAGACCTGGCCCAGAATCGAGAACTGGGTCGGATTGACAGGGAAAGTCTGGCCGCCGCCGGTGACGCTGACATAGTCGCCCGCGCGGTTCTGGTCGAACACGTAGAAGTTCCCGTCGAGCGTGAACATCTGCGGCGCGGTCATCAGCGCGTAGCCGACCGGCTCGCCGGTGGTGGAGGCGTTGTAGCGATAGGCGGGCTCGCCGTTGACGGTGTAGTCGCCGCTCGCGAAGCCGATCACATAGCCGTAGCCGCTCTTCGAGGCCGAGACGATCCCGGTCTGCAGCTTGACCGTGGTCGAGGCCGCGCCCTGGTGCACCGTAACCTGTGCGCGGACGGGGTCGTAGGCGTATTGCCGGCCGAGCACGCCGGTCACGATGTTGGCGAGGCCGCCCGGATCGTTGAAGACGTCGACGATCGTGGATTGCCCGCCGGCCGTGAGCGAGAACGGCGTGAGCACGATCGGGCTGGGCGCCTGGGCGCCCGCCGGATCGTCGATCGCGGCGCAGGTCACGGTATAGACGCCGAGGTTCAGCGGATTGAAGGTGAACGTCGTGCGGTCGACGGTGACGTGCGCGTTGTCGGGGCCGAACAGGTAGCTCTTGCCGCCGATCACCAGGCTGTAGCGCGAGGTCACGCCATCGGCGAGCGTGGTGCCGAGATTGACCGCGCAGGGGCTGCCGTTGAACACGAAGCTCGGCAACCGCACCACCGCGTAGATCGAACTCGCCCCGTCGGAATTGTCGACGAAGTACTGGCCGCCGGTGGCGATCGCGGCATCGCCGTTCGAATCCATCACCGAGCCGGTCACGGCGTTGTAGGTGTAGAACACCCGGTCGTCGGCCTTCATGGTCGTGCCGGGATTGGGCGAGCCGGCGACTGCCGGCGGTACGGCCCCGCTGCCCTGGAAGGCGACGCTGAGCGGCGTGTTGATCAGAGCCCCGAGCCCGTTGCCGCCGAAAGTGCCGGATGCCGGACCCGGCGGAACCGTGGTGCGCGGAATGAAGGACGTCGGGTCGGCGCCGTGCAGCTGCGCCACCTGGACCCGGCGGTCGAGGCCGTGCGACAGCGAGCCGAGCAGCGTCTGCGGCTCTCCCGTGGCTTGATCGAGCGGAACGACCGTGGTCGGGCCGGCAAAGGCGAAGGACTGGTCGCCGTCGAACAGCTGGCCGATCGTCATCGGCTGCTGGCTGGCCGTCACCACGTTCAGGCGATAGCCGCCGGCGCCGGGCGTGCCGGTGATCGGGGCGGCCGGCGCGCCGAACCGGCCGCTCACCGACTGGATCGGAATCGTCGCCGCCGGCAGTCCGGGCTGCGACGGTCCGAAGGCCGCGTAGATCAGGCCGGAGACCTGGTTGATGGCCGCGACCATGTCGCTCGGGCTGACGGAGTTGCCGTGCCCGCCGAGGCTGACCTTGAGCGTGAAGGTTCCGGTCTCGATGATGCCGCGGTCGTCGGCGAACAGGACGTAGCTGAAGAGCTCGTAGTAGTTGCCGTCGTCGTCGATGTGGTACTTGGCGACCCGCGTGCCGGTGCCCGTCCCGTCGTCGACGAGATACATGGCGTAGCCCTGGTCGATCAGCTCGAATTGCGCGCCGTGCAGCGTGAAGTAGTGGTCGCGCGAGAAGATGAAGAAGTCGTACTTGGTCTGCAGGCCGTTGAGCGCATCGGCGTTGTCCTCGGGATTGGTGCCGATGTTGGCGATGTCGCGCTCGGCCTTCTTGTTCAGGAAGACCGAGCCGGTGACGCCGTTGACGAGATGGATGTTGGCCGAGACCACGGAGCTGTAGGTGTCGAGCAGGCCGAGGTCGGTCGGATGCAGCGGGTTCTGCAGGCTGAGGATCAGCGAGCGCGTGCGGTTGGTGAAGGCCGGGTCGGCCGGGGACGGCGGCACGTCGGCGATGAAGTTCGGCAAGCCGGGCGCGGTGAAGTTGTCGTAGGCGAGGCTCCAGTACTGGCGGGGCAGGCTGACGTCCATGTTGTAGAACGCCACGTCCCAGAACACGCCCATCGCGTCGGTCACCTGCTCGAGCAGCGGAAGGTGCGAGGGCAATACGTCGTTGACGTCGAAGTGATCCGGGCTCGAGAAGACGTAGCCGCCGACGCCGAGGTAGGCGTTGAGAAAGACGATGCCCTTGGTCGTGTCGCGCTTGTCGTCGCGCCCGAGCGTTCCGAGGTCGTTGTTGTCGTAGTCGAACAGGACGCCGATCAGCATGTTGGTGTTCGACGAGACCTGCGAGATCAGCCCGGTGCCCGTCTGATCGCTGTTGAGCGCCGATTCCTCGATGGCGAAGACGACGCCCGCCACCGAGCGGAACGAGCTCAGCGACATGCCCATGTAGGCCGGATCGGCCGGGGTCTTCACCGGGCGATTGTGCGGCGAGTAGACGATGTTGGGACGGTCCATGCCGTCGCCGTCGGGCAGGATCTGCTGGGCGCAGATGTTGGTCGGTGGCCGGCGGTTGGGCTGCACGTTGGCGGAACGCCAGGAGATGCCCTCGCGGATCTGGTCGTTGGTCAGGGCGAGGACCCGCTGCTTGGGCAGCAACGGGTACTTGTGCATGAGGTCGTTCGGCGTGAACAGGGTGACGAGCGCGTCGTAGACGAACTGCAGCTTCTGCAGGCTGAGCGTCGGCCTGCCCTCGGGATCCAGATTGAAGCCGTTCGGGTAGCTCACCCCGTTCACCGTGTCGCCCGCCTGCGCCACGATCTCGGGATAGATGAAGGTCCAGATCTGCTGCCCGAGGAAGTTCGACAGGTTCGCCACGAATCCCTTGGTCGCGTCGAGCTCGGGGATCGGGACGAAGATGGTGGGCGCGTAGAACGTCTCGCCGCTGATGCTGGTGAAGTCGAGCGAGTCGAGGGAGTCCACCATGGTCGTGGGCGTGTAGCTCGAACCGAAGAACCTGAGCCCGCTGCGCTTGTAGCGGGCGCCCTGTGCCAGGGCGAGATTGCCGGTGGTGGCCGGCACGAAAGTGTCGATCAGCAGGCCCGAGAGGGCGGATTGCCCGCCGACCGCGCCGAGGGCCGGGACGTTGGAAACCGCGCGGACGAGGTAGACGAGGTTGTTGTAGGTGACCACCTGGAAGTTCTGGACGAGCGGATTGCCGCCGGCATCCATGGTGAAGAGATCGCCGGTGCTGACGAGGCTGGTTCCCTTCAGCTGGTTGATCGCATCGATCGAGGTCAGCGTCGTGCTGGCCTGGCCGACCACGTAGATTTCCGTCGGGAAGGCGAGCGGCGCGTTGTTGCCGATGGCGAGATCGGCGCTTCCCGCGGTCGCGTTGATCGAGAAGTTGACGTAGCGCGGCACCAGGCCTTCGGTGGCGACCGCCACGAAGTAGGGCTGGTTGGCGACCGACAGGGTTTCGACCTTGTCGTACTGGCGATCGGCGAAGGTGTGCGTGAGCTTGTACATGTGCGCCGGGAAGCGCTTGTCGATGACGAAGTCCGCGTCGAGCCGCAATGGCACGATGTCGCCGGCGCCGAAGGCGAGATAGACCGACGATCCTTCCGCGTGCGTCGCCTGCATCAGGTGGCAGTCGGAGTTCCAGTTGAGGCGGCGGCACAGGAAATAGCGCGGCGGAATGTCCGTCGTGACGAACGAGATCTTCGATTTGTCGAAGAGGCTCGTCTTGCGCTTGGCCAGGCCGCTGTCGGCCGCCAACTTGGCGAACAGGCTCTGCGGATTGAAAGTCGCCTGCTGCGGCAGCCGGTAGGGCAGGTTGGTGTAGAGGTAGCGGCCCGATGCCGAATAGGACGCCCGCAGGTCCTCGATGTCGGCCGGCACGAAGTCCAGATTGTCGAAATTGTTCGCCGTGTCGTACAGCGTGTACAGGTAGCCAAGCCCGATCTCGTTGGTCTTGCTCAACAGGTTGACGTACGGCGTGTTGACCGTGCCGAAATGGCCATACTGGTCGTAGGCCATCGACGGCACGATGATCGACATGTTGAAGCAGACCCGCCGGTTCAGGAAGACGACGCGGACGTAATAGGGATCGTAGGTCTTGTTGGTCGTCGGATCCGGCAGCCGGTCGGGGATCGCGAGGTCGGCATTGACGATCTCGACGATGTAGGCCTCGCCCGTCGCCGGGTTGACGACCGAAAAGCCGTAGATGGGATAGAACTGGCCTTGCGTCGGCGTCGCCTGGGTGGCCTGCGTCGCCGCCTGTGGCTCGATCTCGTGGACCTGCTGCACGCCGACGGCGATGGTGTCGCTCTTGACCTGGGCAAGCGCCACCTGGCTGCGCTGCTGCTCCAGCAGCTGGACGCTGCGCTTCGTGGATGCGCTGTCGACCGCGAGATTGGTGGTCAGGCGAGTCGACAGGTTCGTCACCTGGACGCCCGCGACCGCCGGCTCGATGGCCACCGTGGCCGCGGTGCGGCGTGCATCGCCGGTTGCGGCCAGGTTCGGCGTCACGCTTTGCATCTCGGGCGCGGCCGTGGCGCGTGCGATCACGTAGGGATTGGCGCGCATCAGGGAGGCGGGGACCGTGACGCGCTCGCCATCCAGCGCGCTGGAGGACTGCTGAACCGGCGGGGCGACATCGGTCTTCAGGATACCGAGCACCGTGCCGACGATACCGCTGAGCTGGGCGTGATCGACGCTCTGGCCGGCGGAGTCGACGGGGAAGGGAAAGATCGGCCACACGATGTTGGAGTCGGTGTCGAGATACATGTGCATCGGCTCGCCGGCCGCTTCCGTGGCGAGGCCGATCCTGGCGCTCTCCGCCTCCGCCCGGGCGGTGCGCTCGTCCTGCGTGGCGCCGGCGTAGTGGACGTCGAGATAGGGGTTGTGCCGGTTGGCGAACTGCCAGTACTTCGTTCCCGGCCAGAACACCGGCGGATAGGGACGCGTGTTGGGATCGTCGCCGCGCGCCTCGAGCGGGATGATGCTCAGCATGTAGCGCTTGCCGGCAATCACAACGCTGTCGTCCGACGGCACGAAGGCGTAGCGCATCGTCGTGCCCATCTGGACCGGGCGCACGACGCCCAGGAACAGCGGGCAGGGCCGGAAGGCGCGCGATGTGAGATCGTCGGGCGAGGAATTGATCGTGGCGCTCGACACGAAGATGGTGCGCGAGCCCACGCCGGTGGCTGTCGTGCCGGCGTCGAGGCCGAGGCTGTAGAAGATGTAGAGCGAGCTGTCGGTGATCTGCAGCTGATAGGACGGCACGCCGCTCGCCTGGGCAGCGAGCGCCATCGTGCCGCCGAAGCCGGCGCCGGCAAGGTCGGCAGGCCCGACCGGGAGGAACACCGGTACCGACCACACGGTGAGGGTGTCCGCGCCACCGATGAAGCTGCCGAAGTACTGATCGCCCGCATGCGGCGTCGACTTGTCGGCCGGTCCCGGCGTGGCGACGGTCAGGCTGGCAACCAGCGCCTGGCCGGCGTCGAGGACGTCGAGTTTGCTGTTGCTCCGGCCGCTGCCGTAGGTGAGCCGGACGCTGTACGTCTCGGCCTGCACCACGCCGTTCGAGCCGGCCGGCGGGGCTGGCATGTCAAGCTGCAGCCTGGGATAGAGCCGCACGCTCTGCACGGCCGGGTCGTGGACGAACGCGCCGACGAAGATGTGCGCGGCATCGCCGCCGGCTTCCAGCGTGGCCGCGGCCGTCGAGCCATCGGAGCCGCGCACCGTCAGGGCGGTTCCGGCCAGCGACAGCACGTAGGAGACGCCGGGCGCGAAGGCGACGCCAGGCGCGGCGATCGGCAGATCGATCGGCGCGAACGCGGGGCTGGCGCCCGACATCAGGTTGAGCATGACGCTCGAGGACCGGGCCTTGAAGGCTTCGCCGTCGCCCAGCGACTGCTCGGCGAAGGTCGTGCCGATCTCGAGACTGGTGATACCGGTGCCATCGAGCGCCTCGCGCGGGACGAAGGCCGTCAGGCCCACCTGCACCACGCTCGGCGCCGGTGGCGGCGGAGGCGTGTTGCCGCCGCTGCCGATGACCTGGAGGTCGGCGAAATTGGCCACCGACACGCTGCGGGCTCGTCCCGCGGCGGCGACGGCGGCTGGCGCGGCGGCATCGGCGCGGGCTGCCGCGGCGCGGCGCCTTGGCGGGGCGGGAGCGGGGGCCGGGGCAGGCGCGGGGGCGGCGGGCGTCGTGGTCACGCTCGCCACCACGGGGATGTTGAGCTGCTCGGCGATCGCGCCGCCCGGCGGCGAGCTCATCTGGAAATCGAGCATGGCCGTGGCCACGGCGAGGCCGGTGCGGGTTTCGGCGTTGGTCGCCGTCTCGGCGGTTGCGAGAACGGCCAGCAGGCGGTCGGTCGAATAGAGACCGGCCTGAAGCAGCCTGGTCACGACGTTCTGCAGCGACCCGCCGTTCAGGAACGGATGCGTCGGGTCGTAGATCGTGGCCGGTGCGACAAGCGGGGCGGCCGCGGCGGTGAACGCGCCGTTGTTCTGGCCGAAATCGTAGATCGGGATGCCGAGCGCCGTCGCCCAGCCGTCGTCGCGATAGAACCCGATGATCGTCTGGCCGGCGAACACCGCCAGCGGCGAGTTCGATTTGCAGGTGAGCGCCATCACGCCAAGCCGGACCTTGGGCTGCAGCGTCGAGACCGTCGTCACCTTGGCGGTGTCGAACGTGTAGGTCGTGAACGTCCGGTTGCCCAGATCGACCGTGGCGGCAGTTTGCAGGTGCAGCGCCGTGGCAGTCGCGTCGTCGTAGCCGGGCCCGTTGGGGAACACCGCGGTCTGGCCAAAGGTTGCCGGCGTGCCGTCGATGTCAGCGGTGGCGGCGCACCGGTTGGCGTAGAATTGCCCGGGCGTGACCTGGTCGCGGGCGTAGTACGCGGGCAGGACGAAGGTCGTCTCGCCGAGCTTGTTGTAGTGGGTGACGTCGTAGACGAGGGCGCTGACCAGCGGGACGATGGCGGGGGCATCGTCATAGATCTGTTCGTTGTGGCCCTTCAGGAAATCGTCGAGGGGAACGACCTGCGACACCGCCGAGCCGAGCAGGATGGTTCGCAGGCCCGTCGCCGGATCGTAGCCGCTTTCGAGAGTCGGCGTGACGGCCGCCAGACCGGGGTTGCCCGGGGCGAGGTCGGCGCCGAGTCGGCCGGGGATGTAGCACGCGCGAATCCTGGGAAAGATCGCGCTCTGGGAGAGCGCGACGTACATGGCCCGTATGCCGTCGTCCGTGGCGGGATAGGACGTGCCGGTGCCGAGCGACGCGGCAGTGCCGGCATCCGGCGCCAGCGACAGACGGTAGGCCTCGCGAAGCCACTCGATCACGAACAGGCGCGTCGATCCCAGGGCCTGATAGGGATCGACATCGGATCCGACCATGTAGGGCGAGAAGCCCTGCGGGGCGTCGTTCGCATCGTAGTAGGTTTTGCCCAGCCAGCTCAGCGCGCTGTAGAACCAGGCAGGCGCCCACGCCTGCTGCTGCGGCGGCGGGAGTGGCCCGCCGCGGCCGGCGAATCTGGCGACGAGTTCGGCCTGATTCGATGAGGCCGTCGCGGCAGTGGCGATCTGGCTGGCGTGCGGCGTGACGTTTGCGGCCATTGATTCCTCCAAACAAGAAGCGCGTTCACGCTCGTGAAGCTCGGTCTTCAGTCTGTCGGCGGGCTCGATGCTCTCGCATCGAGTTCGAGGCGGCGGGAAAATACGCGCTGCTCGTCGCGGAGCATGTGGCAATTGCCACGCTGCGCGTGTTGCACCCGATCCATTGCGATGTCGCGCAACGGCGCAGGGATGCCGCGTCCACAAGACATGCCGAGCCCCAAAGATTTCATAAGTCGCGCCGAGCCGGCGCGATGTCTGGCCGAGTCCCCCTGGTCCATCGGCATCGATCGCCGATGAACAGTCGTGCGACGTTATCCAGCTATCGGATCGCGAGCAATTTCATGGCCTTGTGCAATCGCGCATAGCTGAGAGAGTTCAACGAAGAACTCAGGTCAAGGAAGTGAAACCGACTCTCGTTCGACGAGTCCTGGCATTCCAAAGCGCGATCAGGATGTTGGCCACGATGGACTCGATGCGGCCGCAGACACATCTGTCATTCGATCACGGCAAAAGTCATCCCGGCTTCGACGGGGCCACCGATTGGTCACAGACGAATCGGGGCGCAGTCGCCCCCCATTCCCGGCCAAGTGCGGCGTAGTCGAAATCCTTCCAGGCAACGACACGGACGCCCGGAATGACGGCCCAGGGGATCGCGCTTTCCACCCAGGTCTGGGCGATCGGTGTCACCCAGCTCGCATCGTCCAGCGTGCCCGCGCGGAGGCTCGCGTATTCGGGCGTGAGCACCGCACGCGACATGACGCGGCAGCGGCAGCGGGCGCACAGCGTGTGGTCGATCTGGCGGCCGGACCTCGTGGCGAGTCTCTCGATCTCGATCTCGCCGGTCACGCTGAGGTCGGCGCTGCGCACGCGGGCAGGGTGAACGCCGAACCCGACCGCTTCTGGCAGTCGTGGCAGTGGCATGCGAACGCCAGCAGGGGCGCGGCGTTCAGGCTGTAGCGGACGCCGCCACAGACGCAGCCGCCGCGTTGGGGAAGAGGCACCATGGCCGGGTTGTATCCGGGTGCCGGAGAACGATCAAAGCCATGGTCACGACACGCGCACCGACACACTTTCTGCGCGGTGCGGCGGCCGCGCTTCGGCCCTGCGGGCCTGCAGCGCTACGCGCCGCCGGTCGTTCCGCCGTCGCGGAGCGACCTACTCGTTGAGGCCCTTGCCGGGGTACGGGTGCGTCTTCACCCAGTGGTTGGCGATGTCGACACGGCGCGTGATCCACACGCCCTTCTGCTGCTGCATGTAGTCGAGCAGGCGCCACAGGCCCGCGGTGCGGCCGGCGTGGCCGATGATGCGCATGTGCATGCCCACCGACATCATCTTGGGCTGCGTCGCGCCTTCCTTGTAGAGGACGTCGAAGGCGTCCTTGACCAGGCCGAACCATTGGTCGGCGTGACCCATGGTGTTGGCGTACTTGCCGTCGTTGTTGGTCAGCGAATAGGGCACGATGAGATGCGGCTTGCCCGCGACCGTCTGCCAGAACGGCAGCTCGTCGCCGTAGTAGTCGCTGTCGTAGGTGAAGCCGCCATGCTCGAGCAGCAGGCGGCGCGTGTTGACGCTGGGGCCATAGCGGCAATACCAGCCGGCCGGCGCCGCGCCGACCGTCTGCTTGAACGATTTCACCGCCTTGGCGATGTGCTCGCGCTCTTCCTCCTCGCTCAGCATGAAGTGCTTGATCCAGCGCCAGCCGTGGCTGCAGACGTCGAAGCCCGAATTCCGGATCGCCTCGGCGGCGGCGGGGTTGCGCTCGAGGGCAAGCGCGCAGCCGAACACCGTCATCGGCAGGCCGCGCTCCTGGAAGGCGCGCATCAGGCGCCAGAAGCCGACTCGGCTGCCGTACTCGAACATGCCCTCGGCGGCGAGGTCGCGGCCCTTCATGCCGACCTGGCTGGTGGTCGATTCGGTGAGGCCGGTCTCGCTGAAGCCCTCGCCGTCCTGCACCGAGGGCTCCGAGCCTTCCTCGTAGTTCATCACGAAGTTGACGGCGATGCGCGCGCCGTCGGGCCATTTGGGGTCGGGCGCCGTCGCGCCGTAGCCGTGGAAGTCCCTCGTCGGCTGCCAATGTCCTTGCGAACTCATGTCGGTCTCCTTACCAGCTCGGCGCCCATCTGGCGGGCGATGTCGGCGATCTTGTCATTCGGCGGATTCATCGAGATGCACTTCACGCCGGCGCGCAGGCAGGCCAGCGCATGGCCGGGCGCGTCGCCGCAATCGACGATCAGGGAGAACGGCACGTCGGCGAATTCCTTGCGGGCGCGATCCTGCAGGGCGGCGAGGTAGCCCGCGCCATAGAACGAGGCGGCATCCTCGGGCGTCACCAGCGTCGGCGCCGTGCCGTCGGCCCGCGCGTCCAACAGCGCCGCCTCGGTGTCCCGCCAGTCGCGCACGAGGATCACGCCTCCCATCACCTCGACCATAGTTTCATTCCCCTCCCCCGTCTGCGGGGGAGGGGGTGCTAGTCGTTAAGCCCCTTGCCCGGATAGGGATGCACCTTTTGCCAGTGGCGGGCGATGTCGACGCGCCTGGTGATCCACACGCCCTTGTGCTTGGCCATGTAGTCGAGCAGGCGCTCCAGCCCGACGGCGCGGGCGGCCTGGCCGAGCAGGCGGCAGTGCATTCCGATCGACATCATCTTGGGTTGGGTGGCGCCCTCGCGGTAGAGCATGTCGAAGGCGTCGCGCAGCAGGGCGAACCACTGGTCGGCGTTGCCGATGCCGGTGAGATACTTGCCGTCGTTGTTGGTCAGCGTGTAGGGCACGACCAGCTGGCCCTTGCCCTCGACGGTGACCCAGAACGGCAGCTCGTCGCCGTAATAGTCGCTGTCGTAGAGGAAGCCGCCTTCCTCGACGATCAGCCGGCGCGTGTTCTCGCCCGGTCCGTAGCGGCAGTACCAGCCAAGCGGCCGCTCGCCGATCATCTTCACCGTCGCCTCGATCGCCTTGCGGATGTGCTCGCGCTCCTCGGCCTCGCTCAATTCGTAGTGCTTGATCCAGCGCCAGCCATGCGAGCAGATGTCGTAGCCCGCCTCCTTGATCGCCTGGGAGACCGCGGCGTTGCGCTCGAAGGCGAGGGCACAGCCATAGACCGTCATCGGCAGCGCGCGCTCGCGGAACAGGCGGTTGATGCGCCAGAAGCCGACCCGGCTGCCGTACTCGAACAGGCTCTCGCCGGCGAGGTCGCGGCCCTGGATGGTCTGGCCCATGCCGTGCGCCTCGGTCAGGCCGATGTCGGTATAGCCTTCGCCGTCCTGCATCGAGGGCTCCGAGCCCTCCTCGTAGTTGAGCACGAAGTTGACGGCGAGCCGCGCGCCGTCCGGCCACTTGGGATCGGGCGGGTTGCCGCCATAGCCGACGAAATCGCGGCGGACCTGGTAGGCCATGCTCGTCTCCGGTTCAGGGGATCTTGATGGTGAACGACTCGACGGGGACGAACTCCTCATCCTGCGTGCCGGCGCGCCACATGAAGACGGCGAAGCGGCCCGGCTGGTCGAGGGTGGTCAGGCCGTGGTGCCAGGTGTTGGGCTTGTAGGTGACGCCCTGCTGGCCGGTGGCGATGAAGGCGCGCACGCCTGCCATGTCGGGACCGCCTGTCGCGGCGTGCGGCGCCACGACGATCAGCCAGCGCGCGACGTCGACCGGGATGAAGGTCTGGGACGAGAATTCGTGACGCTCCATCAGCTCCGACTTGAGCGGACGGTCGGGTGTCGGCGGCTTCAGGCTGACCGACAGGCTGGGTTTTGCCTGGCTGCGCAGATTGCCCAGCGCGTCCTCGTAATAGGTGCGGCCCGCTTCCTTCGGGATGTCGATCACGTCGCCGAACGGCGCGAACGCTTCCCTGGTCAACGGCTGTGGCGTGATTTCCATTGTTTCTCCCTCGTCGTCTTTCCCTCATCGCCGGGGGCATGCCCTAATCCCGCATGCGGCGGGTGAGCCCCACCGTCCATTCCATGATCAGCATCAATATGAACGCTGCGGTGATCAAGACGCCGGACACGGCCGCCACCCGCACGTCGAGAGTCGATTCCATCATGCCCCACATGCGGATCGGCAGGGTATCGGTGCGGGCGTTGGACAGGAACAGCGAGACCGGCACGTTGTCGATCGAGGCCATGAAGGCCAAGAAGGCGCCGGCCGCGATGCCGGGCGCGATCAGCGGCAAGGTGACCCGGCGGAGCGTGTAGAGCCAGCTGGCGCCCAGACTCTGCGAGCTGTCGAGCAGGGCGGGATCGAGCTGCGACAGGCTGGCCGTCGTGGTACGCAGGATGAACGGCATGGTGACCACCATGTGTCCGGCGATCATCAGGTTGATCGAAGGCCGGAAGCCCAGCAGGCTGAAATAGACCAGGGCGGCCAGTCCGAAGGTGATGCCGGGCAGCACCAGCGGCGACATGAAGAGGCTGTCGGCCACCCGCGCGAACTTCGCGCGGTTGCGCGCCAGGCCGAGCGCGGCCAGCGTGGCCAGCACGACGCCGAACAGGGTCGAGAAGCAGGCGATCTCGAGCGAGTTGCCGGCGGTGCGATGGATCTGGCGGGACTTGCTGGCATCGAACAGCTGCTCGTACCAGCCGAGCGAGAAGCCCTTGGGCGGGAACTTGAGAGCCTGGCCCTCGGTGAAGGAGGTCATCAGCACGATGACCACCGGTGCCACGATGATGAAGACGGCAAGCGTCGCCAGCCCGCCGATCACCAGGCCGTAGGAAATGTCGGCGAGGCTGTGCCGCCTACCCATGACGCTCAGCCATGGACATAGCCACCCGAGCGGCGGCCCATCCAGGAGAGGGCGGCGATGACCGACAGCACCGACACCACCAGCGCAAGCGACGCCACGGCCGCGAGCGGCCAGTTGTAGACCACCAGCGACTGCTGCCAGATCACCAGCGGCAGGTAGATCAGCCGCACGCCGCCGATCACGGTCTGCGAGATGAAGGCGGTGGTGGAGCTGGCGAAGACCAGCAGGCAGCCGGCGACCAGGCCCGGCGTGCTGAGCGGCAGGATCACGGTGAACAGCGTGCGCCAGCGCGAGGCACCGAGCGCCGCCGAGGCGTCGCGCAGGTTGGGATCGAGCCGCGACATCACGCTGATCAGGGGCAGCAGCATCAGCGGCATCTCGATCTGGGTGAGCGAGATCACCAGCCCGAGCTCGGTCTGCAGCAGCTTGAGCGGCTCGGAAATGACGCCAAGGCCCATCAGCACCGAATTGACGACGCCCTCGCGTCCCAGCACGACGATCCAGGCAAAGGTGCGCACGACGACGGAGAGCAGCAGCGGCAGGACGATGATGAACAGCAGCACGCGCTGCAGGCGCGGCGAGAGGTCCATGAAGACCAGCGCCAGCGGATAGCCGATCAGCACGGTGGTGCACACGGTCTTGCCGCCGAGCAGCAGCGTGTCGCCGATCACCTTGTAATTGAATGGATCGCCGAAGAACTTGATCCAGCTCGCCAGGCCCGGCTGGCTGATCTTGTCGTCGTCGTAGAAGCTCACCCCGACCAGCAGCAGCAACGGCGCCAGGAACAGCGCGGCGAAGGCCAGCGCCAGCGGCAACGCCAGCTGCCATTCGCGGAAC
>CAZHQA010000038.1:0-5263 GCA_964533955.1 uncultured Reyranella sp. | reverse complement strand
GTCACTTGGCCATTTCCTTGTTGAACTTTTCGATCCAGGCGGCGCGCAGCGGATTGATCTGGGCCCAGTCGTGATTCACGTACTTGGTCATCTCGTCGAGGCTCTTCATCGGCAGGTCGGCCGGCAGGGCGACGTCCTTGTTGACCGGCAGGAAGTTGTACGGCGCGGGCGTCAGCGCCTGCTGGACGTCCTTGCTGATGACGAGATCGAAGTACTTGTAGGCGTTTTCGACGTTCTCGGCGCCCTTGGCGATGTGCATGGTGGTGTAGAAGGCGATCGCACCCGACTCGGGCTTGACGAACTCGATGTCGACGCCCTTGCCCTTCAAGGTCGCGACCGTCTGGGTGTTCGTGTACATGACGTCGCACTGGCCTTGCTGGAACAGGCCCGGCATGGCGGCCGGCAGTCCGACCGCGGCGACCTTGGGCAGCACCTTCTTGAGCTCGACGAGCGCCGGCTCGACGTTGGTCAGCGAGCCGCCGAACTGCTTGCTGAGCTCGATGATCGACGAGGTGCCGAAGGTGGTCTGGAAGCCGGTCAGGCCGAGCCGCGACACCCAGGGATCCTTCAGCAGGTCGGTCCAGCCCTTGGGCGCCGGCAGCTTCTTGGGATTGTAGGCGATCCCCACCACCTGGGCGCTGACGCAGACGCCGTACTGGTCGGCGAAGCCGTCGGGGATCTTGGCGAGGTTGCCGAGCTTCTTGGGATCGAACTTCTCGAACAGGCCGCCGTCGATGGCGACGATGCGCGGGCCGGGATCGAGCAGGAACGCGTCGAATGGTGCCGCACCGCGCGACGCCTTGACCTTGCCGATCTGGTCCATGGCGAACAGCGGCGCCAGCTCGAGGTCGATGTCGGCCGCTTTCTTCAGCATCGGCGTGACGATGGTGCGATAGGCGTCCTCCCAGCTTCCGGGATAGGTCGTGGCGATCAGGCTGCCCTTGGCGTGGGCGAGGCCGGGGAGGAGCGACGTGCTGCCGAGCGCCGTTGCGCCGGCCAGCAGGTTTCTGCGGGTGACCATGGAAATCTCCTTCAGTTGGAACGCGGGAACAGGGAGGGGCGGGCGTCCGGCACGAGCCCGCAATAGGTACGTGCGCCGCCGGTCGACACGGTGAGCCTGGGCTCGACGATCTTGAGCGCGGCGCCGTCGGCGGTGCGCACCTCATGCACGAGCTGGCCGCCCAGCGGCAGGCTGAGGCCGGGCTCGACGCGCCAGTGATCGGGGCCGGGAACCGTCGACAGGCTGAGCTGCTCGGGCCGCACCGACAGCAGCACGTCGGCGCCGACCCCCAGGCCATCGCAGGCGGGCAGGCGCAACAGCGCGCCGGCGGCGAGCGAGACGGTGGCGGTGCCGCCGGCCATCTCGGCGATCCTGCCGCTCAGGAGATTGGTCGTGCCGATGAAGCCGTTGACGAACAGCGTGCGTGGGCGGTCGTAGATCGCGACCGGCGAATCGAACTGCTCGACCTTGCCCTTGTTCATCACGGCGATGCGATCGGCGACGCTCATCGCCTCGTCCTGGTCGTGGGTCACCAGGATGGTCGTGAGCCCGAGCGTGCGCTGCAGGCGCTTGACCTCGATCTGCATGTCGAGCCTGAGGTTGCGGTCGAGGGCGGCGAACGGCTCGTCGAGCAGCAGGATGGAGGGCTCGACCGCCAGCGCCCGCGCGAGCGCCACGCGCTGCTGCTGGCCGCCCGAGAGCTGGCGCGGCAGGCGGTCGCGAAAGCTGCCGAGCTGGACGATCTCGAGGAAGCGGTTGACCCGCGCCGCGGTCTCCGCGGTGCTGACGCCGCGGGCGCGCAATCCGTAGGCCACGTTCTCCGCCACCGTCATGTGCGGGAACAGGGCGTAGTTCTGGAACACCATGCCGATGTTGCGCTGGTTGGCGGGCAGGTGATCGATCGGCGCACCGTCGACGCGCACGCGGCCCCTGGCCTGGCGGACGAAGCCCGCGATGACGCGCAGCAGGGTGGTCTTGCCGCAGCCCGACGGACCGAGCAACGCCGCCACCTCGCCGGGTTCGATGGAAAGGGTGACGTCCTCGACCGCCATCGTCGCGCCGTAGCGCACGCTCAAATCCTCGACGTCGAGGGTGCGGCCCGGCTTCCCTTTCTGTGCTGGTTGCACGCCCGTCGCCTCCTGTCCCGTCAAACGCAAGCCGCATGCCAACTAACGGCCCTCCGGCACCCGCCGGGAAGGCTCACGCGGGAAACTGCTCCTGCCAGCTCCGGGCGATGTCGATGCGGCGCGCCACCCAGACCCGCTCGCCGTAGCTGTCGAGCAGTTCCAGGATACGCTTGAACGCCGCGAAACGCCCGGGCCGCCCGGCGATGCGGAGATGCCAGCCGATGTTGAGCATTCGCGGCTGGCCGGCCTCGCCCTCGGCCACCAGCACTTCCAGGGCGTCGCGCACGTAGGCCACCATCTCGTCGGCAGCCACGAAGCCGTTGGGGTGGAAGAACTTCATGTCGTTGCTGTCGAAGGCGTAGGGCAGCACCAGCAGGGGGCGGCGGGCGTCGTGGCGGTCCCAGTACGGCAGGTCGTCGTCGAGTCCGTTGCTGGCATAGGTGAAGCCGAGATCGCGCAGGATCGTCCGGGTCCACGGGCTCTCGCTGCCGCGGCTGAAGAAGCCGTCGGGGCGCTGGCCGGTCGCCTGCCGGGTCGCCTCGACGCAGCGTTCGAGATCGGCCCGTTCGACGGCGGCGTCCTCGTAGTCGGAATGCGGCCGCCACAGCCAGCCGTGACACGCCGGCTCGTGCCCGGCCTCGACGATGCGGCGGGCGATGCCGGGCAGGCGCTCGACGGCGCGGCCGCACATGTAGAAGGTGATGCGCCGCTGGTGTCGCTCCAGCCAGTCGAGCATGCGCCAGATGCCGGCGCGCATGCCGTAGGCGAACACCTGCTCGGTGTTCTGGTCCCACTTGCCCGTCGGAACGGAGCTGACGATCTCGCCGACCCTCTCGGAGGCGGGATCGCCGTCGCCGGCAGAGAGCTCGGCGCCCTCCTCGAAGTTGATCACCATCGAGACGGCGACCTTGGCGCCGTGCGGCAGCTTCCAGGCCGGCGGCTTGCCGCCGTAGCCGATCAAGTCGCGCGGATATGGTGCGATGGTCATCGTGCCCCCAACGATGTGCACATTCGTTGACATAATGTGCACATTATTTTACCAGCCTCAAGCGTCCCCATGTTGACCCTCCACAGCGATCTTGCGGCGGAAACCGTGCTGGCCGGCCAGTGGTTCGACCATCTGCGCCGCCATTCGAAGAGCCGCCTCGGCGTCACCCGCGCCTCCTACGGCGCGGGCGAGCAGATGGCGCACGACCTGATGCAAGGCATCGGCCAGTCGCTCGGGCTGGAGAAGCGGATCGACGCGGCGGGCAATCTCTACCTGACCTTGCCCGGACGCGATCGCGGCCTGCCGGCCATCATGACCGGCTCGCATCTCGATTCGGTGCCCGAGGGCGGCAATTACGACGGCGCTGCCGGAGTCGTCGCCGGCATGGCGATGCTGGCGCGCTGGCGCCGGGCCGGCCGGCAGCCGCGACGTGACATCACGGTGATGGGCGTGCGCGCCGAGGAGCTGTCGTGGTTTCCCGCCCCCTATATCGGCAGCCGCGCCGCTTTCGGCCTGCTCGAGCCCGAGGCGCTCGACCGCTGCGCGCGGCCCGACACCGGTCGCACGCTCGCCCAGCACATGGCCGAGGCGGGCTTCGCGCCCGAGCGCATCCGCGCGCGCGAGCGCCAGCTCGACCCGGCCCGCATCGCCTGCTTCCTCGAGCTGCACATCGAGCAGGGCCCGGTACTGGTCGAGAAGGCCCGGCCGGTCGGCATCGTCACCGGCATTCGCGGCAACCTGCGCTATCGCGACTGCCACATCGTCGGCCGCTACGGCCATGCCGGCGCCGAGCCGCGCCGCTCGCGCCAGGATGCGGTGCTGGCCGGCGTCGAGTTCGTCGGTCGCCTCGAACGGCTGTGGATCGAGCACGAGGCGAGGGCGTCGGACCTGGTGGCGACCGTCGGCCGCTTCCACACCGACACCGCGGTCCACACCATGACCAAGATTGCCGGCGAGCTCTGGTTCTCGATGGACATCAGGAGCGAGGACAACGCGGTCCTGCTCGCCATCGACCGCGAGCTCCGGACGATCGCCGCCGAGATTTCCGCCCGACGCGGCGTCGCGATAGAGCTCGGCGCCTACACCAACGCCTTGCCCGGCCCGATCGATCGCGGCCACCGCGCGCGGCTGGAACGCCTGGCCGGCGAGCTCGACATCCCGGCGCTGTCGATGGCGAGCGGGGCGGGTCACGATTCTGCGGTGTTCGGCAATCTCGGCATCCCGACGGCGATGATCTTCGTGCGCAACGAGCACGGCAGCCACAACCCCGACGAGGCGATGGAACTCGCGGATTTCGCGCAAGGTCTCCGGCTGCTGGTGGCGGCGGTGGAGGAGATCGATGGCGGCTAAGGCGCCTCCGCGGCGGCGGGACAAAGGGCGCGCCCCAGGACGGGGCAAGGCCGACGTCGCCGCCGACGCCGCCGTCTATGACGCGATCCGCCGCGCGTTGCACCTCGGCCGGCTGGCGCCGGGCACCAAGCTGCAGGAGCCCACGCTCGCCCGCGTGCTCAAGGTTAGCCGCGAGCGCGTGCGCAAGGCGCTGCATCGGCTGGTGCACGAGGGCTGGCTGACGGCGGTCGCCAACCGCGGCACCTTCGTGCCGTCGCTGTCGGTCGAGGAGATGCGCGAGATCTACGACGTGCGCGCCATGCTCGAGGCCGCCATCGTGCGTCGGCTGAGCGCCGGCCACGAGGGCGACACCGTCCGGCGGCTGAAGGAACACATCGCCGAGGAACGGGCAGCCACCCGGCGCAACGATCGCGGGCGGCTGTTCGCCCTGTCGGGCGATTTTCATATCCTGCTCGCCGAGCTGTGCGGCAATCGCGAGCTCAGCAAGCTCCTGCGCGCGCTCTTGACCCGCTCGACCATGCATTTCTCGCTGGCCGCGCCCGAGCGCCTCCATGACTGCGCCGGCCCGCACGAGCATGGCGCCATCGTCGCGGCGATCCTGGAGGGCAAGGCAGAGAAGGCGAGCAAGCTGATGCTTGCCCATCTGGCCGGCCTGGTCGCGCTGCAGTCGACGCGGCCGGCCGTCCCGCCGGTCCGCCTCGACGAGGCGTTCCGCGGACTTCTAACGACCAGAATAGGTGGCTGAACCGCTGCGGGACTATACTTCGTCGAACCGGCAGACAGGGTCTGCAGAGGCGG
>CAZHQA010000037.1:18475-27010 GCA_964533955.1 uncultured Reyranella sp. | reverse complement strand
CATGGCGCCGGACTACGAGAAGAAGCAGATCGAGCTCGCGACCAAGAGCATCACCCGCACCATCGGCACGCGGCCGCTCGGCTGGTACAGCCGCTACGCGCCGTCGATGCACACGCGCAACCTGCTGCTCGACAACGGCTACGAATACGACAGCGACACCTACGACGACGAGCTGCCCTACTGGCTGAACGTCGGCCAGCGGCGCCAGCTGATCGTGCCCTACTCGATCACCCACAACGACGTGCGCTTCGCCCGCCAGGGCATGTCGTCGGGCGACGAGTACCTCGCCTACATCAAGAACGCCGTGCAGTGCGTGCTCGAGGAGGATTCGCCGCGCATGCTGAGCTTCGGCCTGCACAACCGCATCATCGCCCATCCCGGCCGCGCGCTCGGGCTGGCACGGGTGCTCGACTGGCTGGCCGACCAGCCAAAGGTCTGGATCACCCGCCGCCTCGACATCGCGCACCACTGGAAGAAGGTGCATCCCGCGTCATGACGCGCCGGCCGCCGCAACCGACCTCCCCTCCCCCGTCTTCGGGGGAGGGAAATGAATGAAGAGGAGATCTCAATGACCATCCGCCGGCCGCTCGACGGCATGCTCGTGCTCGATCTCGGGCAGATCTACAACGGCCCCTATTGCGGCCTGCAGCTCGCCTTCATGGGCGCGCGCGTGCTCAAGATCGAGCCGCCGGAGGGCGACGTGGTGCGCCGCCGCAAGCGCGAGGTCGAGCCCTACCCGCTGGTCATGCTGAACTCCAACAAGGAGTCGGTGGTGCTCGACCTCAAGCAGCCGCGCGGCAAGGAGATCTTCCTCGAGCTGGCCGCCAAGGCCGACGTGGTGATCGAGAACTTCGCCGTCGGCGTCATGGACCGCCTCGGCATCGGCTGGGAGGTACTGCGCAAGATCAATCCCCGCCTGGTTTACGGCGGCAGCTCGGGCTTCGGGCTCGACGGGCCCTACCGCGATCTCGCCGCCATGGACGTCACCATCCAGGCGATGAGCGGCATCACCAACGCCACCGGCCAGACCGACGGACCGCCGACCAAGGCGGGCTCCGCCGTGTGCGATTTCCTGGCCGGCATCCATCTCTGCGCCGGCATCCTGGGCGCGCTGGTGCAGCGCGAGCGCACCGGCCAGGGCCAGCGGGTCGAGGTCGCCATGCACGAGGCGGCAGTGATCGCACTCGCCTCTGTCCTGGGCGCGGTGATGGACAACGACACCAACGTGCCCGACCGCACCGGCAACCGGCACCCGGCGCTCGCCATGGCGCCCTACAACACCTATCGCTGCAGCGACGGGTATGTCGCGATCTTCACCTCGGCCGAGCGGCACTGGCACTCGATGTGCCGGCTGCTGGAGCGCACTGACCTGCTCGACAATCCCGACTATTCGACGACGCCGGGCCGCGCCAGGCACATGGCGGAGATCGACGACCTCGTCGGTGCGTGGACGATCTCACGCTCGAAGGACGACATCCTCAAGCTGCTCAACGAGGCGCACGTGCCCTGCGCGCCGGTCAAGACGGCGCGCGAGGTGGCGCGCGATCCCCATCTCGAGGCGCGCGGCTTCTGGGTCGACATCGACCACCCGCGCCGCGGCCGCACCCGAGTGCCCATCTCGCCGATCCGCCTGCACACCGCCGGCAAGTCGGAGATCCGCCGCCCGGCACCGCTGCTCGGCCAGCACACCGAGGCGGTGCTCGGCGAGCTGCTCGGCCTCAAGGCCGAAGAGCTCGCGAAGCTCCGCGAGACGAAGGTGACGAAGCCTGCAGCCTAGCCTGACTGCGCGAGAACGAGCTCCACCTGATATCCAAATCTTACTCCTCTCCCCCGCCAGGGGGAGAGGCGGGGAGAGGGGGTCGCAGGCAATCGTCGACGCCCCCTCTCCTCACCTCTCCCCCTGGCGGGGGAGAGGAATATGAGAAGAAGCTAGGAGCGCTCTCTGATGTCGGAGAAGGTAACCTTGGGGCTCTTCTCGGCGATGTAGCCGAGCTCCCAGGCGTTGCGGGCGAGGAAGACCGGCGAGCCGTCGCGGTCCTCGGACATGCCGCCGCGGTTGGCGGCCATGAAGGCCTCGAGGTCGGCCTTGTTGCCGGCGGAGATCCAGCGCGCCGTCTCGAACGGCGCGGGCTCGAGGTCGATGTTGACGTTGTACTCGGCCTCGACCCGGGTCTTCAGCACGTCGAGCTGCAGCTCGCCGACCACGCCCACGATGTTGTCGCCGCCGATCACGCGGCGGAACACCTGGGTCACGCCCTCCTCCGCGAGGTCGTCGAGCGCCCGCTTGAGCTGCTTGGACTTCATCGGGTCCTCCAGCCGCACGCGGCGCAGAATTTCCGGCGCGAAGTTCGGGATGCCGGTGATCTTGATCGTCTCGCCCTCGGTCAGGGTGTCGCCGACCCGCAGCACGCCGTGGTTGGGGATGCCGATGATGTCGCCCGGCCAGGCCTCGTCGACGATCTCGCGCTCGCGGGCGAAGAAGAGGATCGGCGAGTTGACCGACAGCGTCTTGCCCGTGCCCATCTGCACGAGCTTCATGCCGCGGCGGAACTTGCCGCTGCACAGGCGCAGGAAGGCGACGCGGTCGCGGTGGTTGGGGTCCATGTTGGCCTGGACCTTGAACACGAAGCCCGACACCTTGGGCTCGGTCGGCTCGATCGGCCGAGGCTCGGCCGGCTGCGGCCGGGGCGGCGGCGCCCAGGCGGCCAGCGCGTCCAGGAGCTCCTTGACGCCGAAATTGTTGTAGGCCGAGCCGAAGAACACCGGCGTGAGATGGCCGCTGCGATAAGCCTCCATGTCGAATGCCGGATAGCCCATGCGCACCAGCTCGACTTCCTCGGCCAGCCGCTGGTCGGTGATCTCGTAGTTCTCGATCACCTCGCCGATGCGGCTCCTGTCGGTGTTGTCGAACACCAGCATGCGGCTGTGGGCGAGATCGTAGGTGCCCTTGAACGCCTGGCCCGAACCGGTCGGCCAGGTCATCGGCGCCACGTCGAGCGCCAGCGTCGAGGCGATCTCGTCCAGAAGCTCGATCGGATCCTTGGCCTCGCGGTCCATCTTGTTGATGAAGGTCACGATCGGCACGTCGCGCAGGCGGCAGATCTCGAACAGCTTGCGGGTGCGCGCCTCGATGCCGCGGGCGGCGTCGATCACCATGACCGCCGAATCGACGGCCGTCAGCGTGCGATAGGTGTCCTCGCTGAAGTCCTCGTGGCCCGGCGTGTCGAGCAGGTTGAACACCGCGCCGCCATACTCGAAATGCATCACCGAGGTGGTGACCGAGATGCCGCGCTGCTGCTCGATCTTCATCCAGTCCGAGCGCGCGCGCCTCGCCTCGCCGCGCGCCTT
Source organism: uncultured Reyranella sp. (assembly GCA_964533955.1). Classification (GTDB taxonomy): domain Bacteria; phylum Pseudomonadota; class Alphaproteobacteria; order Reyranellales; family Reyranellaceae; genus Reyranella. The sequence goes on along the minus strand of CAZHQA010000037.1, from coordinate 23,662 downwards.
GACCGCGCCCGCCACATGGATCGCGCCGCCGAACAGCAGCAGCTTTTCGGTCAGCGTCGTCTTGCCGGCGTCGGGATGCGAGATGATGGCGAACGTGCGCCGCAGCCCGGCGGGATGGCCGGCGAGCGCTGAATCGGACGCGGTGGAGAGGGCAGTATCGGGCACTTATTGCGAACCTGGAGAGGGTGCGAGGGGGTAGCCGAGCCCTCCTCCCGCGTCAACTAAGAGCCGGACGCCGAAGGGTGCGGGCCTGTTGCTATTGACTCGGGTTGCCCGGATGGCAACGCTGACCGCAAGGGTTCGCCAGAACGAACCGATAGACCACCTTTGGGAGGAAAAATTGATCAAGCTCAATCGCCGCGCCTTCGCGGCCGGCAGCGCCGCGCTTGCCGTGGCGCCCGGCGTCTCGCAGGCGCAGAACAACAAGCAGCTCCTGCGCTTCGTGCAGAACGGCAACCTGACGATCCTCGATCCGATCTGGACGACGGCCTACGTCACGCGCGACCACGGCTACATGATCTACGACGTCTTGTTCGCGGTCGATGCGAACAGCGCCGTCAAGCCGCAGATGGTCGACAAGTACGACGTCTCGCCCGACAAGACGCTGTGGACCTTCACCCTGCGCGACGGGCTGGAATGGCACGACGGCAAGCCGGTGACGGCGGAGGACTGCGTCGCCTCGCTCAAGCGCTGGCAGGCGCGCGATCCAATGGGCCAGAAGCTGGCCGACTTCGTCGCCGAGTGGAAGCCGGTCGACGCCAGGACCTTCACGCTCAAGCTCAAGGAGCCGTACGGCCTGGTGCTCGACACGCTCGGCAAGCCGTCGTCCAACGTGCCGTTCATGATGCCGAAGCGGATCGCCGACACCGACCCGTTCAAGCAGATCGACAGCCAGGTCGGGTCGGGCCCGTTCATCTACGTCAATGCCGAGTCCAAGCCCGGCGAGAAGCACGTCTACATCAAGAACACCAAGTACAAGCCGCGGCCCGAGCCCGCCTCTGCCCTGGCCGGCGGCAAGGTCGTCAAAGTCGACAGGGTCGAGTTCGTCGACATGTCCGATCCGACGCAGCAGGTGAATGCGCTGATCGCCGGCGAGATCGACATGATCGAGCAGGTGCCGCACGACCTGATCCCGCTGCTCAACAAGGACAAGGCCGTCCAGACCGTCGACTGGAACCCGCTCGGCCAGCAGTTCGTCCTGCGCATGAACTGGCTGACCAAGCCGTTCGACAACCCGAAGATCCGGCTGGCCGCGCTCTACTGCATGCGACAGGAGGACTATCTCAAGGCGACGGTCGGCGATTCGAAATACTACAAGGTCTGCACCGCCGCCTTCGTCTGCGGCACGCCCAACGGCGTCGAGATCAAGGGCGATCTCCTGACCAAGCCGGACTTCGAGAAGTCCAAGGCGCTGCTCAAGGAGGCGGGCTACGACGGCTCACCCGTCGTCCTCATGCAGTCGACGACGCTGCCGGTGCTGACCAATATGGCGCCGGTCACCAAGTCGCTGCTCGAGCAGGGCGGCTTCAAGGTCGACATGCAGTCGATGGACTGGCAGACCGTGGTGTCGCGCCGCGCCAAGAAGGAGCCGGCCGACAAGGGCGGCTGGAGCGCCTTCCACACCTACGCCATCGCCGCCGACATCCTGAACCCGATCGCCGCCAACTTCACGGTCGCCAACGGCGACAAGGCTTGGTTCGGCTGGCCCAACGATCCTGAGATGGAGAAACTGCGCGACAGCTACGCCAAGGAAACCGATCCGGCGAAGGCCAAGGCGCTGGCGGCCGCCGTCCAGGCGCGCGCGCTCGAGACGGCGCAGTACGCCTGGCTCGGCCAGTGGTACGGGCCGGGCGCGGCACGCGCGAACGTCAAAGGCTGGCTGCAGGCACCGGTCACGGTGCTGTGGAACATCGAGAAGACCTGAGCGGGCGTCCGTCAGGACGCGATCTTGAAGTTCAGCGGCCGGCCTGCGCGGTCTGGCGGGGCGGGCGGGCCCATTGGTCAGGCGGCGTGGTCAGCGCCGCGCTGGCCGGCCGCTCGCCCGGCAACGCGATCGGGCCAGCGGCGGTCGGCGACGGTGCCGGACCGGAAGTGCAGGCGGCGGCGCCGGCCAGGACGGCGAGAGCGGCCAGAAGGCGTACGTGCTGCATACAAGAACAACTGGCCCACCCTTCGGTGGTTCCTCTCCCTTTTCAGGTCGTGCGTCTGCCGCGGTTTCGCCACTTGCATACGGTGTGCTGCGGTGGCGTGATGCTGCGCAACGGACTGAAAGGGGGGCGACCTTGCGTTACGTGCCTGGCGCCTTGGCCGAAGCCGCCGGTCGAATGAGGCGGCGTCAATTCATCGCCATCGCGGCCGGTGCCGCCGCGTCGATCGTCCCGGCGCGCGCCGAGGACCTGCCGGTCGTCGGTTATCTCGGCCCGGAAAACCCGACGCGCTTCGCCAGTCGCCTCAATGCCTTCCGCCAGGGGCTGGCGGAAGCCGGCTACACGGAGGGGCGCACGGTCGCGATCGACTATCGCTGGGCGGACGGCCAGTACAGCCGGCTACCGGCGCTGGCGAAGGAGCTGGCCGACCGCAAGGTGAGCGTGATCGTGGCGCCGGGCGGCGCCGAGGTGGCGCTCGCGGCGAAATCGGCGACGACGACCATCCCGATCGTCTTCGAAATGGGCGGCGATCCGGTCGCGCTGGGCGTCGTGAAGAGCCTCGCCCAGCCGGGCGGCAACCTCACCGGCGTGTCGAGTCTCAGCGTCGAGGTCTCGCGCAAGCGGCTGGAGTTCATGCAGGAGATGCGGCCGGACACCAAGGCGTTCGCCGTCGCCGTCAATCCGCGGAGCCCGACCGCGACGGCGCAGCTGAAGAACCTGCAGGCCGCGGCGGACACGCTCGGGGCGACGTTCGCCGTGCTCAACGCCAGCAGCGAAGGGGAGTTCGACGCCCTCTTCACCGCCGTCGATCCGGCGAAGGCGGGCGGGCTGGTGTTCAGCTCCGATCCCTACTTCGCCTTCCGCAGCCAGCAACTCGGCGAGCTTGCGGCTCGCCACGGCGTGCCGGCGATCACCCAGTCGCGCGACTTCGCGCTCGCCGGCGGACTGATGAGCTACGGCGGCGATTTCACCCAGTCGCACCACCATACCGGCGTCTATGCCGGCCGCATCCTCAAGGGCGAAAAGCCTTCCGAACTGGCCGTACAGCGAGTGACCAAGGTCGAGCTGTTCATCAATCAAAAGGCGGCCAGGAGCCTGGGACTGTCCTTCCCGGCCTCGCTGCTGGCGAGCGCCGACAAGGTGATCGAGTGACCTCGCCGGCCGGTCCTCGAGCGGGCTGACACCATGCCCGATCGTCCCGTCGCCCCCCGCCGGTCCCTCTTCCGGCGGTACTTCGCCGCGCTGTTCGCGGCGGTCGTCGGCCCTCTGCTGATCGCCGGCGGCAGCGAAGCGTGGTTCGGCTACTACGACCAGCGGGCACGGCTGAACGACCTGCTCGACACGGAAGCGCGGATGGCGGCGGTGAAGATACAGGATTTCATCGAAGGCATTCGCGATCAGCTGGCCTGGACCGTTCAGTTGCCGCTGTCGGACAAGACCGGCGACCGCCACCGGCTCGATGCCCTGGGTTTGCTCCGCCAGGCGCCGGCCGTCATCAGCTTGAGCCTGGTCGACGCCGACGGAAAGGAGCGCCTGTTCGTGTCGCGCATCGGCCTGAACAGGATCGAGAGCGGTGACGATCAATCCTCGAAGCCCGCCGTCATGGGCGCGCGCGCCGACGGCATCTGGTTCGGCCCGGTCACCTTCCAAGACGGCTCCGAGCCGTTCATGACCATCGCGGTCGCCGGCAACCGTTCGGCGGTCGGTGTGGCGGTCGCCGAGGTCAACCTCAAGTTCATCTGGGAGGTGATCTCGGCCATCCGGGTCGGACGCACCGGCGAGGCGTTCGTGCTCGACCAGCCGGGACGGCTGGTCGCTCATCCGGACATCAGCCTGGTGCTTCGCGCCGACGAAACCGCGCAGCGTCCGCTGCGCAACCTGCGAAATGCCATTCTTCTCACCGGGCCCGGCCAGGCCGCCGCCGGCCCGGACCTCTCGGGCAAGCAGGTGATGGCGGCGATGGCGCAGATCCCCGGCGTCGACTGGAGCGTCGTCGTCGAGCAACCCGTCGCCGAGGCGTTCGGGCCGATCTACACCGCCATGTGGCGCACGATCGCGCTGCTGGTGGCCGGCGCCCTGCTCGCCGCCGCGCTCGCCTACGGGCTGACCCAGCACATGGTCGAGCCGATACGCCTGCTGGAGGACGGGGTCACGCGGATCGGCGAGGGGCAATTCGACCACCGGATCAACCTGGCGACCGGCGACGAGTTCGAGCGGCTGGCCAACCGGTTCAACGAAATGGCCGGTGAGCTGTCGGTGTCGCGCGAGCGCTCGGAGCGCATCAGCCGGCTCAAGCGCTTTCTCGCCCCGCAGGTGGCCGAGCTGGTCGACCGGATCGGCGACGATCGCGTGCTCGACGGGCGGCGCGTCGAGGTGGTCGTGGTGTTCTGCGACCTGCGGGGCTTCACCGCCTTCTCGGCCCGCGCCGAACCGGAAACCATCATCGGCGTGCTGCGCGACTACTACAACGCGCTCGAGAAGGCGGTGAACGCCCACGAAGCGACGCTGATCGGCTTCTTCGGCGACGGCGTGATGGTGCTGCTCAACGCGCCGGTCGAATGTCCCGACCCGGCCGGGCGCGCGGTCAGGATGGCCAACGACATGCAGACGAATGTGCAGAAGCTGCTGGTCGGCTGGCGCGCGCTCGGCTACCCGCTCGGTTTCGGCGTGGGCCTGGCGATGGGGCCGGCCACAGTCGGACGGATCGGTTCGGAAGGCCGGCTCGACTACACCGCGATCGGCAACGTCGTGAACCTTGCCTCGCGCCTGTGCTCGAGCGCCGAGGATTTCGAGATCCTGGTCGACAGCGTCGCCGCCCAGGCCATCGATTCGACCGCGCCGCTGGTCGAGCTGGAGGCGCGGCCGCTCAAGGGCTTCGACAGTCCCGTTCGCGTCTTCGCCGTCGCCCCCGTCTCCTGAGGCAGCCTCTCGCCGGGCCGCGCATGCTCTTCCGGACCGCCAGCGGCCCGCTCGCTCAAGCTCACGAGCGGGCCGGAGGCCCGCGGTCCGGCAAGAGCTCCTCGCGCAGCATCTCGAGCTC
>CAZHQA010000037.1:0-18375 GCA_964533955.1 uncultured Reyranella sp. | reverse complement strand
CGCGCGGGCCGCGCTGGACGAGGTAGTCGCTGTAGCCGCCGGCATACTCGATCGCCGTGCCGTCGCCCTCGAGGGCGATGGTCGAGGTCACGAGACGGTCGAGGAAGTCGCGGTCGTGGCTGACCAGCAGGACGGTGCCGTCATAGTCGCCGAGCGCGTCCTGCAGGAGATCGAGCGTGTCGGCGTCGAGGTCGTTGGTCGGCTCGTCGAGCACCAGCAGGTTCGAGGGCGCGGCCAGCACCTTGGCGAGCAGCAGGCGGTTGCGCTCGCCGCCCGACAAGGTGCGCACCGGCTGGCGGGCCTGCTCGTCGCGGAACAGGTATTCGCGCAGGTAGGTCATGACGTGGCGCGGCTGGCCGCGCACCAGCACGTGGTCGTTGCGATCCGCGAGGATCTCCCACGGCGTCTTGTCGGGATCGAGCGCGGTGCGGCGCTGGTCGATCGTCACCGCCAGGAGGTTGGCGCCGAGCTTGACGGAGCCCGAGTCGGGTGCGAGTTCGCCGGTCAGCATCCTGAGCAAGGTCGTCTTGCCCGCGCCGTTCGGGCCGATCACGCCGATCCTGTCCTTGCGGAAGATGCGCGTGGAGAAATCCCTGACGACGACCTTGTCGCCGAAGCGCTTGGCGATGTTGCGCGCCGTGATGACCAGCGCGCCCGATTTCTCCGCCTCGCCGACCTCGATCGTCGCCCGGCCGACCGGGCCGATCTGCTGGCGGCGCTGCTTGCGCAGCTCGCCAAGCGCGCGCAGGCGGCCCTCGTTGCGCGTGCGCCGGGCGCGGATGCTCTTGCCGGCCCAATCGGTCTCGCGCTCGATCAGCCGGTCGAGCTTGTGCCGCTCGGTCGCCTCGCGCTCGAGGATGGCGGTCGACCATTCCTCGAACGCGTCGTAGCCTTTGTCGAGGCGACGAACGATGCCGCGATCGAGCCACAGCACGGCGCGCGCGAGATGGCTGAGGAAGCGCCGGTCGTGGCTCACCATCACATAGGCACCCTTCCACTGGCCGAGCAGCGCCTCGAGCCATTCGATGGTCGGCAGGTCGAGATGGTTGGTGGGCTCGTCGAGCAGCAGCACATCCGGCTCGCCGACCAGCGCGCGGGCGAGCGTGGCGCGGCGCGCCTCGCCGCCCGACAGCGTGGCGGGGTCGCGCGCGCCGTCGAGCTTCACTTCGGCCAGCAACGCAGCGACGCGATAGTCCGACGGCCCGAGCGAATCGGCGAGGGCCGAGGCGATGTAGTGCGCCACGGTGGCGTGGCCGGCGAAATCGGGTTCCTGCGGCAGGGTGGCGATCGTGGCGCCGGGCTGGGCGAAGCGGACGCCGCCGTCGTTGATTGGCTCGCCCGCCAGGATCCGCAGCAGGGTCGACTTGCCGGCGCCGTTGCGGCCGACCAGCGACAGCCGCTCGCCCGGCGCGACCGACAGGTCGACGCCGTCGAGGATGGTCTGATCGCCGAGGTGATAGCGGATGCCGGCGAGGGTCAGGAGAGGCGGGTTGGCCACGATTTCAGCTTCCTCCCCGTCGAAATGGGGAGGGCGTTTTTGGCCCAACCTGTCCACAGCGGCAAGGATAACTCCCGGAGGTATGGTCATGTCGCATGCTGCAGGTCGTGGGGGACCCGAGGCGGATCGACAAGGCCATCAGGCGCCTGCAGGGCGCCCTGAAAGGCGTGCCTGCGCGCGGCGTGCGGCTGACCTGGCGCGGCGGCGAATTGCGCACCACCATCCACTGGGCGCGCGACGATGCCTTCTGGTGGGCCGTTGAACCGCGCAGCTCGCGCAATGCCCTGCTGCTGGGCCATGCGCCCGATCCACCGGCGCGGCGCGAGAGCATCACCTGCGAGATCAACCTGCCGATCGCCGGCGCCGACCGCAAAGTCGCCGGCATCGTCGCCGTCGACGAAAGCGGCGCGCAGTTCCTCGCCCACTCCGGCCGCCTCAGCAAGTCGGGCTTCCGCGAGTTCCTGGCCGACGGCGTCTGGCGAGCGATGCAATGGCCCGACGGCGAGGAGACCGACGCGCTGATCATCGCGCCACTCGACAGTCCGCGACTGACGCGCCTGCTCGGGCGATTCGTCGACTCGGTGCGCCGCTTCAAGGAGGGCGGCGCACCGGCCAGCCAGCCGACACTCTGCGTCGAGCCTTCGGTGCATGGTTCGGCCGGCGCGGCCTGCGACCGCTCGCTCGTCGACATGGCGCTGCACGAGGAGCTTTCCAAGCGCGGCCTGTTCGGCGGCGCGGCCGACCTGTTCTCGCTGCGCGGCGAGCGCCCGCAGCCGCTGTTCGCGCTGATCGCCGACAGCCAGCCCGAGGAGCTGGCGCTGGCCGTCGGCTCGCTGTCGCTGGCTAAGGCGCGCGCTGACGCCGCCCAAGCGCGCGGCGGGACGGATGTTCGGCCGATCCTGGTCGCGCCCGCCGAGCTTGCCGAGCAGGAGGGAACGCTCGACGCCCTGCCCTTCGCCTGCGTGCGCTACCGCTGGCGCGGCGCGCGGGCGGTATTCGATGGCCTCGACGACGCCTTGGAGTAATGTCGGCCCATGGTGATGGGCCTCACGACCGGTCTCTGGGTGAGCGCGCAGGTGCGGATCTGCGACCGCAACTTCATTCCCGCCACGATCGTGCGTCGCGGCGATTCCGATGCCGGCACGGTGTTGCTGAAGCTCAACCGCTTCGAGGACGGCGTCACGGTCTATACCCAGGCCGCCGCGACCGGCGATGAGCCGACCTGGAGTCGCGGCACCGGCCCCAAGCCGGTCAGCGAGGCCGAGGCCGACGCCTACATCGCGCGCCAGGTGAAGTACGACCCCGACGTCTGGGTCCTCGAAATCGAGGACCGGCGCGGCCAGTACAAGCTGGACGGCAAGGTCGTGTAGCTCGTCAGCGTCCTACGCCACCTCCTCCGAAGACGGGGGAGGGCAATGAGGTCATTGCGACGGCAGCATCGACACTTTAGCTCCCCCTCCCCCGTCTTCGGGGGAGGTGTCAGCGTCCTACGCTGACGGAGGGGGTCATTGCGACGGCAGCATCGACACCGGATCGATGGTCTGGCTGCCGCCGCGGCGGATCTCGAAGTGCAGGCGCGGGCTCTCGGCGCCGCCCGAGCTGCCGGCACGGGCGATGGTCTGGCCCTTCTTCACCTCGTCACCCTTCTTGACCAGCAGCGCCTCGTTGTTGCCGTAGGCGGTGATGTAGCCGGCGCTGTGCTCGACCAGCAGCAGGTTGCCGAGCTTGGGCACGCCGTCGCCGGCATAGACCACCTTGCCGCCGTCGGCCGCCTTGACCGGCGCGCCGTTGGTCGTCGCGATGTCGATGCCGTCGCTCTTCTGGCCGCCGGCATTGCCGTAGGGCGTGATGACCTTGCCGTAGAGCGGCCACTGGAAGCGCGGCGTCGGTCCGGGCGGCGGCGGGGTGGCTGCCGCCGGACCGAGCGGCGTCGGCTCGCCGGCAGGCGGGCGCGCCGACGCGGCCTGCTGGCCGGGTGGCGGCGCGAGTTCTTCCTTCCTGACCGGTCCGCCCGGTGGGGCGGCGGCCTGGGTCGCGGCGGCAGCCGCGACGTCGGTCTCGGTCGGCGGCACGTAGCGGGCGCCCGGCACGGCGATGGTCTGGCCGGGGCGCAAGGCATAGGGCGCGGCCAGCTTGTTGCGATCGATGATCGATTGCGAGGTCACGCCGTAGCGCGAGGCGATGCTGTCGACCGTGTCCTTGTTCTTGACGACGTAGGTCGGCACGGAATTGGGGCCGGCGCCGGAGCCGGGATACTCCATGGTGCCTTCGCGGGCACCATAGAGGACGTTGTCCATCGACGTGCAGGCGCCGAGCCCGGTCAGCGCCGCTGTTGCGATCAGCGTGCACCACCAGCCGGCCCATCGCGGGGGGTAGCGAAGGGCTCTTTTCATGCCGCACTCTACCGCATCGAGATTCGCCAAGGAATCCCTTCCCTCCCCATTCAAATGGGGAGGTAAGTTCTTCAGCCCTGGCCGAGCACTGGCAGGGCGCCGGCGACCAGCGGGACGAAGCGGACGGGCATAAGGGTGTCGCGCTGCAGGCCGCGCTCGCTCTTGACGATGCGCTCGACGACCTGCGCCGTGGGATCGCGGCCGACCGGCACGATCAGGATACCGCCGACGCTCAGCTGGTCGATCAGGGCCTGCGGACGCTCCTCGGCCGCGGCGGTAACGATGATGCGGTCGAACGGCGCCTGGCCCGGCCAGCCCTTGGTGCCGTCGCCGATGTCGAACACCACGTTGAAGATGCCGAGGTCGATCAGGCGTTTCTCGGCCTCCTTCGACAGCGGCTTGAAGCGCTCGATGGTGTAGACGCGGCGCGCCAGCTTGGCGAGCACGGCGGCCTGGTAACCCGAGCCACTGCCGATCTCGAGCACCTTCATGCGCGGGCCGACGCGCAGCGCCTCGGTCATGGCGGCGACGACGAGCGGCTGGCTGATGGTCTGGCCGAACGAGATGGGCAGCGCGGTGTTGTCCCAGGCACGCTCCGCGAACGGCGCGGCGACGAACCGCTCGCGGTCGACGGCGCCGATCGCCGCCAGCACGTTCTCGTCGGAGATGCCCGATTGCCGGAGCTCGGCGATCAGGCGCTGCATGGCGGGAACGTTCATCGCACCCGCTTCCCGCCTCAGGCCGCCTCGAACTGCGCGGCGAGCTTGCGCCGCATCGCCTCGTGCGTCAGGTCCAGGTGCAGCGGCGTCACCGAGATGAAGCCGCCCCGCACGGCGGCAAGGTCGCTCTGGTCGTCGAACTCGTGTTCGCCCGGCGTATAGCCGATCCAGTAATAGGCGCCGCCGCGCGGATCGGTGCGCTCGACGATGTGGCCGCCGAAGCCGCGCACGCCCTGGCGGGTCACCTTGATGCCCTTGACCGAGGCCGCCACGACGTCGGGGAAATTCACGTTGATGAACACGTTGCGCGGCCAGTCGATGGCCAGCGCCCGCCGCGCCACCTCGGCGCCGTGATGGGTGGCGGTGCCCCATTTCACGGGATGGGGATGGGTGTAGGCCTGGCTGAAGGCGATCGACGGCAGGCCGAGCAGGCAGCCTTCCATGGCGCCGGCGATGGTGCCGGAATAGGTCACGTCGTCGGCCATGTTGGTGCCGCGGTTGACGCCTGACAGCACGATGTCGGGCTTGCGCTCCTTCAGCAGGTGCTTGATCGCGAACAGCACGCAATCCGACGGCGTGCCCTCGAGCGCGTACTTGGCCTCGCTCACCTCGCGCATGCGCAGCGGCCGCGACAGCGAGAGCGAATGGGCGGCGCCGCTCTGGTTGACCTCGGGGGCCACCACCCAGACGTCGGACGAGAGCTGGCTTGCGATCTCGATCAGCGCGTCGAGGCCGGGCGCATGGATGCCGTCGTCGTTGGTGACGAGGATGCGCGCCCGGGCGAGATCGGCGGGCCTCACGTCGTCTCTTTCATCGGTCGGGCTTCGCCGGCCCGGGAATGCGCTCCAGGCCGCCCATGTAGGGGCGCAGGACATCGGGGATGGTCACGGAGCCGTCCTCATTCTGGTAGTTCTCCAGCACCGCGATCAGCGTGCGGCCGACGGCGAGGCCGGAGCCATTCAGGGTATGCACGAAGCGCGTGCCCTTTCCTTCCTTGGGACGGTAGCGGGCGCCCATGCGACGGGCCTGGTACTCGCCGCAGTTGGAGCAGCTCGAAATCTCGCGATAGCGGTTCTGGCCGGGCAGCCAGACCTCGATGTCGAAGGTCTTGCGCGAGGCCGGCCCCATGTCGCCGCCGCACAGCACGATGGTGCGGAACGGCAGGCCGAGCCGCTTCAGCACCTCCTCGGCGCGCGCGGTCATGCGCTTGTGCTCGGCGTCGGACTGTTCGGGGGTGGCGATGCTGACCAGCTCGACCTTGGGAAACTGGTGCTGGCGGATCATGCCGCGCGTGTCCTTGCCGGCGGCGCCGGCCTCGGAGCGGAAGCACGGCGTCCAGGCGGTGAAGCGCAGGGGCAGTTGGCGCTCCTCCAGCACCGTGTCGTTCACCAGGTTGGTGAGCGGCACCTCCGCGGTCGGGATCAGCCAGAAGCCGTTTTCGGTATGGAACATGTCCTCGGCGAACTTGGGCAGCTGGCCGACGCCGTAGACGGCCGTATCGCGCACCAGGAACGGCGGGTTGACCTCGGTATAGCCGCCCTCCTCGCTGGTGTGCAGGTCGAGCATGAACTGAGCGAGGGCGCGCTCGAGCTTTGCCAGCCGACCCTTGAGGAAGACGAAGCGGGCGCCCGAGATCCTGCTGGCCGCTGCGAAATCCATTTCGCCGGTGGCCTCGCCCAACGCCACGTGATCCTTGGGCGGAAAGCTGAAATTGCGCTGGTTGCCGACGCGACGGATCTCGACGTTGCCGGTCTCGTCGGTGCCGTCGGGCACGTCGTCGAACGGCAGGTTGGGCAACACTTCGAGGCGCCGCGTCAGCTCGGCGTCGAGCTCGGCGGCAAGCGCCTCGCCCTTCTTCAGCGACTCTTCCAGACCCGCGACCTCGGCCATCAGCGCATCGGCGCTCTCGCCCTTGCGCTTGGCGATGCCGATCTGCTGGCTGAGCGCCTTGCGTTTCGCCTGGACCTGCTCGCTCTCGGAAATCGCCGCGCGCCGGCGCTTGTCGATCTCCAGCAGCTCGGCCGACAGGGACGGCAGGTTGCGCTTCTTGAGTCCGGCGTCGAACGCCGCCGGATGCTCGCGGATGAATCGGATGTCGTGCATGCCTCAGGAACCCGCCGCCGCCTCGGCCTTCTTTTCTTGCTCCTCGGTCTTCTTCTCCTCTTCCTCGCGCTTCTTCTCGATCCAGCTGCCGATGATGATGCTGATCTCGTAGAAAGCGAGCAGGGGTATGGCGAGAGCGAGCTGGCTGATCACGTCGGGCGGCGTCAGCACCGCCGCGACGATGAAGGCGACGACGATGGCGTAGCGCCGTTTGGCGCGCAGGCCGGCGGTGGTCACCAAGCCCACCCTGACCAGCAGGGTCAGCAGCACCGGCACCTCGAAGGCAAAGCCGAAGGCGAACACCAGCTGCAGGATGCGGGAGAGATAGTCCGAGGAGCGCAGGGTCTTTTCGATGTCGGCCGGCACGTAGACCGAGAGCATCAGATTGATCACGTAGGGCAGCACGACGTAGTACATGACCGCGCAGCCGGCATAGAACATGAAGGGCGTGGCGACCAGGAACGGCAGGAACGCCTTCTTTTCCTGGCGATACAGGCCGGGCGCCACGAACAGCCAGATTTGAACCGCGATCAGCGGGAAGCCGACGATCAGCGCGACGAAGGCCGACAGCTTCACCGTAACGAAGAAGAATTCGAAGATGTCGAGGACGATGACCTTGTATCCATCGGCCATGGCCGGCTGGATCAGGAACGAGAAAATCGGTTTGGAAAAATAGAAGGTGACGAAGAACACCCCGAAGAAGGCGATCAGGGCGTAGATCAGGCGTTTGCGCAGCTCGATCAGATGATCGAGCAGCGGCATCGGCTTGTCGTCTTCGGGTCCGTCGTGCGCCTGAGTCACGGGTGGGGGGTCACTGGTATCTTCGCGGCAGTAGGTGGCGCGTTATGCCGACGTTTGGGCGGCAATTCAAAGCGCTATTTGCTGCCTATTCGGCCGCAGCCTTGGCGGGTTTTTGCTCGACCGGTTCGGCGACCGGCGCCGGAGTCGGCTCGACGGCAGGCTCGGCTGCGAGCGGCGGCGGCTCGGCCGCGGAAACTTGAGGGGCTTCGGCCGCGGGCTCGGCCGCGATCTGGGGCGCCGACTCGGGCTCGGCCAACGGATTGTCGATATTGGCCTTGGCCTCGGCGAGCGCTTTCTCGCCTTCCGCCACGCCCTCCTCGATGTGCGAGCGGATCTGCTTGGTCGGATCGAGCGACTGGAGATCGATACCGGTCGACGCGTCGGTGAGCTGCTTCTTCACCTCGTCGAGTTCGGACTGACGCACCATCTCGTCGACATGGCCGCGAAACTCCGCCGCCATGCCGCGCATCTGCGCCATCCACTTGCCCCATGTGCGCAGCAGCCCGGGCAGCTCCTTGGGTCCGATGACGACCAGGGCCACGATGGCGATGAGCAGGAGCTCGGAACTGTCGATGCCGAACATGGCAGGACGCGGCCGACCGGGCTGAAGCCCTCAGACCTTGGCGTCGTGGTGGACCTGGCCGCCCGGCTGCGACGTCGTGGTCTGCGCCGAGATCGGCTTGGCCGTGTCGCCCGGCTGACCCGCCTGGGTCGGCGGCTCGTCCTGCGCGCCGACGCCCTTCTTGAAGGCCTGCAGGCCCTTGCCGAAGTCGCCCATCAGTTGCGAGATCTTGCCGCGACCGCCGAACAACAGCAGCACTACGGCCAGCACGATGATCCAGTGCCAGAGGCTGAGGCTACCCATGAAAAATGCTCCCAGAAACGTTAGCGATCGCTCGCCGCTGATTATCGCACCCGCGTGGAAGGCCCGGCAACCTGTCTAATAAGGCGGTATTTGGGCCTAGCCGCCCTGCTCTTCCGCAGCCAGCGGCTCCTCCGCCTCGTTCTCTTCCGCTTCGAGCGGCAGATCGGGCTCCTCCGGCTTGAATATGGGGGGCTGGGAGCGCGGGTCCAAGAGGCCCGCGGCCTTCAATTCCTCCTGGCCCGGCAGGTCGTCGAGCGTCGGCAGGCCGAAATGCTCGAGGAAGAAGTCGGTGGTGCCCCAGGTGACCGGACGGCCCGGCACGCGGCGCCGGCCCATCGGCCTGATCCAGTTCTGCTCGAACAACAGGTCGAGCGTGCCCTTGCTCAAGCCGACGCCACGCACCTGCTCGATTTCGGTGCGGGTCACGGGCTGGTGGTAGGCGATGATGGCCAGCGTCTCGATCGCCGCCCGCGACAGTTTGCGCGTCACCGGGCGCTCGATCTTGAGCTTTTCCGAAAGGTCGGGGGCGGTCCGGAAGGCATAGCCGCCAGCGACCTTGACCAGGTTCACGCCGCGGTTGGCATAGAGCTCGGCCAGGTCGGCCAGCAGGCACGACACGTCGGCATCGTTGGGCAGGCGATCGGCCAGCTCCTTTTCGTCGAGCGCCTGCGTGCCGGCAAAGATCAGGGCCTCGAGCAGCCTGAGATGCTGGGCGTGATCGGGCGAGAGCACATCGGTCACGGTTTCGGAGTTGTCGTTGGTCATGTGAGCATCATCACCGTTGCTCGGTTCGCTTGCGCAGGAAGATGGGGCCGAAGCGCTCGGCCTGCCGCAGCTCGATCGAGCCATCCTTGGCGAGCTGCAGGCCGGCGACGAAGGTCGAGGCGAGCGCCGAACGGCGCCGCGCCGGGTCGGTGAGGCCGGCCGGCAGGAAAGCCTCGAGTGACTGCCAGTCGATGGCGATGCCCAGCATGCGCCCCAGGCGCTCCGCCGCTTCCTCGACCGAGAAGAACTGCATGGGCTCGATCTGATAGGTGTCGGCGTCCTTCGGCCGCACCTGGTGGCCGTAGGCCGACAGCAGGTCGAACAGCTTGACGTCCCACACGGCGCGGCGGACGACCACGACGCCCTCGGGCTGGCCGCGCGAGAAGACGTCCTTGCCGAGCTGCGGGCGCGCCATCAGCCGCACGCCTGCCTCCTGCATCGCCTCGAGCCGCCGCAGCTGCCATTGCAGCGCGTCGGCCATCTCCTGGCCGGTCGGCTCCTCGCCCGCCGGCGGTTCCGGCAACAGCAGGCGCGACTTCAGGTAGGCAAGCCAGGCCGCCATCACCAGGTAGTCGGCGGCAAGCTCGAGCCTGAGGCGTCGTGCCTGGGCGACGTGCGCCAGGTACTGGTCGACCAGGGCGACCATGGAGATGCGGCGCAGGTCGACCTTCTGGTCGCGGGCGAGCGTCAGCAGCAGGTCGAGCGGGCCTTCGAAGCCCTCGAGATTGACGATCAGCTCGCCCTCGCCCGGCGCGATGACGTCGGGCCCCTGTGACACGAATTTGTCGGCGCTGGAACCGTCGGCAGGAGGGGGACTGGTGGGTTCGCTCATGCTGCTCCGGTGTAGTCCAGCCGGCGCGCCCGCCGCCACTGTAATTGGTCCGGCCTTATCCCCATTCCGGCAGCAGCGCGGCCACGCGCCGGGCAGCTTCGGCCAGCCCAGCCCGTCCCAGCGGGTCGCGATGCCCGGCGAGGAACCGCCGGCCGGCCTCGAAGCGGCGTGCGGCGTCCTCGCTCATCGGAGCCGCGTGGTTGGCCACCTCGACCATCTCGTTCATCTTGCCGTTGCAGTGGAGCGCAATGTCGCATCCCGCTGCCAGCGAGCGCGCCGCCCGCTCGCCCAGGCTGCCGCCCAGCGCCTGCATCGAGAGGTCGTCGGACAGGAGCAGGCCGTCGAAGCCGATGTGGCCGCGGATGACGTCGGCCACCCCCGCCGGCGAGACGGTGATGGCAGCCGTCGGATCGACCGCTTCGAACAGCAGATGCCCGGTCATGGCCCACGGCAGATCGGCGAGCAGCTTGAACGGCAGGAAGTCGGTCCGTTCGAGCAGGTCGCGCGGCGCCGACACCGTGGGCAGGCGATCGTGCGAATCGACGGTGGCGCGGCCGTGCCCGGGAATGTGCTTGATCACCGGCATGACGCCCTCGGCCAGCAACCCCTCGGCGGCGGCACGGCCCAGCGCCGCCACCGGCTCGGGCCGGCTGGCATAGGCCCTGTCGCCGATGACCGCGTGCGTCTCGGGGAAGGCGATGTCGAGCACCGGCAGGCAATCGACATCGGCGCCGATCGAGACGAGATCGGCGGCGAGCAGCCGGGAATTGAGCCGGGTGGCCTCGAGGCCCCGCTCCGGGTCGCGGTCATAGAGCTCGCCCAGCAGCCGGGCAGGCGGCGCCTTGCGCCAATGCGGCGGCCGCAGGCGCGCCACGCGCCCGCCTTCCTGGTCGACCAGCACCGGCGCGTCGGCGCGCGCAACGCACGAGCGCAGCTCATCGACCAGCCGGTGTGTTCGCTCGGGCGTGTCGACGTTGCGGGCGAACAGGATGAAGCCCAGCGGATCGGCGTCGCGGAAGAACGCGCGCTCGTCCGCCGTGAGATCAAGGCCGGCGCAGCCGAAGATTGCCGCTTTGGGGCTATTCATACGCCGGGGGCGCGCCACTGCGCGCGGGTAATCTCGCGCTAGAGTGGCGCTCATGATCTTGAGCGCCACTGGAGTGGCGCGCTCCCATGATCATTGCTTGGCGGGCGGGACGACGACGCAGTCGGTCTTGCGGCTCTTGAGCGTGCCGCAAACGCCCTGGGCCTGCTTCTCGTCGAGCGGGCCGGCCTGCACGCGGTACCACACGCCCTTGTCGCCGAGATCGACCTTGGTCGGCTGCATGCGGAGGTTGGCCAGCACGTCGCCATGCGCCGCCTGCAGGCGGGCCCAGGTCGAGCGGGCGATGTCCTCGCTCTTGACCGAAGCGATCTGCACCCGCCAGCCACCGGCCGGGCCTGACATTCCTTCGATGAGACTGGCGATGCTGGGCGAGGGCTCGGCGGCGGACGCCGGTGTCGGCGCCTGGGTGACCGTCGGCTGCTTGTCGGTCGGACCGGCCGGCGCGGCGGGTGGCGGCGTCGGGCCGCTGCCGCTCGCCGCCGTCGCGGCCGGTTGTACCGGCTGGATCGGCGTCGGCGTCTTGGCGGTTTCGGGTTCGGCCTTGGGGGCTGACGGCACCGGCAGGCCGTTCGCCGGCAACTTCGGTGTCACCGGTCCGGGCAGGAGCTTCTCGGGCTGGGCCGGGACCGCGCCCGCGGCGATGCGATTGTAGACTTCCTTGTCCTGGTTGGGCGGCACCAGGCCGCCGGCATTTTCGGGCTTGGTCCGGGCGGGAGTTGCCGGGGCCTGCACCACCAGCGGCTCCAGGCCCTTGCCTCCGGCCCTCACATCCTGGTTGTGCGCCCACCACACCACCGAGCCGAAGCTCGCGATGGCGGCGATCGACACCATGATGGTGAGGATCTGGCCGCGGCGGCGATTGACACGGGCAAGGAGGGAATCCCGCGGCGGCGGGGGTATGGAATCAGGCTCGTGGGCGACGGGCCGTGGCGACGGTTCAAGCCGCACGGCGACCGACTCATTGGGTCGGTAGATCCTTGGACCGTCGCCGGAGGGGGGCCGGCGGATGTGCATCTCTTCCTTATCTCATTTCTTCGACGGGAGTGACGCCGAAGACCTTTAACCCCGATCCTATCACATTTCCCACCGCCTGTACCAAGGCCAGCCGGGCCCGCGTCAGCTCGACGTCCTCTTCGACGATGAACCGCAGGCCCGATTCATCACGTCCGCGATTCCAGTGGGCGTGGAAGGCGGCGGCGAGATCGTAGAGATAGAAGGCGATGCGGTGCGGCTCGTGTGCGCGGCGGCGGCGGCTTCGACCTGCCGCGGCCACTGCGCGATCGTCCTGACGAGCGCGAGTTCGCCGGAGTCGGCCAGCCGGTCGAGCGGAGCGCCGGCCAGGCCGTCGACCGCGATGCCGGCGGCGCTCGCCTGCCGCATGACCGAGCGCGTCCGCGCGTGCCCGTACTGGACGTACCATACCGGGTTGTCGCGCGACTGTTCGGTGGCCTTCACGAGGTCGAAGTCGAACGGCGCGTCGTTCTTGCGCGTCAGCATGGTGAAGCGCACGACGTCGGGGCCGACTTCGTCGAGCAGGTCGCGCAGCGTCACGAACGTGCCGGCGCGCTTGGACATGCGGACCGGCTCGCCATTCTTCATGACGCGCACGAGCTGGCAGAGCTTCACGTCGAGTTCGCCCCGGCCGTCGGTGACGGCGCTGACCGCGGCCTTCAGGCGCTTGACGTAGCCGCCGTGGTCGGCGCCCCAGATGTCGATCATGTCGTCGAAGCCGCGGCGGAACTTGTCGTGATGGTAGGCGATGTCGTTGGCAAAGTAGGTCCAGCTGCCGTCCGACTTCTTGAGCGGCCGGTCGACCTCGTCACCGAACTTCGTCGCACGGAACAGCGTCTGCTCGCGGTCCTCCCAGTCGTCGGGCGTCTTGCCCTTGGGCGGCTCGAGTCGGCCCTGGTAGATCAACCCCTTGCCGGCGAGATCCTGGAACGACCGGCCGACGGCGCCGCCCTCGACCAGCGCGCGCTCCGACGAATAGACGTCGATGTCGACGCCGAGCGTGGCGAGGTCCTGCTTGATCTCGGCCATCAGGAAGGAGATGGCGAAGGCACGCATCTCGGGCAGCCAATCGGCCTCGGCCCTGTCGATCCAGCGCGCGCCGTCGCGCCGGGCGATCGCCGCGCCCACCTCCTTCAGGTACTCGCCGGGATAGAGGCCCTCGGGGATCGTGCCGATGTGATCGCCCAGCGCCTCCTTGTAGCGCAGGAAGGTCGAGCGGCCGAGCGTGTCGACCTGCGCCCCCGCATCGTTGATGTAGTACTCCTTGGTGACCGCGTAGCCCGCTTTCAGAAGCAGGTTGGCCAGCGCATCGCCCACCACCGCGCCGCGCGCGTGCGCCACGTGCAGCGGCCCGGTCGGATTGGCCGACACGTACTCGACGTTCACCTTCCTGGCCGCGCCCACTTGCGAATCGCCGTAGGCCACGCCGGCCTCGAGGCAGTCGCGCAGCCGTTCGCGCCAGAACGCATCGCTGACCTTGAGGTTGATGAAGCCTGGCCCCGCCACCGAGCCCTCGACCACGTCCGGGTTGGCCCTGAGGCGCGCCAGCAGCGGCTCGGCGATGTCGCGCGGCTTCTTGCCCGCGGCCTTGGCCAGCACCATGGCGGCATTGGTCGCGATGTCGCCGTGCGCGGCATCGCGCGGCGGCTCGGCCGTGATGGCGGAGAAATCGAGCGCCGCCGGCAGCTCGCCCGCCGCCTGCATGGCCTTCAGCGCGCCTTCAATCTCGCCGATGAAATGCCGATAGGGGTTCATGGGGCGCGGGTTATTGCCGATTCGGCAGGCTTTGTCATTCCCCTCCCCCGCCTCCGATTCCCCCTCCGCCCCTGATTACAGAGGCACCTCCCCGGAAGACGGGGGAGGGGTTTGATCGCGAGGCTACTGATAAAGGTCGAAAAGCCGTCGGTGCTCGTCGAGGGCGTAGCGGTCGGTCATGCCCGCGATGTAATCGGCGACCAGGCGGGCGCGGGCGGCTCGCTCGGCCGCCTCGGCCCGCTCGCGCCACGGCGGCGGCAGGCAGTTGGGTTCGGCGAACAGCAGGCCGAACAGGTCCATCACCACCCGCCGTGCCTTGGAATGCGAGCGGTTGAGGTGCCAGTGCTCGTACATGCGCCTGTAGAGGAACGCCTTGATGGTGCGGTCGGTCTCGGCCATCGACGGCGAGAAGCCGGCGATCGGCCGGCCCAGCGCGCGGATGTCGGCGACAGACCCGGGCGCGGCCTCGGCGAGGCGCCGCCCGGTCTCGGCCAGCACGTCCTCGACCATGGCGTTGATCATGCGGCGGATCGCTTCGTGGATCAGGCGTGACAGGGCGATGCCGGGGTATTTCTTCTCGACCAGCACGAACATCTCGCCGACCAGCGGCAGGCCCTTGAGGTCGGCTACCTCGAACAGCCCGGCGCGCAGCCCGTCGTCTATGTCGTGATTGTTGTAGGCGATGTCGTCGCTCAGCGCCGCCACCTGGGCCTCCGGTCCGGCATGGCCGCCGAGCTGCAGGTCGTGGTCGCGGCAATATTCGACGATCGCCGCCGGCAGGTCGGTGAGCACGCGGCCGTCGGTCAGCAGGGGCCCGTTGTGCTTGACCGCACCCTCCAGAGTTTCCCAGGTGAGATTGAGTCCGTTGAACTCGGCGTAGCGCTCCTCGAGCTTGGTGAGGATGCGCAGCGTCTGGGCGTTGTGATCGAAGCCGCCGAACGGCTTCATGGCGGCGTGCAGTGCCTCCTCGCCGGCATGGCCGAACGGCGTGTGGCCGAGATCGTGGGCGAGCGCCACGGCTTCGCCGAGATCCTCGTCGAGGCGCAAGGTGCGGCAGAGCGTGCGGGCGATCTGCGCAACCTCGAGCGAATGGGTCAACCGCGTCCGGTAGTGATCGCCCTCGTGGTAGACGAAGACCTGGGTCTTGTGCTTCAGCCGCCGGAAGGCCGTCGAATGGATGATGCGGTCGCGGTCGCGCTGGAACGGGCTGCGGGTCTGCGCCTCGGGCTCCTTGTGCAGCCGGCCGCGGCTCGCCCACGGCAGGGTGGCATAGGGCGCGAGCGCCTGGAGACGCCACGTTTCATCGGCCATCAGCCGATTCTCTACGCTTTCCGCGTCGCAGCAACAACCTCGTGGGTGCCGTCCCAGATCATGTCGCCGGCAACGTAAAGAATGATCAGGAAGCCGACCCAGGCGATCCAGTGATAGCGGTCGAGCACGCGGGCGATGACGTTGGATGCGGCCGCCATCAGCACGATCGACAGCACGAGGCCGATCCACAGCACGAGCTTGTGATCGCGCGCCGCGCCGGCCACGGCCAGCACGTTGTCGAGCGACATCGAGACGTCGGCGGCGATGATCTGCAGCATCGCCTGCCCCGTCGTCTTGGGCGCGGCGGCGCCCTGATGCTCGCCCGCCTCGGCACGGCCCTTGGCGTGCAGCTCGCGATACATGCGGTAGGCGACCCACAGCAGCAACAGGCCGCCGGCCAGGGTCAAGCCGATGATCTGCAGCAGCTCGGTGGTGACGGCGGCGAAGCCGATGCGCAGCACGGTGGCGCCGGCCACGCCCCAGAAGATGATCCTGGAGCGGTTCTCCTTGGGCAGGCCCGCCACCGCCATGCCGATGATGATGGCGTTGTCGCCCGACATCACCAGGTCGATCAGGATGACCTGGACAAGGGCGCCGAGCGCCTCCGCGCCGAACAGCGAGGCGAGGCCTTCCATCGGCCGCCCGCTCAGCCCTTCTCGGCGTGCCGGGCGTGGCGGCGGGCGAGCACGAGACCGACGGCGATCACCAGAACTGCACCGAGGGCGCCTGCCACCGCTTCCGCGTGCGGGATCCGGCCGTCGAGCCAGGCCGCGATGGTGCCGGGATGGACGATCTCCACGAGCTTGCCCGAGGCGTCGGCCTGCTCGATCCGGCCTTCGCCCGCCATGATCTCGCCGGCGATCCAGCCGATCAGGCCGGCGCCCACCATGGCAAGCCAGGGGAAGCGATCGAGCACGCGCGAGATCAGCGTCGCCCCGACGATGATGATGGGAATCGAGATGACCAGCCCGATCACGATCAGCGTGAAGTCGCCCTTGGCCGCGGCGGCGATGGCGATGGCGTTGTCGAGGCTCATCACGGCATCGGCGACGATGATCGTCCAGATTGCCGCCCAGATATTGTCGTGCGCCTTGATGTTGGCGTCCTCTTCCTCGTCGGCCAGCAGCTTGACGCCGATCCACAGCAGCAGCGCGCCGCCCACCAGCTTGAGGTAGGGCACCGACAGCAGATAGCCGATCACCGCGCAGAACACGATGCGCAGCACGATCGCGCCGGCGCTGCCGAACATGATCGCCGGCCGGCGATACCTGTCGGACAGGTTGTGGCAGGCCATCGCGATGACGACCGCGTTGTCACCCGACAGGATGATGTTGGCGACAATGATCTTCCACAGCGCGGCCCAGAACACGGCCGACGAGAGGTCCGGCAACACAAAGACCATTCAGCATTCTCCCGACGCGCGGGCACCATAGCCGCCTTTCCGCTCGGCGCAACGGGTGCTATCGGGTGGCGGGAAAGGAAGGCCGAATGGCGAGCGCAGCCGGCTACAACAAGATGTTTCCCGTGTCGTGGAGCGAACTGCACCGCGACGCGCGCGCGCTGGCCTGGCGGCTGGCCGACCTCGGGCCGTTCAAGGGCCTGGTGGCGGTGACCCGCGGCGGCCTGGTGCCGGCCGCCATCATCGCGCGCGAATTGAACCTGCGTCTGATCGACACGGTATGCAGCTCGACCTACGACCGCATGGAGCGCGGCGCCAAGGTCGAGATCCTGAAGGGCACGGCGGCGGAGCAGGACAAGGGCAAGGGCTGGCTCATCGTCGACGACCTGGTCGATACCGGAGTCACCGCGCGTGCCGTGCGGGCGCTCCTGCCCGAGGCGCATTTCGCGACCGTCTACGCCAAGCCCGCCGGCCGGCCGACGATCGACAGCTACATCACCGAAGTGAGCCAGGACACCTGGATCCTGTTTCCGTGGGATCAGGAGGCGGTCATGGCCAAGACGATCATCGAGATGAAGACGGGGAAATGACCCCTCTCCCCCGTCTTCGGGGAGGTGCCGCCGCCGTACGGCGACGGAGGGGGAAGCGCATGATGAAAAGTGAGAGAGAAGGAATGTTGAATCGTCGTCTGTTCACCGCGGGTCTGATCGCTGCGCCGTTCGTCCGGTCCGCGTCGGCAGAGCCGTGGGCGCCGTCGCAGCCGATCCGCATGATCGTCGCCTACCCGGCCGGCGGCCCGACCGACGTGATCGCCCGCATCGTGGCCGCCGACATCGCGGGGCCGCTCGGCCAGCAGGTGGTCGTGGAGAACCTGTCGGGCGGCGCCGGCGCCATCGGCACACGCGCCGTCGCCAAGGCAAGACCGGACGGGCTCACCGTCACGTTCGGCAACAACCAGACGCATGGCAACAACATGTTCATGCTGAAGGAGCCGGGCTACGACGCGATCAAGGACTTCGCACCGCTGGCCGGTGCCGGCGCCTTCGAGCACGTGTTCGTGGTGCGCAACGAGCTGCCCGCGCAGAACATCCAGGACGTGATCAAGCTGGCAAAGGAAAAGCCCGGCTCGCTGAACTACGGCTCGACCGGCATCGGCTCGGGCTCGCACCTCTCGACCGAGCTCTTCATGGCGCGCACGGGCATCAAGATGACCCACGTGCCCTACCGCGGCGCGCCGCCGCTGGTGCAGGACCTGGTGGGCGGCCGCATCGACATTTCCAACTCGACGCTGCCCAGCGTGCTGGCGCAGATCAACGCCAAACAGATCCGCGCCGTCGCCATCGGCAGCTCCAGGCGCAATCCCAGGCTTCCCGACGTGGCGACGCTGGAGGAACAAGGCGTCAAGGGCGCCAATGCCTCGTCCTGGGCCGGCTTCTTCGCCCCGGCGGCGACGCCGCAGCCGATCCTCGATCGACTGTCGGGCGAGATCATGGCCAGCCTCAGGAAGCCGGAGGTCGTGGAACGCATCGATCAGCTCGGCTTCACCGTCGAGCCGCGCGATCCGGCGGCCTTTCGGCCCTACCAGATCGAGGAGATCGCGACCTGGATGAAGATCGCCAGGGATGCCGGCATCCAGCCGGAGGAGTAAAAAGGCGGCATGGAGAATCTCTGGAACGACGGCGACGCCAGGGCGGCCATCGCGAACCACGCCAAGAAGGGCATCGGCGAGGATCTGGGCCTGCGCGTCTACACCACCCGACTGCTGGGCGGCGAACCGCGGCTGGTGCTGCACGGCGGCGGCAACACCTCGGTCAAGAC
>CAZHQA010000036.1:0-27174 GCA_964533955.1 uncultured Reyranella sp. | reverse complement strand
CGAGATCGCCAAGGCGTTCGGCCGCGGCTGGTGGAAGCCCAATCCGCAGGCGGCGGCCGAGCTGCTCGAGCGCGCCGGCTTCAGGAAGACCGGCGACAAGTGGGTGATGCCTGACGGCAAGCCGTTCGCCATCAAGCTGATGGTCGAGGGCGAAGGCCGGCCGGTGATGACGCGTGCCGGCAGCATGATCACCCAGCAATGGCGCCAGTTCGGCATCGACGCCACCACCGTGGTGGCACAGGGCAGCATGGCCGACCGGCGCGCGGCCGGCGACTTCGAGGCGATGATCACCTGGAGCGTCGAGACCTGGGGCGGCCATCCCGACCTGTCGTTCTTCCTCGACAGCTGGCATTCGCAGTTCGTGGCGGCCCCCGGCAAGACTCAGCCGCCGCGCAACTGGCAGCGCTGGAGCAGCCCCGAGCTCGACAAGATCATCGAGCAGGTGCGCAGCACCGGCTTCGACGATCCCAAGGGCATCGAGCTTGGCCGCGACTACGTCAAGCTCACGGTGCGCGAGATGCCGACGATTCCGCTGATGTCGTACAACGTGTTCACGGTAATGGACGACACCTACTGGACCGGCTACCCGAATGCCGAGACCGCGCCCTACACCGACCCGGTGCCGAACTGGGGCAATACCAAGTACATGATGGTGAAGCTGAAGCCGAAGCAGTGAGTTCTTTGTCGACACCCCTCCCCCGTCTTCGGGGGAGGGGTCAGCGTCATACGCTGACGGAGGGTGTCATGATCATGAGGGGGCATGCCCCCCTCCGTCGCGGATTACCGCGCCACCTCCCCCGGAGACGGGCGAGGGGAGATGAGGGATGAGTGCATATGCCCTCTACCTGCTGACGCGCCTCGGGCAGTTCGCCCTGGTCGTGTTCATCGGCATCAATGTCACCTTCATCGTCACCCACGCCACCCCGATCGATCCGGTCGAGCAGTCGATCGCCGCGGCAACACAGTTCGGCAGCACCAGCCCCGAGGCGATCGGCCTGATGCGCCAGTCGCTCAAGGAGCTCTACGGGCTCGAGGGCGACCTCGCTCACCAGTACCTGTCGTTCTGGGGCCGCGTCGTGGTCGGCGACTTCGGGCCTTCCCTGTCGGCCTTCCCGACGCCGGTCTCCGCGCTGATCGGCCGGGCGCTGCCGTGGACGGTGGCCCTGCTCGTGGTCTCGATCTTGCTGACCTGGGTGCTGGGCAATCTGCTGGGCGGGCTGGCGGGCTACTACCGCGAGAGCCGCACCCTGCGTTTCGCCGGCATCCTGGCGATGGCCTTCCATCCCATCCCCTATTACATCGTGGCCTTCCTGCTGCTGATCGTGTTCGGCTACCTGTGGCCGGTGCTGCCGATCAGCGGCGGCTACACCATGAACATGGCGCGAGACTGGAGCTGGCCGTTCATCGCGAGCCTGGTGAGCCACGCCATCCTGCCGGTCGCATCGCTGGCGCTGGTCGGCCTCGGCGGCTGGTTCATGGGCATGCGCTCGCTGGTCTCCAACATCGTGACCGAGGACTACGTCGCCTATGCCGAGCTGGCGGGCGTCGAGCGCAAGCGCATCCTCGGCTCCTACGTCATGAGGAATGCGCTGGTACCGCAGGTCACCGGGCTCGCCATGTCGCTCGGCGGCATCTTCAACGGCGCCATCATCACCGAGCAGGTCTTTGGCTACCCCGGCGTCGGCACGCTGCTGGTCTCGGCGGTCCACGCCGGCGACTACAGTCTGGTGCTGGGCATCACCACGGTCTCGATCCTTGCGGTGTCGGTGGCGGTGTTGCTGATCGACCTCTGCTATCCCCTGCTCGATCCCCGTGTGCGGGCACGCTGAGCATGGGGAGCACCTTTCTCGCCCTGCTGCGCTCCAACCGCCAATTCGCGGCCGGCATCGTCCTGCTGGCGCTGGTCGCGGGCTTCTCCTGCCTGTCCTTCTTCTCGCCCTGGCCACCCAACGACAGTTTCGTGGTTCCCCCCGACCTGCCGCCGTCGGCCGACTACTGGTTCGGGACCACCTCGCGAGGCCAGGACCTGTTCTGGCTGCTCTCCTTCGCCATCCGCAACACGCTGGTCTTCGGCATCGTGGTGGCGGTGCTGAGCCGCCTGCTCGCCCTGCTGATCGGCCTGGTGGCGGGTTATTCGGGCGGGGTGGTCGACCGGCTGCTGATGTCGATCAACGACACCTTCATCGTGATCCCGCTGTTTCCGATCCTGGTGCTGTTCTACTTCGTGCTCAAGGATCACATGTCGTGGGGTCTGCTGGCGCTGATGATGGCCTGCCTCGGCTGGTCGTACGACGCCCGCCTGATCCGCTCGGTGGCGCTCAGCCTCCGACACCGCGAATTCACCGAGACCGGCATCTTCTCCGGCATGAGCACGCGCCAGATTCTGGTCGAGGAGCACCTGCCCTACGTGCTGCCGATCGTATTCTCGACCACCATGAACAACATCAACTGGTCGATCGGGCTCGAGGTCACGCTGTCGGTACTGGGCTTCACCGACATCAACACGCCGACCATCGGCGTGATGATCTACTGGGCCAACCAGCATACCGCCCTGGTCGCTGGCATCTGGTGGTGGATCTTTTTCCCGGTCCTGCTGGTGGTGATGACCTTCATCGGACTGTTCCTGCTGGCGGTGTCGATGAACGAGCACATCGACCCGCGCAGCCGGCTCGGCCGGAGCGAGAGGTGAGCGTGCTCGCCGTCGAGGGCCTCAGGGCCTGGTATCGCACCGGCACCTTTGGCGTGCCGCGCGACGTGCGCGCCGTCGACGGCGTGAGCCTGTCCGTCGAGGCGGGCGAGATCTACGGATTGGCAGGCGAATCGAGCAGCGGCAAGACCACCCTGATCAAGACCATCGCCGCCGCCACCCAGCCGCCGCTCGAGGTGATGGCGGGCACCATCACCTTCGCGTTTCCTGGCGGCCCGATCGAGATGCAGCGGGCCGACCGCCGGGCGCTCGCCGCAATCCGCTGGCGGCATCTCAGCTACATCATGCAGGGCTCGATGAGCGTGCTGAACCCGGTCCGCCGGGTGCGCCATGCCTTCGTCGATTTCGCCTTTCGCCATCTCGGCCAGCCGAAACCGCAATTCCTCGAGACGGTGCGCGCCCATCTGCAGCGCCTGCAGCTCGGGCCCGACGTGCTCGACGCCTTCCCGCACCAGCTTTCGGGCGGCATGCGCCAGAGGGTGACCATTGCGCTGGCGACGGTCTGCCGGCCCGAGTTCATCATCGCCGACGAGCCGACGACCGCGCTCGACGTGGTGGTGCAGAAGGAGGTGCTGGCGATGATCCGCGAGATCCAGCGAGAGCTCGGCTCCTCGGTGCTGTTCGTCACGCACGACATGGCGGTGCACGCCAATCTCGCCGATCGCCTGGGCATCATGTATGGCGGCCGGCTTGTCGAGGAAGGCCGCACCGACCAGCTCTTCCGCACGCCCCGCCATCCCTATACCGCGCACCTGATCGCCAGCCTGCCGCGGCTCGGCGACACCGCTCCCAAGGCCGGACTGTCGGGCACGCCGCCCAACCTCGCCGATCCGCCAAGCGGTTGCCGCTTTCATCCGCGCTGCCCGAGGGCCACCGACCTCTGCCGCCGCGAGGTGCCGCCGCTCGAGCCGATGGCCGCGGGCCATCGCGTCGCCTGCTTCCATCCCGAGCCGGTCGCATGACGGCGCTCCTCGAACTGAAGGACGTCAGCCGCGTCTACGGCGGCGGCCCGTTCGCCCGCCGGCAGGTGGCGGCGGTGAGCGGGGTGAGCTTCAGCCTGCAGGAGGCGCGGCCGGAGATCTTCACCGTGGTCGGCGAGTCGGGCAGCGGCAAGACCACGCTCGCCCGCATGATCCTCGGCATGGTGGCGCCGAGCTCGGGCGAGATTCGTTTCCAGGGTACCGACCTCGCGACCATCCGCGGCACGGCCGGCCGGCTTGCCTTCATGCGCAAGGTCCAGCCGATCTTCCAGAACCCGTTCGAGGCCTTCAATCCGATGAAGCGCGTCGACCGCTACCTGTTCGCCACGGCACGGCGCATGGCCGACGTCTCCGGCGAAGCGGCGATCGCGGCAGCGGCCGACACCGCACTCCGCAGCGTCGGTCTGTCGCTGGCCGAGATCCGCGGCCGTTTTCCCCACCAGCTCTCGGGCGGCCAGTTGCAGCGGATCGCCATCGCCCGGGCGCTGATCTCCAGGCCCCTGCTGCTGGTGGCGGATGAGCCGGTGTCGATGATCGACGCCTCGCTGCGCGCCTCGATCGTCAACCTGCTGCGCGAGCTCCGCGACAACAGCGGCCTCGCGATCATCTACATCACCCACGATCTTGCCACGGCCTACTACGTCAGCGACCGCATCATCATCATGCGCCAGGGCCGCGTGGTCGAGAGCGGCCAGGCGCGGGCCGTGCTCGACGATCCCCAGCATCCCTACTCCAAGCTCCTCAAGAGCTCGGTGCTGTCGCCCGAAGTCCCAACCGGAGCCTCTCATGCGTGACGTCGACGTTCGCCTGCATCGCGATTTCGCGATCGGCACCACCCATCCCCGCCTGTTCGGCGCCTTCATCGAGCATCTCGGCCGCTGCATCTATGGCGGCATCTTCGAACCCGGCCATCCCGCCGCCGACGCCAAGGGATTCCGCCAGGATGTGATGGCACTGGTGCGCGAGCTCAGTCCCACCGTCATGCGCTATCCCGGCGGCAATTTCGTCTCGGGCTACAACTGGGAGGACGGCGTCGGCCCGGCGAGCGAGCGGCCGCGCCGCCTCGATCTCGCATGGATGTCGACCGAGACCAACCAGTTCGGCACCAACGAGTTCATCGACTGGTGCCGGATGGCGGACATCGAGCCCATGCTGGCGGTCAACCTCGGCACGCGCGCCGGCGACGCCGCCCGCAACATGGTCGAGTATTGCAATCACCCGTCTGGCACGACGCTGTCCGACCTGCGCCGCAAGCACGGCTGGGACAAGCCGCATGACGTCAAGTTCTGGTGCCTGGGCAACGAGATGGACGGGCACTGGCAGATGGAAGCCAAGACTGCCGAGGAATACGGGCGCATCGCCGTCGAAGCCGCCAAGATGATGAAATGGATCGATCGCTCGATCGTACTGGCGGCCTGCGGCTCCTCGGGACGGCGCATGGCGACGTACGGCGCCTGGGAGCAGACGGTGCTCGAGCACACCTTCGACTACGTCGAGTACATCTCGCTGCACACCTACCTCAACAACTACGACGGCGACACGCCGGCCTTCCTGGCGAGCTGCGACTTGATGGACAGCTTCATCGACGAGGTGGTGGCGATCGCCGATGCCGTCGCGGCCAAGCGCCGCTCGCCCAAGCGCATCATGCTCTCGTTCGACGAATGGAACGTGTGGTACCGCACGCGACGCGACCGCCGCGCGCGAGTGCTGCCGGGCTGGCCGATTGCGCCCCAGATCCTGGAGGAGATCTACAACATGGAAGACGCGCTGGCGTTCGGCGGCTGCTGCATCTCGCTGTTGAACCACGCCGACCGCATCACCGCGGCGTGCCTCGCCCAGCTGGTCAACGCCATCGCTCCCATCATGACCGAGACCGGCGGTCCGGCCTGGCGGCAGACCATCTTCCATCCCTTCGCCCATTTCAGCCGCCTGGGCCGCGGCCGCGTGCTGCGTACGCTGGTCGATTCGCCCACCTATTCCGCGCGCTACAACGATCCCAACGGGCCGATCGACGAATTCTTCCCCCTGCCTTCGGTGCCCTACCTGAAGCTCGCGGCGGTGCACGACGACAAGTCGGGCACGCTCACGCTGTTTGCGCTCAATCGCAGCCTCAGCGAGGAGCTGCCGCTCGAGGTTCTGGCCGGCGGCTTCAAGAACCTGTCGGTCTCGCAGGCGCTGCAGCTCTGCGATCCCGACCTGACGGCGATCAACAGCAAGGACCAGCCCGATCGCATCACGCCCCGGCCGTTGAGCTCGGTCCGCGCCAGCGGCGAGAAGATCAGCGCCCGTCTGGCGCCGGCCTCCTGGAACGTGATCCAGCTCGGCGCGGCCTAGCCGCGACTCAGCCGCGCGGTGCGCCCGCAGCCGCTGCTCTCGGTGACCGTCAAGGTGCCGCCCTGGGCGCTCACGGCCAGCTTCGTGGAGCGCCGGTCGCGGCCTTGCACGGAGGCCGACGCGGTCAGCAGAAACGAGTTGCCCTTAGCAACGCCGTAGACCTGCCACAGGCCGGGACGGGGCGCGGGCGGCGGCGCCTTCTTGAGGTTGGGCGCGGGGCCCTTCGCCGTGGTGTCGAAGGCAGAGCCGTCGACGATGCCCGATTCGATGGTGAGCACGTAGTCGAGCGGCGCATTGCACGAGCCGCCGTCGCTCGTCCCACGCCACTGACCGTCCAGCGGCGCGGCGGGCGGCGAGGTTGTCTGGGCGTTCGCGACCGTTGCAAGGCTGCACGCCAGCAAGACCAGCAGGACGCGGATCATCTTCTCCCGAACAGCCGCTCGATATCCGCGAGCTTGAGCTCGACGTAGGTCGGCCGACCGTGATTGCACTGGCCGGAATGCGGCGTTGCCTCCATCTGGCGCAGTAGCGCGTTCATTTCGTCGACAGTAAGGCGGCGGCCGGCACGCACCGAGGTGTGGCAAGCAAGAGTGCCGCACACCTCCTCGACCTTCTCCTTGAGCGACAAGTGATCGCCCATCTCGGCCAGCTCGTCGGCGAGGTCGCGCACCAGGCCCTGGAGGTCGGCCTCTCCGAGCAAGGCTGGCGTCTCGCGCACGACGACGGCGCCCAGGCCAAAGGGTTCGAGCACCAGGCCCATCTCGGCCAGTTCGGCGGCGCGCTGCGTCAGCCGACGGGCCCCGTCCTCGCCCACTTCGACGACTTCCGGCAGCAGCAGCGCCTGGCGCTTCACGCCCTCGCTCGCCAGCTGGACCTTGAGCTTCTCGTGCAACAGCCGCTCATGGGCGGCATGCTGGTCGACGATCACCACGCCCTGGTCGGTCTGCGCCACGATGTAGGTTTCATGCAGCTGAGCGCGCGCCACGCCGAGCGGGAAGTTGCCATCAGCGATTTCGCCAGCCGGCTGCTCCACCCTGGCCGACGGCACATCGAACGGCGCCATGAACCGCATCGCCGCCTCGGCAAGCCCGCGCGGCATGGCCGCGGCATGGCCGCCGCCCATCGGCAGGGGCGTCGAGTAGCCGGTGTGCGGGCGGAAGGCGCCGAGCGCGGCATCGGCGACCGTCGTGCTCGCGCGATGGCCGGCTGCCGACAAGGCGGTGCGTAGGGCGCCGACGATCAGGCCGCGCACGATTCCGGCATCGCGGAAGCGCACTTCGGTCTTGGCGGGATGCACGTTGACATCGACCAGGCCGGCCGGGGCCTCGAGAAACAGCGCCACCATGGGATGGCGATCACGCGCGAGGAAATCCTGGTAGGCACCGCGCACCGCGCCGGCGAGCAGCTTGTCGCGCACCGGCCGGCCATTGACGAACAGGTACTGGTGCTGGCCGGTCGGCCGGTTCAGCGTCGGCAAGCCGGCATAGCCGGTCAGGCGGAAACCTTCGCGATTGGCGTCGATGGCCAGGGCATTGTCCGCGAACTCCCGCCCCATGATCGTGGCGAGCCGCTCGAGTCGCGACACCGCCATGGGCAGATCGAGCAAGGTGCGCTCCTCGCTCTCCAGCCGGAAAGACAGATCGGGATGGGCCATGGCGAGGCGGCGAATCGCATCGGCGACGTGAGCCGACTCGGTGCGCGGCTCCTTGAGGAACTTCAGCCTCGCCGGAGTGGCAAAGAACAAGTCGCGCACTTCGACGCGCGTGCCCGGCGGATGAGCGGCGGGCTTGGGCACGCCCTTGGCTCCCCCGTCGATCGCCAGGCTGAAGGCGCTGTCGCCGCTGGCCGGGCGCGAGGTGATGGTGAAGCGGCTGACCGAGGCGATCGACGGCAGGGCCTCGCCGCGAAAACCCAGGGTACTGATGCGGGTAAGATCGTCACCGGGCAGCTTGGAAGTGCAATGCCGCTCGACGGCAAGCTTCAGTTCCTCGGGCGACATGCCGATCCCGTCGTCGACGACCGAGAGGAAGGTGCGTCCGCCTTCCTTGAGCGTCACCGAAATGCGCTTGGCCCCGGCATCGATGGCGTTCTCGACCAGCTCCTTCACGGCACTGGCCGGGCGCTCGACCACCTCGCCGGCGGCGATCTGATTGACCAGGGTCGACGGAAGGCGCCGCAGCACGCTCATGGCGCACGCAGTCTACGACTTTCGCCTTTGGGAAAGATACCGGCGGGTGAGAGCCTGGGATCCCTCCACGGCCGGCGGGTCGAAAGCGGGCCAAGCATGCGTTGCCGCCGCTATTCGACGGATGAACTGGCCGGCTTGCCGACCACCACCGTGGTCATCGCCTCTTCGCGCAACACGCGGCGGGCGACACGCTGCACGTCCTCGAGCTTGACTGCACCGATCAGCGCCGGCCGCCTATCCAGATGATCGCGCGGCAGGCCGTCGAGCTGAAGGTTCTCCATCAGGCCTGCGATTGCGCCCGAGCTGTCGAGCGAGAGGGCCAATGAACCGCTGAGATATGTCTTCGCGTCGGCCAGCTCCTGCTCGCTCACTCCATCGGTGCGCAAGCGCGCCAGTTCGCTCCTGATCACGCGCAGCGTCTCGGGCACCTTCTCGTTTGCGCTGGCGGAGGAGATCACCAGCAGCGCCGCCTTGCGATAGTTGCGTATTCCCGCCGAAACGCCGTAGGCAAGGCCGCGCTTCTCCCGTACCTCGTTGAACAGGCGCGACTGCTGGCCGCCGCCCAGGATGTTGTTCATCACCAGATAGGCATACCAATCGGGATCGTCACGCGCGATGCCGGGCATCGCGATCAGGATCGCGCCTTGCGGCACGGCCCGCTCGACCGTGACGGAGCTCGGCCTGGCGGTCGGCGTCCAGTCGGGCAACGGTGGCGCTGCCGTACCGAGCGGCAGCCCGCCGAACGCCTTGTCGAGCTGGCGCGCCAGCTCGGGTCCGTCGATGTCACCCACCGCGGTGATGGTGAGCCCGGAGCGAATCAACAGTGCCTGGGCGCGAGCCTTGAGGTCGGCGGCCGTCAGCGTCTTGAGGCTCTCGCGCAGGCCTGCCGTCTCCTGGGCATAGGGATGGCCCGCGAACACCGTCGCGGCGAGCGTGCGCTGCGCCACCGTGGTCGGCCGCTGCGTGGCCTGATTGAGCGCGCCAATCGACTGGGCGCGGCGCTGGTCGATCATGTCCTGATCGAACCGCGCCTCCGTCAGCGCCAGTTTCAGGAGATCGAACCCCTGCTCGCGATTGGCGGTCAGCACGCGCAGGCTGCCGCTCAGCCGGTCGGACGAGGCGGAGAAGGCGAGCGATGCCGTGGCGTCCTCCTGCCGCCGCCGGAAGGCGAGGGCATCGAGTTGTCCCGCTCCGTCAGTCAGCAACACGGCGGCAAGGTTGGTCACACCCTTCTGTCTTGCCGGCTCCGATGCGCTGCCGTCGGCAAAGGAGAACGACAACGCAACGACCGGCGTGCTCCTGTCCTCGACCAGCCAGGCCTTCAGGCCGAGCGGCGTGACGATTTCCTTGACCTCGACGGCGCCGGCACGCGAGGCCACCAGGACGGCGGCACCGACGATCGCCAGGGCAAGCCGCAGCCTCATTTGCGGCCCTCGGCCGGAGTGAGCAGCGAGGTCACGGCCCCGCCGTCGCGCCAGACATGCCGGGCAGCCGCCACGACATCCTCGGGCCGGACGGCAGCAATCCGCTCGGGCCAGGCGTCGATATCGGCCATGGTATTGCCGGTGGACAAAGCCGTGGCGTAAAGGCGGGGGCCGCTCGCCAGCGAATCCTGCGAATAGATCGCCGACGCAAGCAGCCGATTTTGCGCACGCTCGACCTCCTCGGCCGTCACCTCGCCATCGAGCACCTTCTTCATCTGGTCGGCGACGGCGCCTTCGACTGCCGCCATGGCGACCTCCGGCGCGGGATGCGCCGAAATGCCGAAGGTGGAAAGGCCGAGACTCGACGCGCTGTAGTCCGCCGAGGCCGACAGTGCGAGTCTCGTGTCGACGACCATCGCATTCCACAGGCGGCTGGTCTCACCCACGCCGAACAGGCGTGCCAGCACCTGCAAGGCATGGGCATGCCCCTTTTCGCCGGCCGAGTACGACGGCGCGATGAAGTCGCGTGACCAGTTGGGCTCGACCACTCGTGCATCCGCACGAGTCACGCGCTGCGGCAGCCCCGCCCCGCCCTCGATCGGCCTCCGGCGTGGCTCGATGCTGACTGCAGGAACCTCGCCGTAGTATCTTTCGGCGAGCCTGCGCACTGCCTCGACGGTGGTGTCGCCCGCCACGATCAGCACGGCGTTATTGGGCGCATAGTGCTTGCGGTAGAAGTTCGCGAGATCACCGACGCTGAGCTTCTCGACATCGTCGGCATAGCCGGCCGTCGGCATCGCGTAGGGGCGGCCCTGGCCGAACAGCCGCTCGCGCACCGCCTCGTCGAGTAGCTCGGCGGGCACATTGTCGATGCGCATGCGCCGTTCCTCGAGCACGACCTGACGCTCAGGCGTCAACTCTTCCTCGCTGAGACGGAGGTTGACCATGCGGTCGGCCTCCATGCGCATGACGAGCTCCAGCCGGTCGGCGGCGATCGTCTGGTAGTAACCGGTCGCATCGAAGCCCGTATAGGCGTTGTCGCGTCCGCCGTTGCGCGAGATGGTGCGCGAGAATTCCGCCGGGCCGATCGTCGAGGTGCCCTTGAACATCATGTGCTCGAGAAAGTGCGCGACGCCGGTCTGGCCAAGCGTCTCGTCGGCGCTGCCCACCTTGTAGACAACGAGCTGGTTCACGATCGGCGCGCGCGCCGAGGGCAACACGATGACCTGCAGCCCATTGGCGAGCGTAAAGGTCTCGGCCGGTCGCCGGCCGACGCTCAGCAGCTTGCCGAGGGCCGATACGGGAGGCGCGAGAACGACGCCCGCGACGGCGCCGCCAATGACAGCACGGCGCCGCAGCGTATGGGACGCGCTCAGTTAAAGATGCCTTCGAGCAGTCCGCGCTTGCGCCGCTCGATGGTCGGCGTCGGTGCCGACGAGGGCTGGCCGCTCGCTTGCGCGTCGCGAATTCGCTGCTGTTCCTTGGACGGATCGATGATGGTGCCGGTGGGCTGCTTGTCCTGCCAGAAGATCAGGCTGTCGATGAACGTCTTGTTGTTGTCGGCAATGACCTTGGTGTCCTTGTTGACGACGGCGCGGATATTGGGATCGACGCCGCCGGCGGTCGCCTTGGAGACCAGCGCCTGCTCGGAACCGCCGCCCGGAGTCGCCGGCTGCTGGCCACTGACGCGCTGCTGCACCTGTCCCGCGAGGGCAGGCGACAGCGCCTCCTTGGCCTGGTCGGCCGGCGTGACTTCCTGCGGGCGGGGTTCGCCCGGCCGCGGCGGCCGCAACTCGGCGTTGGGCGGCATGGTGAGAGGGGAATGCGAGACGATCTTGAACTCGTCGGGCGACACTTTTTTGCCGCCACCGATGTTCTCGAAGGCGCTGCAGCCGCCGAGCGCGAAAGTCACGAGTGCGATCAGGGCTGGAAGGGTGGAAGTGGTCCGTCGCATCATGGAAGGTCGTTTTCTCCGCCGATCATGGCCTTATCAGGGCGCGCGCTTTTTTTCTCCGATCAGGGAATCGATCAGCATCAGTCCGACACCCAGCACGATCGCCGAGTCGGCGACGTTGAATGCGGGCCAATGCCATTGGCGCACGTGGAAGTCGGCAAAGTCGAACACCGCGCCCCAGCGCGCGCGGTCGATAACATTGCCGATGGCGCCGCCCATGACAAGGCCGATACCCCATCCGGTCAGGGGACGGTCGGTTCGTCGCAGCCAAACGAAGAGCCCGACGCACACCACCACCGCGACGGCCGACAGCACCCAGGCCGGCAGCGCACGGTCGCCGCCCAGGATGCCGAAGCTCACGCCCCGATTCCAAACGATCACCAAGCGGAAGAAATCGTCGATCACCGGCACCACAGCGCCCGCCTTCACGAGGTAGCGCAGCAGCAATTCCTTGGAGATCTGGTCGATAGCCAGGGTCACGATGACCAAGGCCATTGCCTGGCGATCGATCCGCCTCACGCCACGGCCTCTTCGCAACGCCGACAGATCAGGGGGTGACTGGACGACTTGCCGACTTCTTCCAGCACTTGCCAGCAGCGCGCGCACTTCAGGCCGCCCGCCAGCACGGGCACCACGCCGACGCCCGCGACGTCGGGCAGGGTGAAGGCGCCGGGCGGCGGATCGCCCGCCACCAGGTCGCCGCCAGAGGTGATGCAGATCTCGGCGAGGTCGATGCCCTTCATCGCCGCGATGTACTCCGGCGCGGCATGGACGTGGGGCGCGGCCTGCAGGCTCGAACCGATGCGCTTCTCGGCCCGCTCGAGTTCCAGCGCGCCCGTCACGACACGGCGCAGCGCACGCACCGTCTTCCACTTGTCGCCCAGCGCCGGGTCGAGCCAGCCGGCCGGGATGGTCGGATAGAGGCGGAGGTGGACGCTCTCGGCCTTGCCGTCCGGCACCTCCGCGGGCCTGAGCAGCCACGCCTCCTCGGCGGTGAAGCAGGTGATCGGTGCAAGCCAGGCCGTGAGGAACGAGAAGACCTCGGCCATGACCGTGCGCGCCGCGCGGCGCCGCAGCGCCGTCGGCGAATCACAATAAATGGCGTCCTTGCGGACGTCGAAATAGAACGCCGAGAGATCGACGGAGCAGAAATTATGCAGTTCGGTCGCGATCTTGTGAAAGTCGAAGTCGTCGACCGCCGGCCGGAACATCGCATCGAGCTCGGCAAGTCGATGCAGTACCCAGCGCTCCAGTTCGGGCAACTCGGCAGGCCCGACTTTCTCGGCCGCGGTGAAGCCCGCGAGGCTGCCCAACAGGTAACGCAGCGTGTTGCGCAGTCGACGATAGGCCTCGGCCTGATGCTTGAGGATCTCCGGGCCGATGCGCTGGTCCTCGGTGTAGTCGGTCCCGACCACCCAAAGCCGAAGGATGTCGGCGCCATACTGATCGCACACCGTCTGGGGCGCGGTGATGTTGCCGAGCGACTTCGACATCTTGCGGCCCTGCTCGTCGAGCGTGAAGCCGTGCGTCAGCACCGCATCGTAAGGTGCCCGGCCGCGCGTGCCGCAGCTCTCCAGCAACGAGGAGTGAAACCAGCCGCGATGCTGGTCGGAGCCCTCGAGATAGAGATCGGCGGGCCACTTCAGCTCGGGATTGCCCTCGAGCGTGAAGGCGTGCGTCGAGCCCGAATCGAACCAGACGTCGAGGATGTCCCGCACCTGCTCGAAGTCGCCCGACTTGTACTTGTTGCCGAGGAAGCGCTCGGGCGGGCTTTCGAACCAAACGTCTGCGCCTTCGGCCTTGAAGGCCTCGACGATGCGCCCCATCACCTCGGGATCGCGCAGCGGCTCGCCGGACTGCTTGTCGACGAACACCGCGATCGGCACGCCCCACGCGCGCTGGCGCGACACGCACCAGTCGGGGCGCTGCTCGATCATCGAGCGCAGGCGGTTGTAACCGGCCTGCGGCACGAAGCGCGTGGCATCGATTGCCGCCAGCGCCTTCTCGCGCAGGGTTCCGCCGATCTCCTTGATCGACTTGTCCATGGCGATGAACCATTGCGGCGCGTTGCGAAAGATGACCGGCGCCTTGGAACGCCAGGAATGCGGATAGCTGTGCGTGATGCGGCCGGCAGCGAGCAGCAGGCCGGTCTTGTCCAACGCCTCGGTCACCGCCTTGTTGGCCGGACCCTTCTTGCCGACCGACGTGTAAACGAGAAGGCCGGCAAACAGCGGCACGTGCGGATAGTAGCTGCCGTCCTCGGCCACGGTGTCGGGCACTTCCACGCCGTTGGCGACGCCCAGCTCATAGTCGTCCGCGCCATGGCCCGGCGCGATGTGCACGAAGCCCGTGCCGGCGTCCGCGGTCACGAAGGCGCCGGGCAGCAGCCGCACGTCGAAGTCGTAGCCCTGCCCGCGCAGCGGATGGGCCGCGATGAGGCCTTCGAGATCCTCCTTAGCGAGGTCACTCACGATCTTGAGCGTGGCTTTGGTCTCTTGCGCCACGATGCCGACCAGCTCCTTGGCCAGCACCATCTTCTCGCCCGCCTTGGCGCGGCTGCCCTCGCCCGCCTCGACGACCTCGACAAGTGCGTAGGCGATGTCAGGGCCGTAGGCGAGCGCGCGATTGCCCGGGATGGTCCACGGCGTCGTCGTCCAGATCACGACCGACGTGCCGTCGAGCCTGCCGCCTTTGGATTTCAGCACGGGGAAGCGCACATGGATCGTGTCGGAGGTATGGTCGTGATACTCGATCTCGGCCTCGGCGAGAGCGGTCTTCTCGACCACGCTCCACAACACAGCCTTGGAACCCTTGTAGAGCCCGCCATTCATCAGGAACTTGCCGAGCTCGGCCACGATCACCGCCTCGGACTCGTACTTCATCGTCGAGTAGTAGTGATCCCAGTCGCCGTCGACGCCGAGCCGCTTGAATTCCTCGCGCTGCACCTTGATCCAGTGATCGGCGAAGGCGCGACACTCGCGGCGAAACTCGCCGACCGGAACCTGATCCTTGTCCTTGTTCCTGGCGCGGTACTCCTCCTCGATCTTCCATTCGATCGGCAGGCCATGGCAGTCCCAGCCCGGCACGTAGTGAGAGTCCTTGCCCAGCATCTGCTGGGTGCGGCTCACCAAGTCCTTCAGGATCTTGTTCAGCGCATGGCCGATATGGAGATTGCCGTTGGCGTAGGGCGGACCGTCATGCAGCACGAATTTCGGGCGACCCTTGCTCTCGGCACGCAGGCGCTCGAACAGCTTCATGTCGGCCCACCGCTTCAGGAGCTCCGGCTCCTTCTTGGGCAGGCCGGCGCGCATGGGGAAGTCGGTCTTGGGCAGGAAGACGCTGGATTTATAGTCGGTTGTCACGGCTATCTCGTCGGGTTCGGGCGGGAGGCGCCGGGCTCATCCCGGCGCGCAACAGGCATCAAAAAGACCCGGCCGCTGATCAGCGGACCGGGCGGCTAATTCGCTCCCGAGAGGCCCTTATCTCCATGGGGCCGGCAATCTAGGGACGGGGGTGCTGGGGGTCAAGGCATGGGAAAAGCGCGAAAAGGCGCGTTTTGCGGGCCGTCCCCGCGGCGTACATTGGCACCATGTTCGCCAATACCAGCGTGCAGGAATTCTTCCCCACGCCGATCTGGATCGTCGATCTGCAGCCGGCCTTTGCCGAGGCCTTCAACAAGCGGCTGCTGGACGAGATCGGGCGGTTGACGGGAC
Organism: uncultured Reyranella sp.; assembly: GCA_964533955.1. GTDB lineage: Bacteria > Pseudomonadota > Alphaproteobacteria > Reyranellales > Reyranellaceae > Reyranella. Next base: position 11,874 of record CAZHQA010000036.1, on the reverse strand, counting down.
CACGCAACCAGGTGGCGCCCGGCGGCACCTGGCAGACCGATCCCAACATGCAGGAGCTTCCGGAGTTCGCCGAGCTCACCGCGCTCCTGCGCAAGGCGGTGAAGGCCAGCCTCGACTTCATGCAGGTCGATTACAAGAGTTTCGCCATCACCGGATGCTGGGCGAACTTCAACCCGCCGGGTGGACAAAACAGCGCTCATACCCATCCCAACAACTATGTCAGCGGTGTCTATTACGTGCGCACGCCGTCCGGCGCGGATGCCATAGAGTTCACCGATCCGCGGCCCGGCGCGGTCGCCTTCATGCCGCGCGCCAAGCAGCTCAACCGCTTCAACGGCAATCGCATGACCGTGCAGACCAAGCCCGGCCGCATCGTCATGTTTCCCGCCTACCTGTCGCACAGCGTGCCGGTCAACCGCACCAGCGAGGAACGGATCAGCATCGCCTTCAACGCGATGTTCACCGACGTGGCGGAGACCATGGCGGCGCCGCTGTGGAAGGGTACCTTGCCCTTCAAGCGTTGAGGTCGCTCAGGCGGCGAGCATCCGGCGTGCCGCGTCGGCGTCGGCGGCGATCTGGGCCTTGAGCTGGTCGAGGCCCGAGAACTTCATCTCGGGCCGGATGAAATCGACCAGGGCGACGCGCAAGTTCTTGCCGTAGAGATCGCCGGCGAAGTCGAAGACATTGACCTCGAAATTCTCCTTGAGCTTGCCGATGGTCGGGCGGCGGCCAAGATTGGCCACGCCGTCGCGCCAGCTGCCATCGACCAGGGCCCGCACGGCATAGACTCCGAAGCGCGGCCTGAGATGCTCACCGAGCGCCACATTGGCGGTGGGAAAGCCGATGGTGCGGCCTCGCTTGTCGCCCTCTTCCACAATGCCCTCGATCTCCCAGGCATGGCCCAAAAGCTCGGCCGCCTCGCTCGGCCAACCGGCACGCAGCGCCTCGCGGATCGAGGTCGAGGAATAGATTTCGCCCTCGCGCATCACAGGGTCGAGCACGGTGACGCCAAAACCCCTCTTGGTGCCCATGTCGCGCAGCATCTCGACATTGCCGCCACGGCGAGCGCCAAAGGTGAAGTCGTAGCCGCACACCACGTGGCGCGCCCCCAGCCCGCGCAGCATCACCTCGTCGACGAAGGCATCGGCCGAAAGTGCGGCGAAGGCGGTATCGAAATGCTGGGCGAGCACGGCCTGTACGCCGTGCTGCTCGAGCAGCCTGAGCTTGGCCGGCAGCAGGGTCAGCCGGAACGGGCCGGTGTCGGGCACGAAAAAACGCCGCGGGTGCGGCTCGAAGGTCAGCACGACGAGGGGAGCCTTCAGTCCCCCGGCAATCTCGCCGGCCCGTGCCAGCAGGGCCTGATGGCCCCTGTGCACACCGTCGAAATTGCCGAGCGCCACCGTGCCGCCTTTCCAGGGCGCGGCGATCTTCCGCCAATCGTCGAAGGCCGGGATCATGCCGCGTCGCGTCGCGGCACCAGAACGGTCGCCTCGCCGTCGATCACCACCTTGTCGCCATTGAGGCACTGCGTCTTCAGCGTGACCCGGCGGCGCTGCTGATCGATCGCAGTGATGGTGGCGATCGCGGTGATGGTGTCGCCGATGATCACCGGCGCCATGAAGTTCATCGTCTGCGAGATGTAGACCGCGCCGGGCCCGGGCAGCTTGGTGCCGATCACGGTCGAGATGTAGCTTCCGCTCAGCATGCCGTGCGCGATGCGCTGGCCAAAGCGCGTCGTGCGGGCGAAGCCATCATGAAGGTGAATGGGGTTGGTGTCGCCCGAGACGCCGGCAAAGGCTGCGATGTCGGCCTCGGTCACCGTGCGGCCGAACATGGCCGACTGGCCGACCTTGAGATCCTCGAGAAAGAGGCCGTTCATGGCCTCGTATGTCTGGGTCACCTGTCTCGCTCCCCCGCTTGGGCGCGGCCCTCTTACCACGCGGCAGGCGCTGTGCCACAGTCTTGTGAATGACCGTTCACATGGCCTCTCCTGCGGGAAGCGAAGCGGACCAGGTGGCCGCTGTCCTGGCCGTCGCGGCCGGGCGGCATTTCGGCGGCAACGCAGCGATCGTCGGTCTCGCCCGTGAATCGGGTGGCGCCTCGCGCCAGACCTGGAGTTTCGATGCCCTGATCGACGGGCAGCGCCATGCGCTGATCCTGCGCCGCGATCCGCCGAGCACGAGCAAAGGCGAGCGCGAGCGCTCGGCCGCCCTCGATCGCGCCACCGAGTTCCGCGTGCTGCGCGCCGCCTGGCAGGCGGGTGTGCGGGCGCCCGAGGTTCTGTTCGAGCTGGAACCCGGGGATGGCCTGGGCGAGGCCTATGTCATGCGTCGCATCGAGGGCACCGCGATTGCGCGCAAGCTCCTGCGCGATCCGCCCTATGCCGGCGCGCGCGGCAAGATCGCGGGCCAACTTGGCGAAATCCTCGCGCGCATCCACGCCGTCGAGGCCAAGACCTTGCCGCCGCTCGCCCATCGCCAGGCAACCGATCAGGTCGCGAGCCTGCGCAATGTGCTCGATACGCTCAGCGAGCCCCAGCCGGTGTTCGAACTGGCGCTTTCATGGCTCGATCGGCGCCGACCTGCGCCCGTGCAACGGCCGGTGCTGGTGCACGGCGACTACCGCACCGGCAACTATCTGGCCGACCAAACGGGGGTCACCGCCATTCTCGACTGGGAGGGCGCGCACCTTGGCGACCCGGTCGAGGATCTGGGCTGGCTCTGCGTCAAGAGCTGGCGTTTCGGCGCGGTCGACAAGCCGGCCGGCGGCTTCGGCAGCCGCGAGCACCTGTGGGCGGCTTACGAGCGCGCCGGCGGCGACGCGGTCGATCCGGCGCGCGCCCATTGGTGGGAGGTGTTCGGCACCGCGCGCTGGGGCGTGATCTGCCATACCCAGGCGTGGAAACACCTGTCGGGCGCCCAGACATCCATGGAACTCGCCTCGATCGGGCGACGTGCAGTCGAGACCGAGGTCGATCTCCTGCAGCTGCTGAAGAGCGCGGCCTGAAATGGCGCAAGATCGTCCGACGGCATCGGAGCTTGTGGCGGCCATCGCCGACTTCCTGCGCGAGGAGGCGATCCCCGCCCTCGACAAGACCGAACCTCGACTGGGCTTCCAGATGCGGGTAGCCGTCAATTCGCTTGCCATCCTGGAGCGCGAGGCGCGACTCGGGCCTGCCGCAGACGCGCGCGAACATGAGCGGCTGGTCGGGCTGCTGGGCCGCGACGGCACGATTGCCGAGCTCAATCGCGAACTCGCGCGCCAGCTCAGAAGCGGTCAGCGCGACGAGCGCGACGCCGCCCTGATGGCCCACCTCGAGGCCACCATCGCCGACAAGATTGCCATCGCCAATCCGAGGTGGAGGTGACCCGGCGCGGGAATAGTTCGGTCCCAGACGAAGTATTGGCCGTGGCGGGCGCCCGGGCCCGCGCCTAGATTGAGGCCATGATCACCGTGAACGCCCTGTCCGAAGTGGCCGCCCTGATGGGCGACCCGGCGCGCGCCGCCATGCTGCAGCTCCTGATGGATGGCCGCGCCCATACCGCGTCCGACCTCGCGCTGACCGCGGGCGTCACCGCCCAGACAGCCTCCGGTCACCTGTCGCGCATGGTCGAGGCCAACCTCCTTGCCGCCCGCGCCCAGGGACGCAACCGCTTCTACCGGCTCGCCTCGGGCGAGGTGGCACATGCTATCGAATCCCTCATGGCGCTCGCCGGCACCCGCGCCGAACCCGCTTCAAGAACCGCCGCGTGGCGGCGCGACCCCGACCTGCGCTTCTGCCGCACCTGCTACGACCACCTCGCCGGCCAGGTCGGCATCGCCGTCACCGATTCGCTCACCCAGCACGGCCATCTCGAGCCCAAGGGGGCCAGGGACTGGAAGCTCACGGGCTCGGGCGAGCTGTTTTGCCAGCGCCTGGGCGTCGATCTCGCCGGCGCGCGCGCCGCCCAGTCGCGCCATTTCGCGCGCCAGTGCCTGGACTGGAGCGAACGGCGGCCGCATATCTCGGGCGCTCTCGGATCGGCCATCGCCGACACCTTCTTCAAGAAGGGTTGGACCGAGCGCCTGCGTCGCGGCCGCACCGTGCGTCTCACCGACTCAGGACGTCGTGCTCTTTCCAGCCATTTCGGCACCGCGATCTAGCTTCGCCTTGCCGAAGGACTGCCCCTCGCCGGTGGGAATTTTGGCGACTTGGGAAGCGCGCAGGATCTTCTCTTCGCCCACCGTCAGGAAGATGCTGGTGAAGAGCAGCGAACGCGTCTGGCGCACCACCTCGCAACGACCCTCGACCCAGTCGCCAACCCTCGCCGGCGCCACGAAATCGAAGGTCATGCTGACGGTCGGCAGGAACTTGCGCAGGCCCACCAGGGTGCCGCCGCCCATGGTGCCCACCAGGTCGGCCACGGTCATCATCATGCCACCGTGCAGACCACCCGTCGGATTGCACATGTGGCCGTGCACGCGAAATCCGAGCACGAATTCCTCGCGCGTGCCCTTGGCGCCACGTTTGGCGTAAAGCGTGCCGACGTGGCTGTTGAAGGTTCGATCCCGACCGCGGTCGAAATCGATGCGCAGGAAGCCTTCGGGCGGACTGTCTTCATTCGAGGGTGCGTCGGCCAACACTCTAACTCCTGATGTTCATCGGCGCTGGCGGCTCAGGAGCGCGAATGCGCCGAGTCCGGCCAATACCTCGCGGCGCGGACCATAAAGGCGGCCCCGCACCTGCGCCACATGCTGGTCGTGTCCGACAACCTCGCCTTCGGCCTGCAGCCAGTCGCCGACCTTGCCTGGCCCGAGATAGTCGAGCGAAAGCCGGAGCGTCACGGCGCGGCGCTCGAGCCGGTGCCAGACCGCGCCGCCCATTGCCGAATCGAGGAAGGCCGCCAGCATGCCGCCGTGCACGATACCGAGCGCGTTGGCGTGCTGCGGCCCGGGACGGAAGCCGCGGATCGCACGGCCGCCTTCGATCTTCTCGAACCACGGGCCGTTGAAGGCGGCGAAGCCAATGGCTTCAGTGAGCTCGTGAAAGCCGTATGGAACTGCGGACACACCCCATCTTAGGCGATGCCCGCCAGCAGGACCAAGCCGTAGCCGACATAGTAGCCGGCGATCACCGTGATGATCCGGTTCGACCAGGCGCGGAACTGCTTGTCGCTCAGCTTCTCGAGCAGGAGCTTGCCGAGCGACGTGCCGATCATCGACGAGGCGACGGCAATCGCCAGGAACCACGGCTCGACCGATCCCGACTGCTCGATCAGGGCACCGAAGTAGACGAGCTTCAGCGTATGGCTGAAGACCTGGCAGGCCGCCTTGGTCGCGACGATCTGCTTGCGCTGCAGCGGCGAGCGCAGGAAAAGCGTGTCGAGCAGCGGGCCGGTGACGCCGGTAACCAGCATCAGCATCATGCAGACCACGCTGCCGCCCAGCATCTGGCCAGGGCCGAGGGTGCGCGGCAGCACGCTCTCGGGGATCGCCCGCACGATGAAGGGTGAGCAACCCAGCAGCAGCAGCGCCACCGCCTTGTCGGGCACATAGAGCCAGACCGACCAAAGCGCGAGCGAGACCAGGCTGCCGACGAAGCTCGCGAAGGCGGTCTTCCAGGCGATGTGCTGACGCCACAGCAGCGCTCGCCAGCCGTTGGAGGCCATCTGCGTCACCGCATGCATCACCATGGCCTGCGGCAGCGGCATGATCACGACCAGCACGCCGACCAGGATCAACCCGCCCGCCATGCCGAAGACGCCGGACAACAGCGCGGTGCCGATCATGAGGAGAGAGAGGGCGACGGCGAGCAGGGCGGACATGGCAGCGCTCCAATGCGAGGTGCTGTCACGATGGCTTCCCGCCACCCACACATCAAATATATGATAAGTGGAATTTCGATATGTTATAAATCTCGACATGGAGCTCCGCCACCTCCGCTACTTCGTCGCCGTCGCCCGTGAGGGCCATGTCACGCGGGCAGCAGAAAAGCTGCACATCCAGCAGCCGCCACTTTCCCAGCAGATCCGCGCGCTCGAGCGCGAGGTCGACGTCCAGCTGTTCGTGCGCCATCCGCGCGGCGTGACGCTGACCGATGCCGGCCGATCGTTCCTGGCCGATGCCGAGGCGATCCTGGCGCAAGCCGAACAGGCCAAGATCCGTGCCCGCCGCACCGCCCGCGGCGAGACGGGCCGCATCGCCGTGGGCTTCACCACGTCGGCGCCCTTCCATCCCCTGGTGGCGCGCGCCATCCGTGAGTTCCGCGGCCGCCGGCCGGACGTTTCCTTCGTGCTGGAGGAGAGCAGCTCGGCCGACATGGTGAGCGGCTTGCGCGACGGGCGGCTGGACGTGGCCTTCATACGCTCCGGCCTGGTCAATCCCGAGGGCGTGACCGTGCACGAACTCCTGCACGAGGACATGGCCGCGGCCTTCCCGGCCCGCCATCCGCTTGCCAAGCGGAGTCGCCTGACGCTGAAGGACCTCGCCGACGAAACCTTCATCCTCTACCGCCGGCCCGACGGCCGCGGCCTCTACGACGTCATCATCGCGGCCTGCAGCGAAGCTGGCTTCAGCCCTCATGTCGGGCAGGAGGCGCCGCGGATCGTGTCGACCTTGAATCTCGTGGCCGCGGGGCTTGGCATCACCATCGTGCCGGCCTCCCTGAGCCGTCTGCCGCTCGAGGGTGTAAGCTACCGCCCCCTGCGCGGGCGGCCGGCGATCAAGGTGCCGCTCAACCTGGCCTGCCGCCGCGACGAACGCTCCGCCGCGACGCTGGGCTTCATCGACCTGGTGCGCCGCTTGCCGTCATGATCAAGACGATTGGCCATTCGAACCACCCGATCGAACGTTTCCTCGATCTCCTGCAGGCAGGCGGCGTCAAGCTCCTGGTCGACGTGCGCTCGATGCCCTACTCGCGCCGCTTCCCCCAATTCGGCCGCGAACGGCTGGCCAGGCGTCTCGCCCAAGCCGGCATCGACTATCTCTGGGAAGGCGATGCGCTGGGCGGCAAACCGGGGCAAGGCGACGGTTACAACGCGCTCGCGGCGCGACCGGACTTCCAGCATGCCCTCGACCGCGTGATCGACCGCGCGCAAAGCAAGATCCTTTGCCTGATGTGCGCCGAGAAGGAGCCGCTCGACTGCCACCGCGCCGTCCTGGTGTCCAGGCGCCTCGCCGAACGCGGCCTGACGGTCGAGCATCTTCTGGCCGACGGCAGCACGCGGGCTCATGGCGACCTCGAGGAGGCGCTGCTCGCCCGGCACTCCGGCGATCTTTTCGAGGATCGCGCACAGCTGCTCGCGCGGGCCTACGATCGGCGCGAACAGGCCATGAAGCGCGGTCGCCCATGAACGGCTTGCGCGAACCGGCCGGCATCTAGGACACTGCGGCATGGACACTCTCGGCACGACGAATGAGCTCTCCGAACGCATTTCGGCGGCGGCGCTTCGGCTCGAGGACAAGGTCATCGCCTGGCGGCGGGACATCCACCAGAATCCGGAGCTCTCCTACCAGGAAACACGAACCGCGGAGCTGGCCGCCAAGCATCTCTCAGCCCTGGGCTATCAGGTCAAAACCGGCGTGGGCGTGACCGGCGTAGTGGGCGTGCTGACGGGCGGCCGGCCCGGTCCGGTGGTGGCGCTGCGCGCAGATATGGATGCGCTGCCGGTCGAGGAACGGGTCGACGTGCCATTCGCCTCCAAGGCCAAGGGGCAATGGCTCGGCCAGGCGGTTCCGGTGATGCATGCCTGCGGGCACGACGCCCATGTCGCCATCCTGATGGGCGTGGCCGAGATTCTGGCGGGAATGCGCGCCGAGATCCCCGGCACGGTGAAGCTCCTGTTCCAGCCCAACGAGGAAGGCTCCTACGATGGCCGCGTCAGTGGCGCGCAAGCGATGATCGACGCGGGCGCGCTCGACGATCCCGTGCCCTCCGCGATTTTCGGCCTGCATGTCACATCGGCGCAGGCCTCGGGCCAGATCGCGCTGCGCCCCGGCGGGCTGATGGCCAGCGCCGACAGCCTCAAGATCGACGTCCACGGCCGCCAGACGCACGGCTCCTCGCCGTGGCGCGGCGTCGATCCGGTGGTGACTGCCGCGCAAATCATCCTGGCGCTGCAGACCATTCCCAGTCGCCAGCTCGACGCGACCCTCACGCCCTCCGTGGTGACCGTCTCGACGGTACATGGCGGCGTGCGCGCCAACATCATCCCCGACACCGTGCAGATGCAGGGCACCGTACGCACCCATGACGAGGCGGTGCGCGCCGACATCTGGAAGCGCATTGCCAAGACCGCCGCGGCGATCGCCGAGTCCCAGGGCGCGCGCGCCGAGGTCAAGGTGCTGGAGGGTGTGCCGGTCACCTACAACGATCCGCCGCTTACCGCCTGGGGCACCAGGAGCCTGGGTCGCGGCGTGGGTGAGGAGCGCGTTGGCGAATCGCGGCCGGTGATGGGCGCGGAGGATTTCTCCATCCTGGCGCAGAAGGTGCCGGGCATGTTCTTCTTCCTGGGCGTCACGCCGCCGGGCGAGGACCCGCGCGAGGCTCCCGCCAACCACTCGCCGCTGTTCCACATCCACGAGCCCGCCCTGAAATACGGCGTGCGGGCGCTTGCCTATCTCGCGATCGACTATCTGCGACGCACTGGCTGACGGGCGCCCGGCGCTTCAGACCGCCAATCAGCGCGCCTCTGCCGCAATTTCCTCGATGGCATCGCAGACGATGTCGATGTGATCGTCCGGCATGCCGGGATAGAACGGCAGGGAAATGGTCCGGTCACCGATGCTCTCGGCCACCGGGAACTGCCCGTCCTGGTATTTCAGCTCCTCGCGCAAATACGAGGTCTGGTGGATCGCCCGGTAGTTGACCACCGACTGGATCCCGCGCTCCTGCAGCCCCTTCAACATCCGGTCGCGAAGCGGCGCCTCGACCCAGACAGCGTAAAGGTGGCGGGCATGCACCGCGCCTTTGGGGACGGTGGGGATCTGCAGCCAGTTCAAGCCGCCGAGGCGCTCGTTGTAGCGAGTTGCGATCCGCTCGCGGTCGATCAGCTTGCGATCGAGCCGTTGCAGCTGGGGTATCAGCATCGCTGCCTGGATATTGTCCATGTTGTATTTCCAGCCGAGCAGCTTCATGTCCCAGTGCTGGTAGCCTTCGCGATGCCGGTCGTTGGCCGATTTGGTCATCCCGTGAAGGCGCAGCAGCCGCAGCGTCTCGAGCAGGTCGGATCGGTCGGTCACGAGGGCGCCGCCTTCGCCGCAGGTCAGATTCTTGGTGGCGTAGAAGCTGAAACAGGCGACGTCGGAGAGGCCTCCGGGACGAACTCCATCACGAATGCCTTCGACGCAATGGGCCGAGTCCTCGACGATCGACAGATGGTTGGCGTCGGCCACTTTCCTCAAGGCATGCATGTCGCAGAGAAGGCCGTACAGGTGGACGGGAAGGATGGCTTTGGTCCGCGGCGTGATGGCAGCTTCGACGGCCCTGGCATCGATGTTGCCGGTGTCGGACTCGACTTCGACGAAGACGGGTTTCGCGCCTGTTTCGAGGATCGCGGCGGCCGTGGCGATGAAGGTCATCGGCGTGGTGATCACCTCGTCGCCCGGCCCGATTCCCAGGGCGAGCAGCGCCATGTGCATGGCGCCCGTGCAGCTGGTGACGGCGAGCGCATGGCGCCGGCCCAGATACTGGGCGAAAGCCGCCTCGAAGTCGGCGACGGCGTCACCCGTCGTCAGGATCGGTCCGCGAAAGACCTCGGCGATGGCGTCGAGTTCCACGGCGCCGAGGTCGTGACGATAGAACGGAACGCGGACGGTCAATGGAATTCCTTCTTGCCCTCGGCGGTGACGATCGGGATGTGCCGCAGCCAGCGCTGTGGCTGCCACCATTCCTGATTGGCAACGTACCAGTCGATGGTTTCGCGAAGACCGACCTCGAAGGTCCGCTTCGGCTGCCAGTCCAGGAGCCTGTGGAACTTCGTGGCGTCGCAGGTGTGGCGGATGACCTGGCCGGGCCGCTCGCCGATCATCTGGATCGCGCTGGTGGAATTGTGCATGGCCGCCTTCACGGACTTCGCGATCTCGAGGATGCTGACGTCCTTGCCGGTACCGAGGTTGAGAACCTGCCCCCTCACCTTGTCCGTCGGCGCATGCAGGATCAGGTCGAGCGCGTTGCAGTGGTCGGCGACGTGGAGGAAGTCGCGTCGCGCGCTGCCGTCGCCGTGGACGGTCAGGGGCTCGCCCAGCAGGCAGCTCGTGATGAAGCGCGGGACCACTTTCTCGAGGTGCTGATAGGGGCCGAAATTGTTGAAGGGCCGCACGATGACGGCGGGGATTCCATAGGTCCGCCAGTAGGCGTAGACGAGGCGGTCGGCCCCGCACTTGGCGGCTGCGTAGGGACTCATGGGATTGGTCGGATGCTCTTCGTCCATCGTCGGACTGACCGCCGTGCCGTAGACTTCGGAAGTCGAGATGTGCACGAATAGCCTGACCTTCTGCATGTTGCGCAGCACGGCGTTCGCGACGATCTGGGTGCCCAGGACATCGGTCTCGAAGAACTGGCGATTGTCGTAAATCGACCGCGTGACGTGGGATTCGGCAGCGAAGTGAAAAACCACGTCGGCCTGACGCACCAGCGAATCGACCAGATCGGCGTTGAGTACGCTGCCGTACCAGAACTCCAGGCGCGAACGGTCTTCCTGGCCGCTGCCGGGCAGGTTGTTCAGGCTGCCGGCATAGGTCAGCGCGTCGAGAACGAGGATTCGATAGTTGGGGTATCGGTCGTAGATGTGACGGACGAAATTGCTGCCGATGAAGCCGGCGCCCCCTGTAACGAGAATTGTCGTCAACGGTTTTCCCTCATCACCTTGGGGCTCTCCGGGCCCATATTGAGTACGAGATCCAGTGCCGACAAGTAGGGGACGAACTCCCCGTGGAGCTGCCGGTAACGAGGGTGGACGTAGTCCTGCCACACCACTTCGATTCGAGCCTTGTCGAACATCTCGATGTCGAGATAGGCCTTCGCCGCATTGCCCGACAAGTAGCGACTGGCGCCGAAGTGCCGGCAGATCTCGATCAGGCGCCCCGATTGGCTTCCTTCTATCCCCAGTTCCGAGGCGCGGACCACGTGCGTGCCGACGTCCAGCCAGCTGCTCATCAGGCCTATGAGCCTGACATCGAGATCGAGCAGACGTTCCCAGGGCTCCGCCAGCACTTCGGCAAATTGAACGGAGTAAGGCTCCCGGTACGGCGCGCGCGCATAGGCTTGCCGAACAGTCTCGACCAGCTTGTGGGCCCAGCCTCGGGAGTTGTCGATCCTGACCTCATGGATCAGTTGGTCCTGCAGACCGCTGTGGCGCACCGGCACGGTGAGCCAGGTCGTCCCATTCGCAGTCTTGATTCTGTTCCTGTTGCGCCAGCCATGCTTGTCGAATTGAACGTCGTCATACAGGACAAAGACGTCGCTTCGGATCATCTGGTCGAAGAAACCGAGCCACGGCACGAAGCCCGGTTGAAGGACGGCGAGCGTCGTCAAGCGGCCGTCACGCCGTCCGCTTCGCGCGGTATTCGTGGCTCAGGATCGACATCAGGATCGCGTCGATGCTCTTGCCATCGCGAACTGTGTCGGCACGGGCGCGGCCTTCGATCGTGAACCCCGCGCGCTGGTAGAAGGCAACGGCGCGCTGGTTGCCGGCGACGACGCGCAGCGAAACCCGCCCAAGGCCGAGCCCGTCGAAAGCGCGGTCGAGCAGTTCCTTCAGCGCGGCGCTGCCCCATCCGGCACCATACTCGTGGCCAAGGTATATCCACATCTCGGCCTTGGCACGGGGCCGATCGATCCTGACCAGTCCGCAGTTTCCGACATGCCTGTCATCGCCCGTGACGATCGCGAAATCC
>CAZHQA010000035.1:0-27240 GCA_964533955.1 uncultured Reyranella sp. | reverse complement strand
TCCTGATCTCCCCGCTCATGTTGCCCGGCCTGGTGGTCGGCATCGCCATGCTGCAAGGCTTCAAGGCCGCCGGCCTGCGCGAGGCCTACGCCAGCCTGCTCATCGCGCACGTCATCATCACCCTGCCCTACGTCGTGCGAACCGTGCTGGCAGCCCTGTCGCTGTTCGATTTCTCGCTGATCGACGCAGCGCGCACGCTGGGCTGCTCCTACCCGGCCGCAATCCTGCGCGTGCTGGTGCCGGCGCTCGGCCCGGCATTCCTCACCTCCGGCATGTTCGCTTTCCTCGCCTCGATGGACAACTATCCGATCTCGATCTTCTTCACCGACGCCTGGACCAAGACCCTGCCCATTCAGATGCTGCAGTATGTCGAGGAGAATCCCGACCCGACGATCGCGGCGATCTCGTCGGGCCTCGTGCTGCTGGCGATCGTGGCCCTGATCGTGGGAGACCGCCTGGTTGGATTGCGCAAGATGGCGGACTTCTAGAATGACCGACGAAGCCAGACCGTGCGACCTGCTGGTCACCGCCGACCTGATCCTGACCCTCGATGCCGGCAGCCGCATCGTGAAGAGCGGCGCCATTGCCGTCACGGACCGCGTCATCGTCGACATCGGGGCCGCGGGCCAGCTCAGGCGGCGCTGGACCCCGGCCAGGACGATCGAGGGCAGGAACCGCATCGTCATTCCCGGCCTGGTCAACGTGCACAACCACACGCCGCTCATGATCACGCGCGGCATGATCGAGGATATCGGCTTTGCGCCGATGTACACGCCGGGCATCCCGCAGGGTCACTGGCTCACCGAAGACGATGCCTATGCGCTGTCGCGCCTCGGCATGTACGAGCTGCTGCGCGCCGGATGCACGACGGTGATGGATTTCTATCGCTACCCGTCCTCCTGCGCCCGCGCTGCGGCCGAGCTCGGCGTAAGGGCGGTCATCGCCGGCCGCGTCCACGACGCCGAGCCCGGCACGCTGGCCGACGGCAAGCACGTCTACTCTCGCGCCATCGGGACGGCGAGCCTGCAGGAGAACGCCCAGCTGATCGAGCGCTGGAACGGCCACGACGACGGCCGCATTCGATGCGATTGGGCGCCGCACGCGCCCGACACCTGCTCCGACGACCTGCTGCGCGAAGTGAAGAAGCTTGCCGATGCCCATGGCGGCAACGTCCATACGCACCTCTCGCAGCTTCCGGCCGAGCTTCAGGCCGTCAAGGAACGCACCGGGCTCACGCCGCCGCAACTCATGGACAAGCTCGGCCTGCTGAACGACCGGCTGATCGCGGCGCACTGCATCCACATGGACCGAGCCGACATCGAGCTCTGCGGCAGGTCGAAGATGACGGTCGCCCATGCGCCGATCGGCAACGCCAAGGGTGGCCGTATCGCCCCGATCATGGAGCTGCAGGAGGCCGGCGCCCGGATCGCGCTGTGCACGGACACGTTCTCCGGCGACCTGATCGAGGCGATGCGCTGGGCGATCTCCATGCAGCGCATCAATCGCCAGGGCAACGTCCTCGACCCGCGCACCGTGCTCGACTGGGGAACGCGCGCCGGCGCCGAGGCGCTGGGGCTGGGCGACCAGGTCGGCTCGCTCGAGGTCGGCAAGAAGGCCGACATGGTGCTGCTCGACAACCGCTCGCCCACGCTGGCGCCGCTGATCGACGGCTACGGCGTGCTGGTGCACAGCGCGTCGGGGCACGACGTCGACACCGTGATCGTCGACGGCAAGGTCGTGGTCGCCCAGGGCCGGCTGACGTTCGCCGACGGCGACGAAATCGTCGCCGAAGCGCAGAAGGTCGCCGACGCGCTGTGGAGCCGCGCGGGCCGCCAGCCGATCGGCTAAGCTTGATCCATGAAGATCCTGGTTGCCAATCCCAACACTTCCGCCGGCGTCACCGATCGCCTGGTCGCCTCGGGCAAGCACGTCGCCAGTCCGGGGACCGAACTGATCCCGATGACCGCGCCGCGCGGCGTACCCTACATCGCCACGCGCGCCGAAGCGGCGATCGGCGGCGCGGTGTTCCTCGAGATGCTGGCCGAGCGGCGCGGCACCTGCGACGCCGCGATCTGCGCGGCCTTCGGGGACCCGGCGCTGGGCGGTGCCCGCGAACTGTTCGACTTCCCGGTCGTCGGCATGGCCGAGGCGGCAATGCTGGTGGCCTGCACGCTTGGCCGCACCTTCTCGATCGTGAGCTTCTCCAAGTCGCTCGAACCGTGGTTCGCCGAGATCGTGGCCTGGCACGGCATGACCAGCCGCTGCGCCGCCATCCGCATGCTCGACGAAGCGTTCAAGTCGATCGACGAAGTGCAGGAGGAAAAGGAGGCCAAGCTGATCGAGCTGGCCAACCGCACCGTGACGCACGACCAGGCCGACGTGGTGATCCTGGCCGGCGCGCCGCTGGCCGGCCTCGCCAACAAAATTCGCGACCAGGTGCCGGTGCCGCTGGTCGACGGCATCCAGGCCGCGGTGACCATGGCCGAGGGGCTGGTGCGCATCAATCCGCGCAAGGCCACGGCGGGCACCTTCAAGCGGCCGCCCGCCAAGGACTCCAAGGGTCTCGCCGGCCCGCTCGCCAACGTGATCGGCCATCGTGACTCGTGACCTGAAGGGCTACGGCCGCACTCCGCCCAACCCCGAGTGGCCGGGCGGCGCGCGGGTCGCCGTCTCCTTCGTCATCAACTTCGAGGAAGGGGCCGAGATGTCGTTGTCGGCGGGCGATCCCTCCAACGAAAAGGCCTACGAGGTCACCGACGAGGTCATGGGCGTGCCCGACCGCTGCATGGAGTCGCATTTCGAGTACGGCACCAAGGCAGCGTGGTGGCGGATCGCCGATGCGCTGGAACGACTCGGTGTCCCGGCCACCGTCAGCTCCTGCGGGCGGGCGGCCGAGCTCTCGCCCTGGCTGATCGAGGATGCGGTGGGCCGCGGCCACGAGATCTCCTGCCATGGCTGGCGCTGGGAGAAGCACGCGCACCTCGAGGAAGACGAGGAGCGGGAAAAGATCGCGCGCACGCACAAGGTGCTGAGCGCCATCGCCGGTGCGCCCGTTGTCGGCTGGCACACGCGCTCGACGCCCTCGCCGAATACCCGCCGGCTGCTGGTCGAGCATGGCGGCTTCCTCTACGACAGCGACGACTATTCCGACGACCTGCCGTTTCACGTCGAGGTCGCGGGCAAGAAGCATCTGGTGATCCCGTACAGCTTCGACACCAACGACATGCACTACCACCAGGGCTTCCATCGCTTCGTGACGGCGCGCGACTTTGCCGAGTACGCGACCGACGCCTTCGACACGCTGTGGGCCGAGGGTGCGCAGCATCCCAAGATGATGTCGATCGGACTGCACCTGCGGATGGTCGGCCGGCCCGGCCGTGTCGCCGCGCTCGACAGGATCGTGGCGCACATGAACCGCCAGGGCGGCGCCTGGTTTGCCACGCGACGGCAGATTGCCGAGCACTGGCGGGGACGCTTCGCCTAGCGGCGACGCGGACTCACGCCGCCCGATTGGCTACCGGGAGTTCTTCTTCGCGCGCACGATCTTGACCGTGCAAGTGGCATGGACGGCGAGCCGGCCCTGCTCGTCGCGGATGTCGCCCTCCAGGAACCCGACCGAACCGCCCCAGCGCATGACACGGCCCTCGGCGGTCACGTGACCCACGCCGACCGGCTCGAGAAAGCTGATCTTGAGCTCGAGCGTCGGCACGGCGCAGGCGAAGCGCTCCTTGGCCATGGCGGCGTGCGCCATGGCGATGTCGACCATGCCGGTCAGGAAGCCGCCCTGGCAGATCGTGCCGCGCGAATGGCAGAAGGCCGGCACCACCTTGAAGCGGCAGCGCGCCACGCCACGCCGGGAATCGAGCTCGAGGAACTCGCCGTTGAGCGTGCGCGTTGCCGGCACGAGATTGTGCCGGACGTACTCCAGCATCTCGGCGTCGCTCATCGATGAGGCGTCGAGGTCGACATAGTCGGGATGGGTCGAAGGCATGCGCGCGGGACTATAGCGAACGCGCCGAGACCCGCACCTTCTCGAGCAGCTCGATCAGGGTGCGCGTTTCGGCGGCCGAAAGGTCCGCCGCGATTCGCTTCTCGTGCGCTTTGACGAGCCGCGCGAACTTAGCCAGCGCCTTCTCGCCTGCCGGCGTGAGGCCGAGCGCATGGGTGCGACCGTCGGTCGGCGAAGCGCGCCGCACCAACAGCCCGCGCGCCTGCAGACGATTCAGGATCGGCACCAGGGTCGAGCGGTCGATGCCGAGGGCTCGGGCCAGCGTCATCTGGCTGAGACCCGCGTTGCGCTCGACAAGCACCAGCAGGCCGAACTCGCCCGGCGTTACCGCCTCGCCCGCCTTGGCGAAGGTGCTGGCGAAGTCGGCGAACACCGCCGACTGCGCGCGCCGCAGCACGTAGCCCAGCAGCAAGGGCAGCCCGCCGCGGTCGAGGCTCCTGGCCTTGGCAACGATGGGTGGACGGGCCATGGGCCGAGTGGTAAACCGCGATTGTTTGGGGATCAAACAAATTCGCCGAACCGTTGGCTGACGCATGACCTTCAAAGTCCGTATCGCCCAGGCTGACCGCACCATCGACGTCCCGACCGGTGGCACCATCCTCGAAGCCGCACTCGACGCCGGCATCGGATATCCGTTCGGCTGCCAATCGGGAAATTGCGGAGCCTGCAAGTCGCATCTCGTGAAGGGCGAGGTGACGATGGACGGCTACTCGGAGTTCGCCCTGTCCGACGAGGAGAAGGCGCGCGGGCTGATCCTGGCCTGCCGCGCCGTACCCTGGGAAGAATGCGAGGTCGCCTGGCTGGACGAGGACGACCTGATCGTCCATCCGCGCCGCGTGCTCGCGTGCAAGGTGGTCGGCCTCGACGACGCCACGCACGACATCAAGCGCGTGCGGCTGGCGATCGAATCGGGCGGCCCGTTCGACTTCTCGGCCGGCCAGTTCGCCTCGGTGACCTTCGAGGGTTGCCCGCCGCGCGATTATTCCATGGCCAACGTGCCCGGTGACCCCGTGCTGGAATTCCACGTCCGCCGCACGCAGGGCGGCGCCACCAGCGCGCATGTCGCGGAGAGGCTAAGCCTCTGCGACGGCGTGCGGGTCGAGGGTCCGTTCGGCGCCTCCTACCTGCGCGAGGGTCATCGCGGTCCGATCATCGCCGTCGCCGGCGGCTCGGGCATGGCGCCGCTGAAGTCGATCGTCGAACGGGCCATCCGGAAGGAAATGCCGCAGCACATCTATTTCTATTTCGGCGTCCGCAGCGAGCGCGACCTCTATCTGCACGAACATTTCACGGCGCTGGCGGAGAAGCATCCGCGCCTGCACTTCACGCCGGTGCTGAGCGAGGGCCAGGGCGGCACGTTCCGCACCGGGCTGGTCCATGAAGCCGTGGCGCAGGACTTCGACGAGCTCGACGGCTGCAAAGCCTACCTTGCCGGACCGCCGGTGATGGTCGAGGCGGCCAGCAAGTTGTTCGAGCAGCGCGGCATGCGACGCATCGACGTCCATGCCGACGCCTTCTACACCGCGGCCGAAATGGCCAGCGCCGGCAAGAAAACGGGAGCGGAACTATGACGGGCAGCCTAGAAGGACGTGCAGCAATCGTCACCGGCGCAGGCCGGGGCATCGGCCGGGCCATTGCCGAAGGGTTGGCGGCCCAGGGAGCCAGCGTGATCGTGGCCGACGTCGGCGCCTCGATCGGCGGCGACAGCGCCGATCCGGCTCCCGCACGAGAGGTCGCTGCGGCGATCGGCAAGAAGGCAATTCCGTTCGCCGAGTCGGTGGCCTCCCCTGGCGTGGCCAGGCAACTGGTCGAGATCGCCGTGAAGAACTTCGGCGGGATCGACATCGTGGTGAACAATGCGGCGATCCTGCGCGACGCTTTCATCTTTCGCATGGACCCACGCGACTGGGATGCGGTGATCCGCAACAACTTGTCTGCCCCGTTCTACCTGATCAATGCCGCCTCGGCGGTGATGCGCGAACAGGGCAAGAGCGGGCGCGGCGGGGCGACCTACGACTGGGGCCGCATCGTCAACATCGTCTCGTCGGCCGGGCTTTACGGCAATTTCGGCCAGTCTGCCTATGCCAGCGCCAAGGCCGGGCTGTTCGGGCTGACACGCGTCGCCGCCATGGATCTCGCCCGCGCTGCGATCACGGTAAATGCCGTGGCCCCGTTCGCCCGCACGCGCGTCACCGACATCATCCAGCCCGCCAACGACGCACAGAAGACCTACAAGGAACGCGCGCTCAAGATCGGCGCCCATCATGTCGCCAATCTGGTGACGGCACTCTGCACACCGGCCGCCAAGGGCGTCACCGGCCAGCTGCTCGGCGTGCGCGGCCGCGAGGTCTTCCTGTTCGGCCAGCCGCGACCAGTAGCGAAGCTCGAGGTCGAGAGGCCCGAAGCGCTGGCGGCCGACCTGACCGCCAGGCTCGGCGCGAAGTTCACCGACCTCGGCACCGACCTCGAAGCCTTCAATACCGAACCCCTCATCTAAGAGAATCCGTCTGAAGGAGACGACCATGACCGACATCGTCGTGAGGAGCGTCGAGGAGCTGAAGGACTCGCCCGAGGAGTACCGCGAGGCCATCGGCAAGCTGGTGATCAGCCATGCCATCAACGAACTCTACGGCGCGCAGGTATTCGATGAACCGGCCATCGCCTTCGCACCGACACCGTATGCCAAGTGGCTGACGTGCCGCGTCGCCATGGAGGAGTACGGCCATCACGTGCGCTTCAAGCAACTTGGCGTGCAGATCGGCATTCCCGAAGCACGCATGATGCCGGGCGGCAACAAGAAGCCGTTGTCCATTTTCGAGTTTCCGCTCAAGACCTGGGAGGAGTTCGTCGCCATCAAGTTGCTGGCCGACCTCGCCGAGATCCTGCAAGTGGAGGACCTGCTGCACTGCACCTTCCATCCGCTGCGCAACCTCGCGCGCGCCACCATGCCGGAGGAGCGCTTCCATGCGCAGTTCGGCGAGGACTTTTCCGCCGAGCTGGTGAAGACGCCGGAGGGCAAGGCGCGCCTGCAGGCGGCGGTCGACGAGTACTGGCCGTATCTGCCGAAGTTCTTCGGCGGCTCGAACTCGAGGAACAACGAGATCTTCCGCAAGTGGAAAATCAAGCAGCGCACCAACGACGAGATGCGCGAGGACTTCGTCAGGCGTGCGACGGAGGTGGCCGCCAAGTACGGCCTCACCCTGCCCGAGGTGCGGCAAGCGGCGTGATTCGGTGAGCGCGCAAGATGCGCGCGGTCCGAATGAGCGCCACCGGAGTGGCGTGCTCCGATGAATAACGTCGTGTCCCATCTGTCGACAGCGCTCGGCCCGCTGCGGGCCGAAATCCGCGCGGCGTCTTGGTTCGCAGCCCTGGGCGAGCCCTTGACCGGCGGAGATCTCGCCGATGCGAAGGCGTATGCCGAGGCGGCAGATGTGGCCGTCCTGACTTCGTGGCCTGAAGCCGAGCGATTCCTGAAGTCGCCCGATGTCTCGCTCGACTGGTGGGATCGCGAAGAGGCGACGCGCAAGGCGCTGCTCGCCAAGGCGCGGGCACGGTATCCCGAGGACGCGCTATTGACTTCGTTGACCGAACTCACGACCGAAGCGGGCGATCTCGTACACGGCAAGGCAGCGGTGGCCGCGACACGCATGGGCGGCGCCGCACCGGCGTCCGTTCATGTAGCCGCGGGCGCCGACGCGCAGGCGGTCTATCAGCTGGCGGTGGCACGGATTGCCGGCGCAACCGGGTCGCGCTTCGAAAGCAAGTTCCGCCTGTTTGCCGCCGGCCGATGGCCGCTCGGCATCGTAGGCTCTAAGCTGTCGCTCTTCTGAAGAGGACGGCATGCAGCGCACGACCGGCAAGTTGAAACGGCCATTCGGCCGGCTCCATTACGAAGTCACCGGCAACGGACCGGCGTTGCTGTTCGCCCATGGCCTGGGCGGCAATCAGCTGAGCTGGTGGCAACAGATCGCTCACTTCGCGCCACGTTACACGTGCGTGGCCTTCGCCCATCGCGGCTTCGCACCGTCCGATGCGATCGTCGGCGGCCCGGACGCCGCCGACTATGCCGGCGATCTCGCGGCGCTGATCGATCACCTGAACTTCACGGACGTGCGTCTGGTCGGCCAATCGATGGGCGGCTGGACGATGCTGGAATATGCCATCGCCCATCCGCAGCGCGTGAGGGCCCTGGTGCTGAGCTCGACCTCGGGCACCATCGACCGGCGCGGTGCGGATCCCTCGGGCGGCGCGACGTACGATGCCTGGCTGAAGGACGCCGAAGCCCGCATCAAGGTCGGCCTTGCCCAGGGCATCCATCCGGCAATGGGCGCAAAGGGCGCCGAGCGGTCTCCTGCCCTGCACCTGCTCTACAAGAGCATCGACGAGATGGCAGGTGCGCTCGACAAGGAAAAGGTCCGGGAAACGTTGCGCCGCACCGCCACGCGCACGCTCGCGGACCTGAAGGACTTCGCCGTGCCGACCCTCCTGATCGCCGGCGCCGACGACGTGGTCTTCCCGCCTTTCCTGGCAATCGCGATCGCCGCAAGGCTGCCGTGTGCGGAAGTGCGCACGTTGGCCGATTGCGGTCACTCGCCATATTTCGAGCAGGCGGCTACCTTCAATGACCTGGTGGAGGCGTTCCTCGCTGGCCACCGATAGGAGGAACAGTTGTCCAAGGACAACCCGCGGATCGCCGTGCTGGGATTCGCCATCGAGTGCAATCGCTTCTCGCCGGTCAGCACGGCTCAGGATTTCGAAGACGACGCCGACATACGCGGCAATCGCATCGTCACCGAGGCGCGGTCGGGCGCCTCGATCACCCTTCCCGACCTGCCCGGCTTCTTTGCCGAGATGGACCGCACCGGTCACTGGACGCCCGTGCCGCTCCGCGTGGCACTCGCCCAGCCTGGCGGTCCGGTCGAGGAAGGCTTCTTCAAGGGCCTGCTCGCCGAGCTCGCAGCGGGCCTGAAAGCGGCGCTGCCTGTCGATGGCGTGTTCGTGTCGTGCCACGGCGCCGCTCTGGCCCAGGGCACGGACGATCCCGACGGCGACCTGTTCGAGATGATCCGCTCGATCGTCGGGCCGGACGTGCCGGTGGTCTCGGTGCTCGATCTGCACGCCAATGTCTCCCGGCGCATGACCGACAACCTGTCGGTGTTCGTCGGCTACCGGGAGAACCCCCATACCGATATCCGCGAGCGGGGCATCGAGGCCGCCAGCCATATGCGCGAATGTCTCGCCGGCCAGCGCACGGTCGTGACGATGACCAAGCTGCCGCTGGTGCCGCCGGCGATCACGCTGCTCACCTCGAAGGGGCCCTATGCCGACCTCATCAAGTACGGCCAGACCAGGGTCGGCGGCGACATCATGAACGTCTCGGTGATGGCGGGCTTCGCCTACTCAGATTCGCCCAAGAACGGCTTGACGGCGGTGGTCACCGCGCGCAACGGCAATGCCGAAGCCGCCGCTGCGCTCTCGCTCGACATCGCCAAGCGTGCCTGGGACATCAAGAAGCGCTTCAAGAAGGATATGATGGCACTGTCGGACGCCGTGCAGCTTGCGACTTCGGTCGGCCGCGACCGGCGCCGCAAGCCGATCATCCTGGCCGACGTCGCCGACAATCCCGGCGGCGGCGCGCGAGGCAACACGACGTACCTGCTGCGCGGCCTCAAGATGGCGGGCGCCAACGACGTGATCTTCGGCGTCTTCAACGATCCGGCGATGGCCGCCGAAGCGCACCGGCAGGGCGAAGGGGCGACCTTCAACGCCTCGTTCAACAGCCAGGAACACCACGAATTCTCGCTGCCGTTCGACTGCGAGGCCCGGGTCGTCAAGCTGAGCGACGGCAAGTATGTCGGTCGCCGCGGCGTCCTGAAGGATGTTTCGTCGAACATGGGGCCGTCGGCGCTGCTCGATCTCGGCGGCATCCGGATCGTCGTGATCACGCTCAGGTGCCAATGCATGGACCCGATGCAGTTCGAGATGTTCGGCCTCGACATCGCTCAGGCGCGCGTCGTCGTGGTCAAGAGTCGCGGCCATTTCCGTGGCGGCTTCGACGAATTCTTCACGCCCGAGCAGATCTACGAAGTCAATTGTCCGGGGCTGACCTCGCCGGTGCTGGCGAATTTCACGTGGACCAAGCTGCCGCGCCCGGTCTATCCGCTCGATGAGGAGACCGCGTGGACCCCTCCGCCCGGCCCGTGAAGGAGGCTGCGATGCTGCGCCGGTCGTTCCTCGCCTCTCCCGCCCTGCTGCTGGCCGGGCAGGCGCTCGCCCAGTCGCCGAGGACGCTGCGCGTGGTCATGCACTCGGATCTCAAGATCATCGATCCGATCTGGACCACCGCGTACATCGTGCGCAATCACGGCTACCTGATCTACGACCAGCTGTTCGCGCTCGACGGCAAGCTCGAGCCGCAGCCGCAGATGGTCGAGAGCTGGACGGCGAGCGACGACAAACTCACCTGGACGTTCAAGCTGCGCGACGGGCTGAGGTGGCACGACGGCCAGCCGGTGACGTCCGCCGACGTCGTGCCGTCGATCAAGCGCTTCACCGACAAGGACGTGCAGGGCGGCCTGCTGGCCAAGGTAACCCGCGAGATGACGGCGGTGGACGACCGCACCTTCCGCATCGTGCTCGGCGAGCCGTTCGGCCTGATGCTGAAGACTCTGGCCAAGTCCGCCTCGGTGCCGCTGTTCATCATGCCCAAACGGGTTGCCGAACTGCCGATCAGCCAGCAGCTGTCCGACAGCACGGGCTCGGGCCCCTTCATCTTCAAGAAGGACGAATGGAAGCCCGGCGAGAAGGTCGTCTATGTGCGCAATCCCGACTACAAGCCGCGCGCCGACGCGCCGTCCGGACTCGCCGGCGCCAAGATCGCCAAGCTCGACCGCATCGAATGGATCTCGATCCCCGACACCCAGACCGCGATCAACGCGCTGCTGTCGGGCGAGATCGACATGATCGAGGAACCCGCGCACGACCTGCTTCCGATCCTGGAGAAGGACAAGAACGTCGAGATCGTCACCGTCAACACGCTGGGCAGCACCTACGTGCTGCGCTTCAACTGGAAGCAGCCGCCGTTCGACGACCTGAAAGTGCGGCGCGCTGCCGAGTATGCGTTGAACCAGCCCGACTTCCTCAAGGCCGTCATCGGCGACCCGCGCTACTACAAGGAATGCCGGGCGATGTTCGGTTGCGGCGCCCCCCTGCAGAATTCGGCCGGCATGGACGGCATCTTGCTGTCGAACTTCGAGGAGTCGAAGAAGCTGCTGAAGGAGGCAGGCTACGACGGCAAGCCGATCGTCCTGATGCAGACCACCGACATCGCCGTCCTGGCCAACCTCGCGCCAGTCGCCAAGAACCTGCTGGAAAAGGGCGGCTTCAAGGTCGATTTGCAGTCGATGGACTGGCAGACGCAGGTGACACGCCGCGCCAAGAAGGATCCGGTCGACAAAGGCGGCTGGAATATTTCCATGACCGCTGCGTCGGTGGCGCTGCTCAGTGACCCGATCATCAACCACTACACCGAGGCCAGCGGCGACCGCGCCCAGTTCGGCTGGCCGCTCGACGAGGAGATCGAAAAGCTGCGCATGGAGTTCGTGCGCGAGAGCGATCCCAAGAAGCAGTTCGAGCTGGCCGAGAAGGTGCAGAAGCGCGTCCTCGATCTCGGCGTGACCGTGCCGCTCGGCCAGTTCGTGCAGCCGATGGCGCGGCGACGCAGCGTCAGCGGCAATCTCCAGTCGCCGGTCACCGTGTTCTGGAACGTCGAGAAGAAATAGCGTGCCGCCAGCAAACGGTTGTCGCACACCCCGCGAAATGCCAACCTGACGGCAACAACAACGGCTTCTCTGGGGGAAACAACATGGTCAAAGCGTATTTACACGGCGTCGCGTCCGCCCTGGCCCTGACCGCCGGCCTGGTGCTCGCGTCGGGCGACGCCCAGGCGCAGGCCAAGCACTATCGGCTCGCCTACGACCAGCCCGTCTCCACGGGCTACGGCATCGCCGGCAACATCTTCGCCGACAAGCTGAAGGAACTCAGCAAGGGCACCATGCTGATCGACCAGTATCCTGGCGCCCAGCTCGGCCAGGAGCCGCAAGTGCTGCAGCTGGTGAAGGCCGGCGACATCGAGTTCTGCTTCAGCGCCTCGGCCAATGCCGCCACCCTCTCGCCGCAGGCCGGCGTGTTCTCGCTGCACTTCTTGTTCCGCAATGAGGACCATCTCAAGAAGGCGGTCGCCGACCCCGCCGTCGTCAAGGAAGTGAAGGACATGATCGACGACACCGTCCAGGGCGCCCATGTGCTGGCCCTGCTGACGCTCGGTTTCCGCAACATCTACGCCAAGAAAGAGGTCACGAAGATCGAGGACATCAAGGGCATGAAGGTGCGCGTTCAGGCGACGCCGACCGAGGACACCATGTTCCCGGCCTACGGCGCGCAGGTCGTCCACATGCCGTTCGGCAACGTCTATACCTCGCTGCAGACCGGCACGGTCGATGCCGCCGAGAACGGCGTCAATGTCTTCCTCGTCAACAAGCACTACGAAGTCGCGCCGATCATGTCGATGACGCAGCACGAGGCGAACAACAACCTCCTGTGGATCAGCGACAAGCTGTGGTCGAGCCTGACGGCCGAGCAGAAGGGTTGGGTCGTGGCGGCGGCCGACGAGGTCGGCAAGGTCGAGCCGGGCAAGGCGCTCGACCTCGAGACCCAGTCGGCGGTCAAGCTCAAGGGCATGGGCGTCAAGATCGTGGACGGAGTCGACAAGTCCGGCTTCGTCAAGATCGCGCAGCCCTACCTCGAGAAGATGGCCAAGGATCTCGGCCCGCACGCCGCGAAGATCCAGCAGACCGTCAGCGCGATCAAATAGCCACAACCAGGGTCGAGTAAGCGTATGGCGGCAGACGAGCGCTCGCTGGTGCTGCAGCGCCAGCGACAGCTTAAGTGGAAGCAGCTCGACTGGCTGGAGTCGCTGCTGATGCTGCTGTGCGGCTTCACGCTATTCGCCTTCAGCCTGTCGGTGGTGTGCGACATCGTCACCCGAGAGATCGGCCGGCCGTGGCTGTGGTTGCAGGAGGTCACCTCGACCTTCTTCATCTACGGCATCTTCATCGGTGCGGCCGTCGCCACGCGGCGCAACGACCACCTGTATCTCGCGGCGATCGGCGATTCCCTGCACGGCCGGCCACGGCTGATGATTGAAACCGCGATCCGCGTCGTCGTGATCAGCGTCGGGCTGTTCCTGGTCTGGTTCGGCTACGTCAACTTCGTGCGCGGCTTCGGCAGCTTCCGCATGCCGTCGATGACGCCGATCGCCTCGCTCTATGCCGCCATCCCGATCAGCGGTGCGCTGATCGCCCTCTTCGCCTTCGAGCAGCTGGTCAACGGCTGGCGCAACGGCTTCGAGAGTCCGCCGGAGGATCATCTGCCGGAAGAAGGGGCGGGATCGCCATGAGTTCAGCGGTCGTCCTGATCCTCATGACGCTCCTGTTCCTGTTCTTCGGCTACATGGGCGTGCCGGTGGCGTTCTCGCTGATTGCCGGGACGGTGATCGGCGCGGCCTTCACCGACGTCACCTTCGCCGCACTCGTGCAGAAGATGTTCGACGGGGTGGATTCCGAGGCGCTGCTCGCCATCCCGTTCTTCCTGCTGGTCGGCGAGCTGATGAGCTCGGCCAACGTGGTGCAGCGCGTGATCAAGCTCTCGCTCACGCTGGTAGGCCACATGAAGGGCGGCCTCAGCCAGGTCGTCGCCGTGTTCAGCATGTTCTTCTCGGAGATGTCGGGCTCGACCACGGCCGATGTCGCCGTGATGAGCCGCACGCTCGGCGTCTCGATGCGCAAGGAGGGCTACGATCCGCCCTTCATCGCCGCCATCATCGCCTCGGCCTCGACCATCGCCGCCCTCGTGCCCCCCTCTATCACCGCGGTGGTCTACGGCGCGGTCGGCAACGTTTCGATCGCCGGCCTCTTCATGGCGGGCTTCCTGCCCGGTTTCATGATCGGCATCGGCCTGATGATCTACTGCTACTTCTTCGGGCCGATCGGCATCCGCCGGCCACGCGCCACCTTCGGGCAGTTCACCGACGCCACCAAGGAAGCGGCGCTGCCGCTGATGATCCCGGTGATCCTGCTGGGCGGGATCCTGACCGGCTGGTTCACGCCCACCGAGGCGGGCGTGGTGGCGGTGAGCTGGATCTTGCTGGTGGTGATTCCGCTCCTGAACCCCAAGCACGTCCGCAAGCTGCCGTACGATTTCTGCTTTGCCGGCCTGATCTACTCGCTGCCGCTGATCACCATCGCCGCAGCGACGGCTTTCGGCTGGATGCTGGCCTATCTGCGCGGCGCCATCGTGATCTCCGACGTGATCACGGGCCTGGCCGGAACCGACCCACACCTGATCATGCTGCTGCTGGTGCTGCTCTTCACCATCGTCGGCGACTTCATCGAGCCGGTGCCCACCATCATCATCTTCATGCCGCTGGTGAACGCGCTCACCGAGGCGGGCAGCATCAATCCCGTGCACATGGGCGTGGTGCTGATCGTCACGCTGGCCTTCGGGCTGATCACGCCGCCCTACGGGCTGGTGCTGCTGATGGCCTCGAAATTCGTCGGGGTGAAATTCTCCCACGCGTTGAAGGCGGCGCTGCCGATCTATGTGGTGTTCCTCGTCACCATCGTGTTCACGATCTTCGCGCCCAACGCCATCCTGTGGCTGCCCAAGCAGGTGATGCCGCAGGCGGTCGGCTGCTTCAAGAACCCCAGCGGCACAGGATATATTTGCCCGTCGTAGGCGCTATTTCTCCGGCAGCGGGATGAATTCGCTGTCGCCCGGCACCCTGGCGAAGCGCGCTTCCTTCCAGTCGGCCTTGGCCTTCTCGATGCGCTCCTTCGATGACGAGACGAAGTTCCACCAGATATGGCGCGGACCGTCCATTGGCGCACCGCCCAGCAACATCAGCTTGGCGCCCCCGGGTCCTGCCAGCGCGGCTGCCGGCGCGCCCTCCGCCAGCACCGCAAGGTCGCCGACGCCGAGTTGGCGATCGCCAATGGTGACCGTGCCTTCGGCGACGTAAACGCCGCGTTCGGCATGGTCCGGCAATACCGTGATCCTGGCTGCGGCCGTCATTTCGACGGCGACATAGAAGATCGGCGAGAAGTGCGTCGTCGGCGCCGTACGCCCGCCATAGGCGCCGACGATCAGGCGGAGCGACGCGCCAGCCTCCTCCCAGGCCGGCAATTCTGCGGCAGCGACGTGCTGGAACGACGGCGCCGTCTCCTCGTGGGCCCTGGGCAGTGCCACCCAGGTCTGGACGCCGTGCATGCGAAAGCCGCTTTTCTTCATTGCGTCTTCGGTGCGCTCGCTGTGGGCGATGCCGCTGCCGGCCGTCATCCAGTTGACGTCGCCTGGCCGGATCGTCTGGGCGTAGCCCAGACTGTCGCGATGGAAGATGCCACCGTCGAACAGGTAGGTGACGGTCGCGAGCCCAATGTGCGGATGGGGGCGCACCTCCATGCCGTCGCCGCCGGGCGGAACGACCATCGGCCCGAAATGGTCGAAGAAGATGAACGGCCCCACCATCCGGCGCTTCACGCTGGGCAGCACGCGTCGCACCGCGAAGCCCGGGCCAAGCTCATGGGCGCGCCCCTGGATCAGCAGCTCGATCGGATCGGCCATCTTGTCCTCCTCATGCGGCTGTGCTGCAACGAAGCAGCATGAAGCGCGACCTCACACCGTTCTTCGCGCCGCGCAGCGTCGCCGTCGTCGGCGCCGGTGAGCGCGCAAGCTCGTCCGGAGGGGCGATCATGCAGATGCTGCGGCAGGCGGGATACGGCGGAAGCGTCGTGCCGGTCAATCCCAAGGGCGGCACCATCTTCGGCTACCAGGCGGTGACCTCGATCTCCGCCGTCGACCCGGGCGTCGAGCTGGCGGTGATCGTCATTCGTCCCGACGCGATCCTCGACGCCGTGAAGGAGTCGGCCGACCGCGGCATCAGGAACCTGCTGATCCTGCCGGGCGGTTTCGCCGAGGCAGGCGAGGCCGGCAGGGTGCGCAACACCGCGTTGCTGAAGCTCGCGGCCGAACGCGGCCTCACCATCGCCGGCCCCAACTGTGCCGGCATCATCCATCTCGATCCCAAGTGGCGCTTCGCCGCGACCTTCCTGCGCGACCTGCCGCCCGGGATCAAGGCGAGCTCGGACAGCAATGGCCTCGCCTTCATCTCCCAGTCGGGCGCGCTCGCCGAGGAGGTGATCGACAAGGCCAATGCCCGTGGCCTGCCGCTCGCCTCCGTCGTGTCGGTGGGGAACGCGCTCCATCTGGGGGTCGAGGACTATCTCGCCTGGCTCGGCGAACGCCCGGAGATTGGCGCAGCCTTGCTCTATGTCGAGTCGATCGATGATCACGAGCGCTTCCGTAGCGTCGCCCGCAAGGCGGCGGCCGCCAAGCCGGTGATCGCCCTGTTCGGCGGCCGCACCGGGGTCGGCGCTCGCGCGCCGCCGCCCATACCGGTGCCGTCGGCAATGACGACTCGGCGATCGATGCTTTCTGTGCCTCCTGCGGCATCGTCCGGGTGGAAAGCCTGCGCCGCCTGCTGGTGGCGGCCAAGGCGTTCGGCCACTTTCCCCGGGGGTTGGGCAAGCGTGCCCTGATCCTGTCGAACTCCGGCGGTCCCGGCGTGCTCTGCGCCGACCGCGCCCAGCTCGAAGGGCTCGAGCTTGGCGCCCTGCCCAAGGCAATGGCCGAGGTGCTGCGCCAGCAGCTGCCGGCAGAGGCCTCCGTGGCCAATCCCATCGACCTCCTGGCCGACGCGCGCGAGGACCGCTTTGGCCTGGCCTTCGAGAGCGCAATGACCCACGCCGCCCGGCACTACGACCAGGTGCTGATGATCCATGTCGTGCCCTTCATGGTCGACGCCGCACCGGTGATCGCCCGCCTCGCTCAGCTCGCCCGGGACGCCGGCCTGCCAGTCAATGCACAGCATGATGGGAACGCTTCCGGCCAAAGCAGAGTGGTTTGCCACTATGGAGTGCGCTGGCGTACCGATGTTCAACGACGTGGAGGAGATGGCAGAGGCCGCCGGCCTGCTGGCGCGCTATCCCACGTTGCGCGACGCGGCCCGCAATGATGTTCTGCCCACGGCTTTTTTTCGCGATCGAAAGCGCGTTTGAGACCAAAAAAGCATTTTTATCAATGAATTAGCGCTACTCGCACGGGTGTTGCATTTTTGCAACTTTTTGTTGGACATGTGGATTTTTCGTGGCTTTTATCACACAGCGAGGCAATTGGCGGACACCCGACGGGGGAGTCGGTGAAGCTGCGGTGGCCTCGAGCGTCCTGAGTACCCCGGGTGCAATGAAGCGTGGGAGACAAGCTGATGGCGTTCACGACGACGCGCAACAGGCGCGCCGACCGCTGGCGAACGATGCGTGCCTTGGTGGCCGCCACTGTCACGGTGACCATTCTTGGTATCTTCTGCTCCGCAGGCTCGATCGCGCAGGTCAAAGCGCCCGCCAAGAACCAATTTAGGGCCCAGCCCAAGGCTGCCGCTCCCTCCCCCACCGACAACCAGGCCGACCAACTCAACGAAAAATGGCTGTCCGAATTCAACAAATCGGACAAGGCCGCCGCTTCGGCTGCAGCGCCCCCTCCTTCCGCCACTACCCAATCCACGACGCCGAGCCCGCAGCCGGCCGAAGCCGACGATGAGCGGCGCTCCAGCGTGCCCAGCATGGTGGCCCTGCCGGGCGCCGGCGCGCGCACCGTCGTTGCCGGCACCGCCAAGGTCGTGAAGGCCAATGGCACGGCGGCCGCCTTCAAGGCCCTGCCCGGCGGCGCCGACCAGCCGGTGTTGAAGGATCTGGCCCAGGCCTTCTCCGGCTTCACTGCGGCGGGCAGTCCGAAGGTCGAGATGGTCCAAGGCCGCACCGCCGACGGCACCACCCGCCTGCTGTTCGCCAGCATCGGCGACGGCAAGGCAAGGCAGTCGTATTGGTGGTTTTCGCCGATCGACCAGCCTGAAGGCTGGTTCGACGAGAACGGCAAGCGGCTGGGCGGCACGGCGCTCGGCGAGCCCAAGCCCGACTCGCGCATTTCCTCGCCGTTCGGCCGGCGCACCTACTATGGCCGCGCCACCAGCTCCGCCTTCCACAACGGCATCGATTACGAAGGCAAGCCGGGCGAGGCAATTCTTGCCGCCGGCGATGGCGTCGTGAACCATGCCGGCTGGTACTTCAACTACGGTCGCACGGTGAAGATCAGCCACGGCGACAATTTCGAGACGCTGTATGCGCACATGTCGCGCTTTGCCTCCAACCTCACGCCGGGCATGCACATCCACAAGGGCGACGTCATCGGCTATGTCGGCTCGAGCGGCCGCTCGACGGGGCCACACCTGCATTTCTCGGTGATCGTCGACGGCCAGTTCGTCGATCCCGCGCCCTACATTTCCGAGAGTGGCGGACACAGCGTGCTGGTCGGCCAGTCCCTGGTGGCGTACCGCCAGTGGCAGCAGGACGTGCACAAGGCGGCCGACAGCAAGCGAACCGAGTCCGACGCGCAGCGCTTCCGGAACCTGCAGGGCGGTGACTCATGGAGCCAGAACCCGTTCTCCTCGCCCGATCGCCGCCTGTGAGGCGGAACTCGTGAGGCGTCTCGCGGCCGCGTTGATCGCGGCGACGCTGGTCGGCACGGCCGGCAGCGCCCAGGCGGGCAAGGATCTCGATGCAGTGAAGGCCCGTGGCCAAGTGGTCTGCGGCGTCACCACCGGCGGCATCTCCGGCTTCATGTCGGTCGACAGCCAGGGCAAGTGGGTCGGCCTGGACGTCGATATCTGCCGAGCCGTCTCGGCCGCGATCTTCGGCGATTCCGAAAAAGTGAAGTTCGTGCCAGTCACCGCCATCCAGCGCTTCACGGCGCTGCAATCGGGCGAAGTCGACATGCTGTCCAACAACACGACCTGGACCCTGCAGCGCGACAGCGCGCTCGGCTTCGACTTCACCGGCGTCACCTACTATGACGGCCAGGGCTTCATGGTGAACAAGAAGCTCGGCGTGAAGAGCGCCAAGGAACTGAACGGCGCCACCGTCTGCGTCGCTCCCGGCAGCACCACCGAGCTCAACCTCGCCGACTACTTCCGCGCCAACAAGATGAACTTCAAGCCGGTGGTGATCGAGAAGGTCGAGGAGATCCGGGCCGCCTTCTTCTCGGGCCGCTGCGACGTCTACACCACCGACCGCTCCGGCCTGTACGCGACCCGCGTCGCCAACGCACCCAATCCGGACGACTACGTCATCCTGCCGGAGATCATCTCCAAGGAGCCGCTCGGACCGGCGGTCCGTCATGGCGACAATCAGTTCGGCGACATCGTGCGCTGGGCTCAGTACGCCATGCTCGAGGCCGAGGAGTACGGCATCACGTCCAAGAACGTCGACGACATGCTGAAGAGCGACAATCCGACGATCAAGCGCATCCTCGGCGTGACGCCCGGCATGGGCAAGGCGCTCGGGGTCGACGAGAAGTGGGTGTACAACATCATCAAGCAGGTCGGGAACTACGGCGAGAGCTTCGACCGCAACGTCGGCATGGGCAGCCCACTCAAGATCGAGCGCGGCCTGAACAAGCTGTGGAGCCAGGGCGGCCTGCAGTACGCACCGCCGATACGCTGATCTCAGCCTCCCTATTGACTCCCGTTTGGCCTGTTGCTTGCTTGCCCGTCAGAGGGGACACTGAGGCTTAAGGGCAATAAACGGGAGGCAATCATGTACAAGCACTCACTGGCGACAGTGGCCGGGCTGGCGGCGATCCTCGCGTCGGGCAGCGCCTTGGCCGGCAAGGACCTCGACGCCATCAAGGCGCGCGGCCAGCTGATCTGCGGCGTACCGACCGGCACGGCCGGGTTCGGCATGGCCGACAGCCAGGGCAAGTGGGTCGGTCTCGACGTCGACGTCTGCCGGGCCGTGGCGGCCGCCATGTTCGGCGACGCCGAGAAGGTCAAGTACACGCCGCTCACCGCACAACAGCGGTTCACCGCGCTGCAGTCGGGCGAAGTGGATATCCTCAGCAACAACACGACGGCGACCCTGACGCGCGACACCGCGCTCGGCCTCGACTTCACCGCCATCACCTACTATGACGGCCAGGGCTTCATGGTGAACAAGAAGCTCGGCGTGAAGAGCGCCAAGGAACTGAACGGCGCCACCGTCTGCGTCGCTCCCGGCAGCACCACCGAGCTCAACCTCGCCGACTACTTCCGCGCCAACAAGATGAACTTCAAGCCGGTGGTGATCGAGAAGGTCGAGGAGATCCGGGCCGCCTTCTTCTCCGGCCGCTGCGACGTCTACACCACGGACGCCTCGGGCCTCTATTCCACGCGCGCGGCCAACGTGCCGCCGCCGGCAAAGCCGGACGACTTCATCATCCTGCCGGAGATCATCTCCAAGGAGCCGCTGGCGCCGGCGGTGCGGCACGGCGACCAGCAGTTCGCCGATATCGTGCGGTGGACCCAGTACGCGATGCTCGAGGCCGAGGAGTACGGCATCTCGTCCAAGACCGTCGACGACATGCTGAAGAGCGACAATCCGACGATCAAGCGCATCCTCGGCGTGACGCCCGGCATGGGCAAGGCGCTCGGGGTCGACGAGAAGTGGGTGTACAACATCATCAAGCAGGTCGGGAACTACGGCGAGAGCTTCGACCGCAACGTCGGCATGGGCAGCCCACTCAAGATCGAGCGCGGCCTGAACAAGCTGTGGAGCCAGGGCGGCCTGCAGTACGCTGAACCGATCCGCTGACCGGAGTCCAGCGCATGGCCGTCGAGGCACTGGGCTCAACACCACGCGCCAAAGTCGCGCCCTGGAACGACCCGACCATCCGCGGTTGGGTCTTCCAGATCGTGGTCGTCGCCCTCGTCGGGTTGCTGGCCTGGTTCCTGGTCAGCAACACCATCGAAAACCTCGAGCGGCAGAAGATCGCTTCCGGCTTCCACTACCTCGACCGCGAGGCGGGCTTCGAGATCGGCGATTCGATGATCTCCTACTCGCCGTCCGATACCTATGCCCGTGCCATTCTGGTCGGCCTGCTCAACACGCTGAAGGTCGCTGTCCTCGGCATCATCCTGGCGACCGTTTTCGGCACCCTGATCGGTGTCGGACGTCTGTCACCCAACTGGCTGCTCGCCAAGATCTGCGAGGGCTATGTCGAGATGTTCAGGAACGTGCCGCTGCTGCTCTGGCTGTTCCTGATCTACAAGCTGATCAGCGAGGCGTTTCCCGGGCCGCGCCAGGCGATCAACGTATTCGACTCGTTCTTCCTCTCGAACCGCGGCCTCTACTTTCCGGTGCCGATGGCCGACCCGATTCACAAGTGGATGGGCCTCGCGCTGGTGATCGGAATCGCCCTCACGGTCGCCGTCAAGCGTTGGGCCAAGAAACGGCAGGACGCGACCGGCCAGCCCTTCCCGATCATCAGGGCGGGCATCGGCCTGATTCTGGGCCTGCCCATCATCGTTTGGCTGTTGGGCGGCGCGCCGCACCATATGAGCTGGCCGGCGCTCCAGGGGTTCAATTTCGAAGGCGGCACGGTGATCCAGCCCGAATTCACCGCCCTGCTGGTCGGCCTGGTGCTCTACACCTCGGCCTTCGTGGCCGAGATCGTGCGCTCGGGCATTCTGGCCCTGCACAAGGGACAGAGCGAGGCGGCGATGGCGATCGGCCTGTCGCGCGGCCAGGTCATGCGGCTGGTCCTGCTGCCGCAGGCGCTCCGCCTGATCGTGCCCCCGATGACCAGCCAGTATCTCAACATCACCAAGAATTCCTCGCTCGCGATCGCCATCGGCTATCCCGACCTCGTGGCCTCGGTGAACGTGACCATCAACCAGACCGGCCAGGCGATCGAGAACATCCTGATCATCATGGCCGCCTATCTCAGCGTCAGCCTGTCGATCTCGGCCTTCATGAACTGGTACAACAAGCGCATTGCGCTCAGGGAGCGCTGACATGGCCGACCTTGCGCACGGCGAACGTCGCCAACTCGCGCCTCCGGTCGTCGATACCGGCGCGATCGGCTGGATCCGCAAGAACCTGTTCTCAAGCTGGGGCAACGCGCTCACCACGATCGTCCTGGTCGGCGCCGTCGGCTGGATCCTCACCGGGTTCATCGACTGGGCGGTGATCAATGCGGTGTGGACCGCGCCGACCGGCCAGGACTGTCGCGGCCACGGCGCCTGCTGGGCGCTGATCCACGAGAAATACCGCTATATCTTCTTCGGCTCCTTCCCCTACGAGCAGCAGTGGCGGCCGTTGCTGGCCGTCATCGCCATGCTCGCCATGCTGATCCTGAGCTCGGACCGGCGCATGTGGAATTCCCGGCTGCTCTGGATCTGGGGCATCGGCAGCTTCGTCACCTTCCTGCTGATGTTCGGCCAGATCCACATCTCCATCAGCCTGATCCTGTTCGTGGCGCTGGGCGTCGGCGGGCTCGGCATGCTGATGCGCGGCGCCGTCGGCACGCCGGCCGAGATCAACGGCTGGCGCGCGCTGGCCGCCATCGGCGCGGTCGGCCTGGTCCTGCGCGTGACCGGCGTCCTGCCGGCCTGGAGCCTGCCGATCGCGCCGTTCGACTTTGTCGAGACCCATCTGTGGGGCGGCCTGCCGGTCACCATGATCCTCGCCACCTACGGGCTGGTGTTCGCCTTTCCCTACGGCGTCCTGCTGGCGCTCGGCCGGCGCTCGCACCTGCCGCTGATCAAGGGCCTGTGCGTGGGCTTCATCGAACTGATCCGCGGCGTTCCGCTGATCAGCCTGCTGATCATGGCATCGGTCATGCTGCCGCTGTTCCTGCCGAGCGGTACCACCATCGACAAGTTCCTGCGCGCGCAGGTTGCCGTCATCCTGTTCGCCGGCGCCTACATCGCCGAGATCATCCGCGGCGGCCTGCAATCGCTGCCCAAGGGCCAGTTCGAGGCGGCCGACGCGATGGGGCTCAACTACTTCCAGAAAACCACGCTGATCATCCTGCCGCAGGCGCTGCGTGTGGTGATCCCGCCCCTCATCAATACCTTCATCGGCTTCTTCAAGGACACTTCCCTGGTGCTGATCATCGGCATCTTCGACTTCCTGAACACCGCCAACCAGGCGCTTGTCGACCCGAACTGGGCGGGGTTCCCGGGCGAGGTCTACCTGTTCGCCGCCTTCGTCTATTTCTGCTTCTGCTTCTCGATGTCGCGCTATGCGAAGTACCTCGAGGTCGAGCTCAACAAAGGGACGCGCCGCTGATGGCCACCGCCGCACAAGAACTCTCCAAGGCACCGTCGGTGATCACGCTCAAGGGCGTGAACAAATGGTACGGCCAGTTCCACGTCCTCTCCGACATCAATCTCGACGTCAAGCTCGGCGAGAAGATCGTCGTCTGCGGTCCCTCGGGCTCGGGCAAGTCGACGCTGATCCGCTGCATCAACCGGCTCGAGGAGCACCAGCAGGGCGACATCGTTGTCGACGGCGTGATGCTCTCCAACGACGTCAAGAACATCGAGGCGATCCGGCGCGAGGTCGGCATGGTGTTCCAGTCGTTCAATCTCTTCCCGCATCTCACCATCCTCGACAACCTGACCTTGGCGCCGATCTGGGTGAAGAAGATGCCCAAGAAGGACGCCGAGGAGATCGCCATGAACCTGCTGAAGCGCGTGCGCATCCCGGAGCAGGCCAGCAAGTATCCCGGCCAGCTCTCGGGCGGCCAGCAGCAGCGCGTGGCGATCGCCCGCGCCCTCTGCATGCGGCCCAAGATCATGCTGTTCGACGAGCCGACCTCCGCGCTCGACCCCGAGATGGTGAAGGAGGTGCTCGACGTCATGGTCGAACTGGCGCGCGAGGGCATGACGATGATCTGCGTCACCCACGAGATGGGCTTCGCCCGAGCCGTGGCCGATCGCGTGATCTTCATGGACCGCGGCGAGATCGTCGAGCAGAACGAGCCCGAGGAGTTCTTCGCGCATCCCAAGAACGAGCGCACCAAGCTTTTCCTCGGGCAGATCCTGCACCACTAGGCCCGTAATCCCGAGAGCGATCGATGAAGCTGCTCATCACCGGCGGCGCGGGGTTCATTGGCTCGGCGGTCGTGCGGCACGTCATCCGTGACACCGACTGGACGATCGCCAACGTCGACAAGCTCACCTACGCGGGCAACCTCGAGTCGCTCGCCGAGGCGCGGGCCAGCAACCGCCATACGCACTTCAAGGTCGATATTTGCGACCGCTCCGCGATCGACCAGATCTTCCACCAGGTTCGGCCCGATGCCGTGCTGCATCTGGCCGCCGAGAGCCACGTCGACCGCTCGATCGACGGCGCCGCGCCCTTCGTCACCACCAACGTCGTCGGTACCTACACCCTGCTCGATGCGGCTCTGGCCTACTGGCGCACGCTCGACGCCGAGGCGAGGGCCGGTTTCCGCTTCCAGCACATCTCGACCGATGAGGTGTTCGGCTCCCTGGGAGCGACCGGACAGTTCAGCGAAACGACACCCTATGCGCCCAACTCGCCCTACTCCGCCAGCAAGGCCGCGTCCGACCACCTGGTGCGTGCCTGGCATCACACCTATGGCTTGCCGACCTTGGCCACCAATTGCTCCAACAACTACGGACCCTATCATTTTCCGGAGAAGCTGATCCCGCTCGTCATCATCCGCGCCCTGCGCGGAGAGCGCCTGCCGATTTACGGCACAGGCGAGAACGTTCGCGACTGGCTGCATGTCGAGGACCATGCCGAGGCGTTGACGCTGGTGCTGCGCAAGGGACAACCCGGCGAGACCTACAATGTCGGCGGCGACAGCGAGCGCCGGAACATCGACGTAGTGCGCGCAATCTGCCGGCTGCTCGACGAGTTCCTGCCGCAGAGCCGCAGCCATCCCCACGAACGGCTGATCGAGTTCGTCGCCGATCGGCCGGGCCACGACCAGCGCTACGCCATCGACGCCTCGAAGATCAGGCGCGAGCTCGGCTGGCGGCCCCACCACGACTTCGACGAGGGGCTGCGCACCACGGTCCGCTGGTATCTCGACGAGCGCGGCTGGTGGGAGCGGGTAATGAGCGGCGCCTATCGCGGGGAGAGGCTGGGGCTGGCAGGCTCTTGACGAGGTCGACCGGAAAGCGGAAGGAATCGTCCATGATCAAGCTGCAGCGCCTGGGCCACGTCTTGATCGCGGTGCGCGATCTCGAGAAATCCAAGGACTTCTACACCCGCATTCTGGGCTTCAAGATCCTCGAAGAGGACCCCGAGCACGGCGGGGTGTTCCTGGCGATCGGCGGGCTGGGCAACACACTCGACCTTTTCCCCTGCGCGGATCCCGCGGCCCTGGCCCGACCGGCCGCGGATCCCACCAGCATGAACGGCCTCGGCGTGCGGCACACCGCCTTCGCGGTCGAGACCGAAGACGATCTGCGCGACGCCTGGCAGGCCCTTCAGGCGGCCGGCGTGCCGATCCTGCGCGCCATCGATCACGTCAGCCAGAAAAGCATCTATTTCCACGACCCCGACAAGAACCTGCTCGAAATCGTGTGGGAGCGGCCTAATGCGCTGGAAATATTCGCCCGGGGCCGCGGCGACGACGACAAGCCGTTCTCCTATTCGTGAGCGGCCCCAGGCTGACAGTACCGCCCGGGCGCCGCATTTTTGGCCCACTCGATGCCTACCTTGCGGCCAGAGGAGGATCACATGCAGATCTCCCGTAGACTGACGACGGTTGCCATTGCGCTGGCCCTGCCGGTCGCGGCTGCGGCTCAGCCGAGCGCACCGTCAGATCAGGCCTATTGCGCGGCGCTCAGCGAGAAATACGTCCGCTATGTCGGCTTCGGTCCTGATACATCGCGGAATTTCCAACGGAGCGCGCCCCTTGCAGGACAGCTGGCGGTGACCCAGTGCCAACGCGGCGAGACCGCCGCGGCCATTCCGGTACTGGAGCGCGAACTCACCAACGCGGGTATCTCGCTGCCCGGCCGGGGCTGAAACCGCCAATCGTCAGTTGAGCCGCGCCGCCTGGGCCATCACCTCGATCGCTTCAGGCTGGCGCGAGCGCACGCTGAGCGAATCGGCGCCCGAATCCTCCCAGGCACGGTAGCGCTGCTTGATGCGCTGGGCGGGCCCGACCAGTGATTTGTGGTCGACCCATTCGTCGGGGACCGCGGCGATCGCCTCGGCCTTGGCGCCGGCAAGGTAGAGTTCCTGGATACGCTGCGCGGCGTCGCCGAAGCCGCGCCGCACCATGATGTCGTTGTGGAAATTCTTGGTCCGGTGACCCATGCCGCCGACATACAAGGCCACTTCCGGCTTCAGCCGGGCCAGCGCGCCCTTCACGTCGTCGTCGACCTCGACATGCACCGAGGCATGGATGGCGAAGTCGGCGAAGCCCTTGCCGTTGCCGGCGCGCCGGAAGCCCTCCTCGAGCCACGGCCGGTATTCGGCCATGGCGCCTGGCACGAACCCCATCGGCAACCAGCCGTCGGCGATCTCGGCAGTAAGCTTGACCGTGCTCTCGCTACCGGTCGCGAGGTAGATCGGAATCCGGTTCATATGCAGGATCGACTTCAGCGGCTTGGCCAGCCCAGACGAGCCGGGTCCTGTGTAAGGCAGCGAAATCTCGCGACCGTCATGGATCACCGGTGCTTCGCGGGCGAAGATCTTGCGCATGATCGCCACGTAATCCTTCATGCGGTAATAGGGCCGGCCCCAGGGCTGGCCGTACCAGCCTTCGACGATCTGGGGCCCGGAGACGCCGATGCCGGCGATGAACCGGCCACCACCCGCCATGGCATCGACAGTGGCCGCCGACATTGCGGCGTTGGCCGGGGTGCGCGCGGCGAGCTGCATGATCCCGGTGCCGAGCTTGATGCGACGGGTCAGCGCCGCGAGATAGGCAAGGGGCGTGACTGCATCCGAGCCGTACGCCTCGGCCGTCCAGACCGAATCGTAGCCGAGCTCCTCGGCGCGTTGCACCAGCTTCACGGGAATGTCGAGCTGGGCGCGCGAATAGCCGATCGAAAGCCCGAGCTTCATGGCGCTGCCGCCGTCCACTTGCAGGTGCCGTCGAAGGTCTGGACGTACAGGCGCTTGGGACTCGAGGAAAAGTCGGCCTGGATCTTCATCTCGACCGGTCCGACCTGGAAATTGTCGAAGTACATGCCGGGGCTGATGCGCTTCAGCTCATCGTGTATGCCGCCGTCCGTCTGGAACAGGGCCTTGTCG
>CAZHQA010000034.1:19340-27400 GCA_964533955.1 uncultured Reyranella sp. | reverse complement strand
ACAAGAACCTCAGTTACGCGCTGTTCATCCTGAGCGGCATTGTCGTGTTCAACTTCTGGTCGGAGATGGCGTTCCGCGCACCGATGTTGCTGCACGAATACGTCCACTTCATCAAGCAGACGATCTTTCCCAGCGACATGCTGGCGGTGATCTCGACCTTGCGCGCGACGATCTACACCGCGATTTCGTTCGTTGTGCTGCTGATCTTCCAGTTCAGCGTCCTGCACAGCCTGCCGTGGACGCTCTTGCTGTTGCCGTTCATAGCCATTCCGTTCATCGCGTTCCTCGTCGGCATGTCGTGGTTCTTGTGCGCAATCGGCGCATTCACGCGCGACGCCGGCTACCTGATGATCAACGTCGTGCCGCTGTTCATGTTCGCAACGCCGGTGTTCTATCATCAGTCGATGTTCAGTTCTCCGTGGGACACCGTGATCTACCTCAACGCGCTCACCGGGTATGTCGAGGTCATGCGCGACATCATGTTGGTCGGCAAACTGCCGAACTGGTACGTCTACGGCTGGACGATGGTGACCTCTGTCTTCAGTTTCTACTTCGGCTATTGGTTCTTCGACAGGTATCGGAATGTCATCGTCGATGTCATCTGAGGTCGTCGTCCAGGCCAAGCACCTCGGCAAGGCCTATCAGCTTTACGCCCGCCGCAACGATTGGCTGAAGCAGGTCATGTTCGGTTGGTGGAAGTCGTACTTCAAGCCGTTCTGGGTGCTGCGCGATATCGATCTGCAGGTGCGACGCGGCGAGAGCATCGGCATCCTGGGGCGCAACGGCTGCGGCAAGTCCACGCTTCTGCAGGTGATCTGCGGCATGACCCTGCCGAGCCACGGTGAGCTGAGGGTCAACGGCCGTATCGCCCCGGTGCTGGCGCTCGGCTCGACCTTCGATCTCGAGCTGTCGGGCCGGGAGAACGTGATGATCGGCGGCGCCGTGCTCGGCCTGAAGCGCGCCGAGGTGCTGCGCAAGTTCAATTCGATCGCGGAGTTTGCCGGCATCGGCGACTACATGGACCAGCCGGTCAAGCACTACTCGATGGGCATGCGTACGCGCCTTGCCTTCTCGATCTGCGCCCACGTCGAAGCCGAGATCCTGGTGGTCGACGAGGCGTTGGCGGTGGGCGATGCCGCCTTCCAGCGCAAGTGCCTCGACTGGATCGACGACTTCCGCAAGCGCGGCACGCTGCTTTTCGTTTCACACTCGATGGCCGAGGTTCGGCGACTTTGCACGCGCGCCATCTGGATCGAGGATGGCCGTATCCGCGAGCAGGGTGACCCGAGCGAGGTCATTCGCTCCTATCACCGCGCTCTCCTGGTGGAGAAGGACGACGTGCACCGCTTCACCGCGGGTGCCTGAGACAGCGCGTGGCGGCCGATCCTCTCGCATGGGTCGGGCTTGCCTGGTGGTCGGCTGCCATGATCGTCCAGTGGGCGAGTGCGGCATTGGCTCGAACGCCCCGGGAGCTTGGGTCGCCGCGTCATCATCCGGCGGACTTCAGCATCGTCGCACCCATGAATGGTGCTTCTGACGCCGCGCCCGACTTCGTCGGCGCGCTGCGTGCGCTGTCGGATACCGGCGCACAGGTGCTGATCTGTGTCGCGGACGAGGGCGACCGGGCAGCCGCCGCGACACGCGCGCTCTGGCCGCAGGCGCCGATCCTCGCCGGTAGCGACACCACCTTCAATCCCAAGATGAACAACGTGCGCAAAGGGCTCGATGCGGCAACCCGACCCGTCGTGGCGCTGGTCGATGCGGGCATCGTCCTCGATGCCGACACGCTTCGTCGCGCCGCCGCAGCCCTGTCGAATCGGGTCGGCCTGGTGCTGGCACTGAAGGCGGCGGAGGCGCCGGGTAATTTCGCGGCGTGCCTCGAGCGCGCCTACATCGACGGTCACCAGGCACGCTTCCTCTTCGCGGCCGATCGGCTGGGCCTCGCTGTCGCTTCCGGTGGGGTCACTCTGCTGGCACGGGACACTCTGCGGCGCATTGGTGGCGCCACGGGCTTCAATCGCTGGATCGCCGACGACTACTCGGTGACCCGCTCGGTGCGTGAGCTTGGCTTGGCGACCCGGCTGGGCGACGTGATGCCTCGACTGCCCCTCGGTCGGCGCCCCTGGGCGGAGGTATGGCGCCGCCAGGTGCGCTGGGCGCGCACTCGTCTTCGATTGCCGGTGTGGCCGCTTGTCTTGTGGGAGCCGGCGATCGGATGGACGGTTTCAGGCGCGGCCGGCGCCGCGGCTCTCGCCGCCGCTCAATTCGATGCCGCAGCGATCGGGATCGGTCTGATTGCCCACACCGCAGCCTGGCTGACCGCGGAAAAATGGTTCATGGCGGGCCGCGGTCTCGCGTTTGGATGGTCGCAAGCAGCCGCCGCGCTGTTGCGTGAAGCGTTGGCGCCAGTCCTGATGATTCAGGCGATAAGCGGCCGCACCATCGATTGGCGCGGGACCGACCTCGGTGGACAATGGCGCAAGGCAGCGGCAGGCAAGACCGGACTTGCTACCAGGGATGGGGTGATGCAAGGAGCCGTAGTGAGCAAGATGGACACACCGGCCGATATCGCCGTTTTCAGGCTTCCCGAACACACCGACTCGACGACATCATCGCGTATCCAGCAATCGATGACGGCGGCGCTGAAGCCCGGTGGTCGCCTGATCGTCGACGGCAGTGCCGTCACGTATATGAGCGCAGCCGGCGTACGGGCGCTGGCGTCTGTTCTGCACCAGGCCGAGCAGTTGGAGACGCGCGTCGTGCTGTGCAGCTTCAGCGGCGCCGCCGCCGACTGCCTGGTGGTCAGCGGCTTCTCCGAACTCTTCGATATTGCCGGTTCGGAGGAGGAGGCGCGGGACCGACTGCGGCCGGGTGTCAGCCGAAATACAGTCAACCGCTTGCACCCGGGCCGCATGGCAGGGTAATTACAAGGCTGGCTGAGGAAAGATCATGGGTGCGGGACGGTGCCGCAAATGCCGACCGTTCCGGACGGAGACGAGAACGTGACAATATGGAGCTGGCTGCGCGCTGCCGCGCGACCCACTGCCATTGTCCTCTGCCTGAGCGTCATCGTCGCAGGCTGCCAGATCGTCCCGGGCGATGGGCCTTGGATGGGCGGCGCGCAATCGACCAGCACCGAGGCGCTCCCATTTGATCTCATTGATCTCACGCCGACCACCGTCGTTGCCTTTCGGCCCGAGCCGGCCACGGACCGCCCCTCGGTGACCAGCGGCTTTGCGGCCGGCGGACGCGTCGCGGTAGCCCCGGGTGACGTGCTTCGCGTGCGTGTATTTGAGCCCTACGAAGGCAGCATCTTTCCGACCATCCAGCGGCCCGGCGCCGATCTCGGCAGCCAGCGCGTCACCGACGAGGGCACGATCAATGTGCCCTATGCGGGCACCGTCAAGGTCGCCGGTCTTGATCTCTCGCAGATCGAGCAGCGCA
This sequence comes from uncultured Reyranella sp., assembly GCA_964533955.1. GTDB lineage: Bacteria > Pseudomonadota > Alphaproteobacteria > Reyranellales > Reyranellaceae > Reyranella. Next base: position 23,956 of record CAZHQA010000034.1, on the reverse strand, counting down.
TCGCCAGCCAGCTCGCCGGGAAAGCACAGGATCCACAGGTCATCGTCGAGTTTGTCGCCGACCGCACGCACACGGTCATGGTGTCCGGTGACGTGAGGAATCCTGGCCGCTTCTCGATCCTGGAAGGCACGCGTTCAGTGGTCGATGCCATCAACCGGGCCGGGGGGCCGGCACTATCGGCCACATTGCCCGCCTCCCAGCTCGAGGTCGTGGTGCGGCGAAATGGTCAGGTGACCCTAACGATCCAATATTCCGATCTTTTGGCCGGTGGCGACATACCTGTCCAGAAGGGCGATGAGATCGTCGTCCGACCCAATATTCGGACCTACACCGTATTGGGCGCCGTCCAGAAGGCGACCAATGTCGAGCTTACGAAGTCCAATACGAGCCTCCTGGAGGCCCTTGGGCAGGTCGGGGGCCTGTCAGACGATCGGGCCAATAAGACCGGCGTTTTCGTGTTCCGGATGGGGGATATCCAGAACAATCCGGGGGCACGAGCCCGTGTTTTTCGGTTGGACCTCGCCCAACCTGTGTCTATCTTTGTCGCCCAACAATTCGGGATGCAGCCAAGGGACGTGGTGTACGTCACGAATGCGCCACTTTACGAGTACAATAAGCTCTTGACCGCGATTTACCGCACTTTCTCGATCGTGGGGGTTGCCAAAGGCAGCGTGATCCCGTCCACGACCTTCTGACCTCGGTGCTGCGGTCTGACGTAAATCTGGAACGGGTTTGGATGGCGCGAGAACAAAAATTCAGATGGGGTGCAACTGGAGTGGCGATTCTCTTCGTCATTGCAGCCCTTGTGCTGTGGATTACTCCTACCCGTCAGACCAGTAGCGCCCAGGACGCTGTGCGGCCGGTCGGCCCCTTGATTTCGCGCGGCTACACGGACGCGCCGGCCGGCACGGCGGTGATAGCCGGCGATCCCAACGGCGGCAGTGTGCTGGCCGAGTTGCGGGTCAGCGACGGCCAGAAGGTCAAGCGCGACGAGATCATCGCCGTCCTCTCGAACTACTCGAAGGCCGACGTCATCGTGCGCTCGACCGAGGCCGAACTCGAGAAGGCACGCCGCCAGCGCGAGGCCATGGTCTCAGGCTACCGTACCGCCGAGATTGCGATGCAGGAGGTCGTGGTCAGGTCGGCCGCCGAGGAAACCAAGCTCAAAGCGCTCGAGATGGCGCGTTCGGGCAAGCCTCCCGACATGAAGCAGCTCGAGCTCAATATCTCGCAGCAGAGTCTTGAGCGTGAGCAGGCGAAGTTGCGGGTGATGCGCGAGACCTTGTCGACCGATCTTGCTCAGATCGACACCGACATCAACATCATGACCGCCAAGCTCGACAATGCGCGCGCCGACCGGGAGAGGGCGCTGGTCCGCTCGCCGCTCGATGGCATCGTGATCCAGACGTATACGAGGCAGGGCGAGCGCGTGTCGGGCAACGGCATCGTCAAGATCGTCGACATGAGCCAGCTGCGCGTGCTTGCCGACGTCGACGAACTGCACATCGGCCGTGTCGCGCCTGGCGGCAAGGTCGAGGTCACCTTCCGCGGCAGCACGACAGTCTATCGCGGCAAGATCCTGCGCATCGCCCCGACCGTGAAGCGCATGCAGCGCATCGAACCCGATGGCGGATCATCGACCGACGCGCGCGTCGTGCAGGTCGAAATCGTGCTCGACGACCCATCGGGAATGCCGCAGGTCCTAGGCCGCGAGACCCGCGTTACCTTCCTCTAATGGCACTGACCCTGCCTGATGTCGGCTCGCCGGGCGTGCGCCGGCGATGGCCGCAACTGCCGTGGGCGCGCCTGCGGGCAGCGGCCCGGATTGCGGCCGCCATGCCGCTCGGCGCCCAACAACTCAGGCGGCAGCGCACCAGCACCTTGCTGTCATTGGCCGGCGTCACCGCCGCCCTGTTGGTGATCTTTGCTCAGCTTGGCATCGAGCGCTCGGTCTACTATTCGGCCACCCGCATCCACCGCGCGGTCGTCGCCGACCTTGTGATGGTTCCGGCGGGCTTCAAGTCTCTGCAGATTCACTCCAATGTGCCGGTCGCCATGACCGATATTGTGTCGGCCAATCCCGCCGTCGCCAGAACGTTGCCGTTCTGGTTCGATATCATGACGATCGGCCATACCGGCATGGGGGCACCGCGCCAGATCGCCTGGTACGCCATTGATGTCGAGCGGCCGGCCATCGACGTGCCCGGTTTGCGCGAAAACCTCTACAAGCTCCGGGTCACGCGGCGCATCCTGTTTGACCGCGACTCCCGTCCTTACTTCGGCGACCTCGCCGAGGTCGCCGAGCGCGGCGAGGAGGTGCCGGTGTTGGGCCCGCCCGACATCCGCCAGCTATTGCGCGAGTTGTTCGTTGTCGGCACGGTCGCCATCGGTCCGAACGTCGTGAACGATGGCGCAGTCGTCTTGTCCGAGGCGACGATGGCAGAGGTCTTCGGCTCCTGGTATTCCGACCGCCCGGCTTTCATAGCCTTGCAACTCGTGCCGGGCGCCGATGTGGTGGCGATACGCAACCAGCTCAACCAGTCGCTTGCCGGCCGAGCCGAGGTCATCACCCGCGAGGAGTTCGAGAATCGCGAGAAAACCTATTGGTCGCGCGAGACGCCGGTGGGCTACATCACCGACCTCGGCTTCGTGATGGGCCTGATGATCGGCATGGTGTTCATCTACTATGCGCAATACCAGATCATCCGCTTCTATTTGCCCGAATACGCGATCCTCAAGAGCCTGGGCTACGACTGGTGGTTTTTCCTGTGCATGATCGGCCAGATCGGCGCGGCCATCATTACGCCGGCCTTTCTCGTCGCTTTCACGCTGTCGCGCATCGTCTATGGCGTGGCCGAGGCGGCCATCCACCTCGGCATGACGATGGGACTGCGCGAAATGGTGATTGCCCTTGTCGCGTCGATCGTAATGACCGTTGTGTCGAGCTTGTTCGCGATCCGGCGGCTGTGGAAAGTCGACCCGATCATGTTGTTCGAGTGACCATGTCGATCGACGGCAATGTGTTCGGTCCGGCGGTCGTCGAGGCGATCGATGTCCATCACCACTACGGTGACGGCCCGCAGCGCGTCAACGTGCTGTTCGACATCAACATGCAGGTCCGCGAAGGCGAACTGGTTATCGTCACCGGACCGTCGGGCTCCGGAAAGACCACGCTGCTGACTATTCTCGGCACCATGCGCCGGCCGTCGGAGGGCAAATTGCGGCTGCTCGGCACCGACGTCAGCAGCTCAGATGGCCGGGAACTCGACCACCTGCGCAATCGCGTGCGGTTTCTGTTCCAGAAGCGCAACCTGCTCTCGTCGCTCACCGCGCTGCAGAACGTCACCGCCGGCGTGTCGACGACGCCGCTCAGCGATCCGGAATGGGACGAATTGCGGGCGCGCCACCTGCTGAAATTGCTCGGGCTCGCGGACAAGGCCGATTCCTGGCCCGACGAACTGTCGGGCGGCCAGCAGCAGCGCGTTGCCATTGCCCGCGTCATGATCGGCTTGCCCGATCTGATCATCGCCGACGAACCGACGTCGGCCCTCGATCGAGTGTCGGGACGCATCGTGGTTGACCAGCTGAAGGATCTCGCGATGCGCGCCAAATGCGCCGTGGTGCTGTCGACGCACGATGAGCGTATCTTCGACGTGGCCACGCGTCGTCTTCATATCGAGGACGGCCGCTGCTTCGAAGTCCCCATCCACTACCACTGAGGCCGGCGTGCTGTTCGCCGTCGACTCGGTCGTGGTGCTGTGCCTTGCCGTGCAGTTCACACTGGCGGGCTATTATTTCTATCTTCTGTACTGGCTGGCTGAAGCGCCGCCCGCGGAGCCGGCGCCGGTGCTACCGACCGAGCTGCCGCGCGTGCTTGTTCAGATCCCGATCTACAACGAGCCGATGGTCGTCGAACGCGCCGTCATGGCCGCCGGCGCGCTCGACTGGCCGCGCGACCTGCTCAAGGTCCAGCTGCTCGACGACAGCACCGACTTGACGTCGGATATCGCGTTCCACGCCATCGCCCGCCTGCGCAAGGGCGGCATCGATGCCGACCATGTGCGGCGCCGTGAGCGCACTGGCTTCAAGGCGGGCGCGCTTGCGGCTGGCATGGCGCTTTGTGACGCTCCCTATGTCGCCGTGTTCGACGCCGACTTCGTCCCGCCATCCGACTGGTTGCGCCGCGCGATGGCGGCCATGCTGGCTGCTCCCAAGGCGGCTTTCGTGCAGACCCGCATCGAATGGGGCAACGGCGACCGGAACTGGCTGACGCGCGCTCAACGGCTGATGCAGGACGCGCACTTCGCCGTCGAGCAGGATGTCCGCGCCAGCCGCGGCGTGCCCTTCCAGTTCAACGGGACGGGCGGCATCTGGCGCCGCGCTGCCGTCGAGGAAGCGGGGGGCTGGTCGCACGATACGCTGTCGGAGGATCTCGACCTGGTATTGCGGACGCATCTCAAGGGCTGGGGCGGCGTGTTCCTGATGGAGCCGCACGTGGTCGGCGAATTGCCGCAGAACCTGGCTGACTTCAGCGTCCAGCAGAGTCGATGGTCGAAAGGCTTCGTGCAGGTCGCACGCAAGCTTCTGCCACAGGTCTGGCAATCGGGTTGGTCGGA
>CAZHQA010000034.1:17297-19240 GCA_964533955.1 uncultured Reyranella sp. | reverse complement strand
CCGGGACTGATCGTCTACCTTGCGATCGCCAACGCCGGTGCCATCGTCGGCGCTCTGCTGGGCAGGAAGACCGAGTTCATTCGCACGCCAAAGACCGGGACCTGATCGACCGATGGCCCTGACCGCAACCCTGGCACTGATCTGCGCGGCGCTGTTCGCCGCTTGCTGCCTGCTGCTCGCCGCGTTCATTGGCAGCCTGCTTTACATGGTGGTGCTGCATCATCGGCTGAAGCCGCGTGGCCTTGCGCGCGAACGCAAATTGCTGATGACGCCGCTTCCGCCCGACTCCGAGTTGCCGCACGTCGTCGTGCAGATCCCATCGTTCAACGAAGGATCGGTCCTGCGCCGCGGGGTCGAGGCGTCGGTCGGCCTCGACTGGCCGCGCGACAGGCTGCACATCCAGATCCTCGACGACAGCACTGACCAGACGGCCGAGCTTGCGCGCACCGTGGCGGCGGAACTCAGCGCGCGCGGTTTCGACGTTGTGGCCTTGCAGCGCATAGAGCGCGACGGCTTCAAGGGCGGCGCCTTGCATGAGGCCATGCAGAAGACCCCCTACGACTATTTCGCGATCTTCGACGTCGATTACGTGCCTCCGACCGACTTCCTGCGGCGCTGCATGCGTGTCTTCGTCGCCGAACCCAGCACCGCCTTCGTCCAGGCGCGGTTCGATTTTCTCAATCCGCACGAGAATGCGCTGACTGAAATGCAGATGGTGACCCTCGATGCCCACCTCGGCATCGAGCAAGCGACGCGCTGCTGGGCCGGACATCCGCTGCCGTTCAACGGCACCTGCGGCATCTGGCAACGCGCCGCGATCGAGGCGGGCGGCGGCTGGAAGGGCGATACCGTCACCGAGGACCTCGACCTCACCTATCGCGGCTGGGTAAAGGGCTGGCGGGCGATGTTCCTGACCAGCGTTGCGGTGCCGGGCGAGCTGCCGGCCGATGCCAAGACCTGGCTGCGCCAGCAGCAGCGCTGGCAGGACGGCTTCCGCCACGTCTCGATGCGCATGTTCCCCGAGATCCTGAGGAGCCGCGCCATCACGCCGGCCGCCAAGGGCGCGGCGTTGCTGCATCTCTGCATGGCACTCAATCAGCCGGTCCTGCTGGTGGGTGTGGTGTCCGGCATCCTGGCAGGCATCCTGACGCCGTCGTTGGTGCCAGTGCTCCTCGAGCTGTTCTTCCTGACCCTGGTCTGGGTGCTGTTCAGCGCCACTGTGTTCCTGAGAGCCGGCCACAATTTCATCCGACACGGCGAGATGAAGCCCCTGCATTTTGCCTCGGTGCTGGTGCGGTTTGTCGGGGGCCAGGTCGCGATGATAGCGCGCAGCCTCGGCGTACACCTCAGGAAGGCGGCGGCTCCTCCCAAGCCGGTGATCTTCGATCGCACGCCCAAGAAGGGCGCTTAGGCGAGCACACTTTCCCGCAGCAGGGGATGATGGGCGCAGCGCATGCCGCCCCCTGCGCGGATCGGGCCGTCGAAGGGCAGGGGGATGGCGTCGACCTTGCGCTTGCGCAACTCCTCGATCACGCGCTCATTGTCTGCGTCGACGACCATGCGGCCTTCCTCGAGGATCAGGCCGTTGGTCGCGAGCAGGTTCGCCTCCTCCTTGGAGACGACGATGGAATCCCAGCCGCGCAACGACATCGGCAACCCGTCGATCAATTTCTCGGGGCACCAGATCAGCAGGCCCGGCTTGATCAGGCCGAGGGCGCAGTCGAGATGCAGCACGTTCGAACGCAACGCCACCGGGATCACGCGATAGCGCTCGCCGAGCAGGGCTTGCAGCCAGTCGATGCCCGCCATGTCGGAGGCACAGCCAGACATGCCGACATAGATCTCGTAGCCGTTGAGCAGTACGTCGCCGCCTTCGAGGAACGGGCCGTCGACGCCGCCCGGCGAGCCCAGTGGCACGCTCGACCACCGCGCACCCAGCGTGG
>CAZHQA010000034.1:0-17197 GCA_964533955.1 uncultured Reyranella sp. | reverse complement strand
CATCACACCCGGGCGTAGATGTCTTCGTAGCGGGTGATGTCGTCTTCCTCGAGATAATCGCCGGTCTGCACCTCGACCACCTCAAGCGGCTCTGCGCCGGGGTTGGCGAGGCGATGGATGCCGCCCATCGGGATGTAGATCGACTCGTTCTCGTGGAGCGTCATGATCTTGCCGTCGAGCGTGACTTCGGCGACGCCCTTTACCACGACCCAATGTTCGGCCCGGCGCTTGTGGCTTTGCAGGCTGAGCTTGCCGCCCGGCTTGACGCTGAGCCGCTTCGCGCGGAAGCGTTCGCCGCGATCGATATCCTGATAGCTGCCCCATGGCCGGTGCATTACGGCATGCTCCGTGGCGGCCTTGTGCTTGCCGTCCGACATACGCTGCACCACGTCCTTGAGCCGCGGCAGGTTGGCGCGATGACCGACCAGGACTGCGTCATTCATCGCCACGACCACGACTTCCTCCACACCGATCACCGCGGTCAGGGGTCCATCCGAACGGATATAGGAATTGCGCACGTGGTCGATCTCGACCGGCCCCTCGGTGACATTGCCGGCGCTGTCGGCGTCACCGACGTCGAGCAGGGCATCCCAGGTGCCGAGGTCGGACCAGCGGAAGCGGGCCGGCACGACCCAGCACTTGTCGGTGCGCTCCATGACCGCATAGTCGATCGATTTGGCGGGCGCCCTGGCGAACGCTTCGGCATCGAGAAAGACCGTTGATCCGGTCCGCTTGGCCTTGGCGACCGACTCTTCCGCGGCGGCCGCCATGGCCGGCTCGAAGCGCGCCATCTCGGAGAGCAGCAGGCCCGGCGGGAACAGGAAATTGCCGCTGTTCCACAACAAGCCCTCGGAGATGTAGCGCAGGGCCGTCTGGGCATTGGGCTTTTCGACGAACGCCGCAACCTTTTGGACCGTGCCGATATGTTCGCTGCCCGGCCGGATATAGCCGTAGTCGGTCTTGGGCTCGGTCGGTGCAATGCCGAAGGTGACGATGCCGCCCTTCTGCACGGCCACGAGGCCCTCGCGGCAGGCGGCAAGGAACTCCTCGGCGCCGATGACCAGATGGTCCGAGGCGAGCGCCAGAACGGCCTGGGCGCCCTGGTTCCTGCAATAGGCCGCGGCGGCGGCCATCGCCGGGCCCGAATCACGCCGGGACGGCTCGACCAGGATATCGATCGCCACGCCGACGTCCCGGGCTTGCTGCTCGGCCATGAAGCGATAGGCGTCGTTGGTCGCGATCACGGGCCGGCCGAACAGACTCGGATCGGCAACGCGCTGCAGCGTTTGCTGAAAGGTCGATTGCGTGCCCAGAAGAGGGACGAATTGCTTGGGCATGCTTTCGCGCGACAACGGCCACAGGCGTTTGCCGGAACCCCCAACCAGGATGACGGGCGTGATTTGCGACATCGGCGGCGATATACCCGAAGGCGGGCCTCCGGCCAATCGTATCCTCTAGGTAGTCCCGGCGGCGGCCAGTTTGGCTTCGTTTTCCGCCTGGCGTCGCTGGGATTCGCGCTCCACCGCCTCGACCAGGGAGGGGATGTGGGCAGCAATCTCGTAGAAGTCGCTGGCATAGAGAACCAGCAACGTTACAGGCTGGGTGGTGACCACCGTCGCGACGCGCGGCATGCGTGTCAGCAGGGCCATCTCGCCGAAAAAACCACCCTGGCCAAGGCGCACCGAAGCGTGCGGCAGGCGTACCTCGACCTCGCCTTCGGTGATGAAGAACATCGAATCGCCGGGTTCGTCCCGCCGGACGACAACGATGCGGGGTGGATAGTGGCGCACACGCAGCTTGCCGACGATCTCCGACAGCGTGACTGTGCCGAGCGCGGTGAACATCGGTACCTTGGTCACCTGGTCCCACACGCGAAGGTACTCGCGCCGGCGCTCCTCCTCGGCAAATCCGGTGGCGAGGATACCGGTCATCAGCGCCAGGACAATGATGCCGCTAACCATGAGCAGCGAGCCGATCATCTTGCCGCCCACGGATTGGGGCACGACATCGCCGTAGCCCGTGGTGGTGAGGGTGACGACTGCCCACCACAGGGAGTCGGGGATGGTGCCGAACACCTTGGGCTGCCCGATGCGCTCCAACAGATGAGTGGCGGTAGCGGCCGAGACCAGCGCGATCACGAAGATGATGAGCACGCTCGCCAATGTCGCGCGCTCGTTGGAGATCACGCGGACCAGCGTCCCCATGGCGGGCGCGTAGAGACCGAGCTTGAACACCCACAACAGGCAGAAAATCGCGGCAATATCGCTGTCGGCATTGACGACACCCGTCGTGATGCCGAATGCGGGCAAGACAGCCAGCAGACCGATCATCCCGTTGAGAGAAAGCGCCCAGCGCAGGCGGGCGCGTCCATCCGACATGCCGGCATAGCGCGACGACTCAGGCACCGACCAGATCCGGACGCTGTACTCGGCGAGGAAGATGACCGCGACCAGGACGATGACGGCGGCCATCCCGCGATCGAGCCAATCGGGCAAGTTGTCGATCGAAGATATCGCGACAGCGAGCAGCCCTGCGCTCAGCACCCCAAAATGAAAAGTTCGCCAGCGCCGTGCTCCGGGACTGCTGTCCGAAGATCGTAAGAGCGCGTAGGCGCGCGCACGGGTCATTGCTGTCGCTGGTGCGGCCACGCTGGACCATAGGCGGCTTGGCCCACGAATTGCAACGCATGTGCGGTCGGTCTACGGTCGGACGGCTCAAACGGGCCTGTGGGAAGGGAACCAGTGATGACGACTTTGGGGCGTAGAACCGCGATCAAAACCGCCGCCGGAGCGCTCGTCATGGCGCCGGCTATCGCGCGCGCGCAGGCCGCCATGAAGCTGCCGCTGGCGACGGTTTGGCCGGACGCCAATTTTCACGTGATCAATTGCCGCCGCTTCGCCGACGAAGTGAAGAAGGCGACCGACGGGGCAATCGAGATCGACGTTAAGTCAGGGGGCCAGCTCGGCTTCAAGGGGCCGGAGTGCTTGCGCGCCGTACGCGACGGGCTGGTGCCGATCGCCGATTTCCTCAATACCCAGCAGATCGGCGACGAGCCGTTCATGGGCATCGAAGGCATTCCGTTCCTCGCCGGCTCGCGCGAGGAGCTGAAGATCCTGCACAAGCACATCCGTCCGGAATACGAGAAGATCGCAGCCAGGAATAATCAGACGATTCTCTACATCGCGCCCTGGCCCAACCAGTATCTCCATCTCAAGGTAAAGGCGGAGACGGTCGATACCCTGAAGGGCATCAAGATCCGCACCGCCGACAAGAGCGCGCAGGACATCTGGGCCTCCGTCGGCATGGCGCCCGTCGTCATCCCCTGGGGCGAGTTGCTGCCGGCCTTGTCGTCGGGTGCCGTCTCCGGCGTATCGACCTCGGCCGTGTCGGGCGTCGACGGCAAGTTCTGGGAGTTCCTCAAGTTCTTCCACGCGACCAACCAGCAATGGTCGGCCGACCTCGTCACGATCAACAATGACACCTGGAAGAAGATCAAGCCGGAGCACCAGAAGGCGATCACGGAGCTGGCCAGGAAGCTCGAGCCGGAGTTCTGGGAGTCCGCCTTCGCTGCCGACAAGGACTGCGCCAAGAAAATGGTCGACGGCGGCATGACGCTCGTCACGCCGTCGCCCGCGATGATGGCGGACCTGCGCAAGCGGAGCGAACATCTGCTGGCCGATTTCATGAAAAAGGTCCCGTCGTCCCAGGCACCGATCAAGGCTTATCTCGCCGAGGTCAAACGCGCCTGATGCACCGCGGCCCGAACCCCAATGCCGGCGCGCCGGCGGGGCTGCGTCAGCTGCTCGATGGCATCGACCTGCTGAGCCGGCTCGACGGCTGGCTGGGCGTCGGCTGTCTGGTGACGCTGACAACGCTGATGATCGCGGAAGTCGTGGTTCGCGCCCTGTCGGACGTCTTCCCCTGGGTGCCGGCGGATATTCCCGTCGCCTGGGAGTACAGCTCCTATCTGATGGCGGCGTGCTTCACGTTCGGGGCGGCAATGACTCTGCGCGCCGGCGGCCACATCCGGGTGACGCTGGTCCTGGCCCGGGTCTCGCCGGCCGTTCGCCGCCGGATGGAAACCGTGCTCGCCGCACTCGGCACCCTCTTCTGCGGCTTTCTTGCCTGGTCGATGGGGTACTTCACTTGGCGCAGCTTCGATGCGGGGCAGACGTCCATTTCCAGCGGCACCTTGGTCTGGATTCCTCAGGCCTTCGTCACCTTCGGAATCATTCTCCTGACGATCCAGTTCGCTGCCCGCTTCCTGCAGGCAGCCCTCGGCCTTCCGCTCGAGGATCTCAGCATGAGAGCCGGCGGCGTCGCCGAATGAGCGCGCGTCGGGAAGCCTAGACAACGATGCTGATCGTCGTCGTCACCATGTTCGTGGTGCTGTTCGCCTTTCTGGCGGGCGGCCTGTGGATCGGCTGGACCCTCGCGGTCACCGGCACCGTGCTGCTGGCACTGTTTCGCGAGATTCCGCTCGACAAGCTGGTCGCGCAATATGCGTGGAACATTCTCACCACCCAGGAGCTGCTGGCGCTGCCGCTGTTCATCCTGATGGGAGAGATCCTTTTCCGTACTCGCCTTTCGCAATCATTGTTCAATGGCCTGGCGCCGTGGGCTGCATTGCTGCCGGGCCGGCTGCTGCACGTCAACGTCATCGGCTGCTCGATCTTCGCCGCAATCTCGGGATCGTCGGCGGCGACCACGCAAGTGGTCGGCCGCATCTCGCTGGGCGAACTGCTGAAACGCGGCTACTCGAAGGACGTGGCCGTCGGGTCGCTCGCCGGCTCCGGGACACTGGGATTTCTGATCCCGCCGTCTAACATCATGATCATCTACGGCGTGCTGGGTGACGTCTCGATCGCCAAGCTGTTCACGGCGGGGTTCATTCCGGGCTTCCTGCTGGCCGGCTGCTTCATGACCTGGATCATGGTCCATTCGGCGATAAACCCGGCGCTCGTGCCCGAGAGCGAACGCAAGATCCGCGTCGCCAGCACCGCCGAGTACCTGGCTTCGATCAGGGAACTCGGACCTGCAGTATTCCTGATCGCCTGCGTGCTGGGCTCGATGTACGGGGGGCTTGCCACACCGTCCGAGGCAGCGGGTGTTGGAGTGCTGGGCGCCCTGATCGTGGCCCGCCTGCAGGGCGAGATGACATGGTCGGCGCTCAAGGCAATCGGTATCGGAGCGGTCCAGACCTGCTCCATGATTGCGCTGATCGTGCTCGGCGCCTCGATCCTGGGAAGCGCCGCAGCCTTCCTCAGTATTCCGTCGGCCGTGGCCGAGTTCGTGACCAGCCTGCAGCTGTCGCCGCTGATGCTGATCGTGGCGCTGATCGTGTTCTACCTGATCCTGGGCTGCTTCCTCGACGGCTTCAGCATGATCGTCATGACCCTGCCGGTCGTCATGCCGATCGTGAAGGCGGCCGGCTTCGACGTGATCTGGTTCGGCATCTTTCTGGTGCTCGTGGTGGAGATGGCGCAGATCACCCCGCCGGTGGGCTTCAACCTGTTCGTGATCCAGGGTTTGACCGAGGACGGTCTGGGCTACATCGCCAAGGTCACTTTGCCCTACCTGATCATCATGATCCTGTTCACCATGGTGATCACGCTGGTTCCCGACATTGCGCTCTGGCTTCCGCGGTACCTCGCCAGCTAGTCTGGCTCCCCAAACAGGGGAGGGGCAATGGACCCGCGTCAGGTCAGGACGGCGGCTGATGCGCTGAAGATCGTCAAGCAGCGCGGGCTCAGTCACGTCAAGGTCGGCGTGCACGACATCGATGGGGTCCTGCGCGGCAAATACGTGCATATCGACAAGTTCAAGTCCGCCCTCGAGGGCGGCATGGGCTTCTGCGACGTGGTGCTGGGCTGGGACAGCTACGATCAGCTTTACGACAACGTCACCTTCACCGGCTGGCACACTGCCTATCCAGACGCCAACGTCCGTATCGTCCCCGAGAGCTGCCGCGAGATCGCGACGGAGCCCGGCAACCTGATGTTCCTGTGCGAGTTCACCGGACCGGCCGAGGACATCTGCCCGCGCGGCGTGCTGCGCCGCGTGCTGGCGCACGCGAAGAGGCTCGGCTTCGAGGTCCGGGTGGGGTTCGAATATGAATTCTTCGTTTTTGCCGAGACCGCCTTCTCGATCCGCGAGAAGGGCTACAAGAATCTCAAGCCGATCTCGCCCGGCTTCTTCGGTTATTCGGTGCTGCGCAATTCGGTGCTGAGCGACTGGTACAAGGACCTGCTTGCGATGTGCGAGACCATGGATATGGGCATCGAAGGGCTGCACACGGAGACGGGGGCCGGGGTTCTGGAGGCGGCGTTGCGCGTCTCCGAAGGCCTCGAGGCCGCCGACCGCGCCGCACTGTTCAAGCTCTTCACCAAGGTGCTGGCGCAAAAGCGCGACTGGCTCGCGACTTTCATGGCCAAATGGTCCAAGGACTGGCCGGGATGCGGCGGCCACATGCACATGTCGCTGTGGAAGGACGGCAAGCCCGTCTTCTTCGACGAGAAGGCGCCCAACCGGATGAGCAGGACCTTCCGCCAGTTCGTCGGCGGCCAGCAGGCATTGATGCCGGAGCTCCTGGGCATGGTGGCCTCGACGGTCAATGCCTATCGTCGGCTGATCCCGGGCTTCTGGGCGCCGACCGCCGCGAGCTGGGGGGCGGAGAACCGCACCTGCGCGCTGCGCGTGATTCCGGGTTCGGCCAAATCCACGCGAGTGGAGTATCGCGTTGCCGCCGCCGACGCCAATCCGTACCTGGCGCTCGCCGCCGCGATCGGCTCCGGCCTGTGGGGGATCGAGAACAAGGTCGACCCCGGCGAGCCGGTCAAGGGAAACAGCTACGAGAGGAAGCATCCGGCCAAGGCACAGCTGCCGCGCACGTTGATGGAGGCGGCGGGCCGGCTGAAGGGCTCGAAGGCGGCGCGCGAGCTGTTCGGCGACGCCTTCGTCGATCACTATTCGGCAACGCGTGAGTGGGAAGAGCGGGAGTTCCGCAAGACCATCACGGAATGGGAACTCGACCGGTATATGGAAATCATCTGATGTCTCAGCCTCTCGTCGGCAACTGGAACTATCCAACCTCGATCCGTTTCGGCGCAGGTCGTATCCGGGAGCTGCCCGAGGCCTGCAAGGCCGTGGGGTTGAAGCGGCCGCTGCTGGTCACCGATCCCGGCCTCGCCAAATTGCCCATGATCGCCGATGCCATGGTGGCGCTGCGCAAGGCCGGCCTCGAGGTCGCCCTGTTCAGCGACGTGAAGCCGAATCCGGTGGCCAGCAACGTCGAATCCGGCCTCAAGGTCCTGCGTGCCGGCAAGCACGACGGCGTGATCGCCTGGGGGGGTGGCTCGGGCATCGACGCCGCCAAGGCGATCGCCTTCATGGCGGGCCAGACGCGGCCGATGTGGGACTTCGAGGACGTCGGCGACTGGTGGACGCGCGCCAATCCGGCCGGGATCTATCCATCGATTGCGGTGCCGACCACCGCCGGCACCGGGTCGGAGACGGGCCGCGCCTCGGTGATCACCAACGAGGCAACCCGCACAAAGAAGGTGATCTTCCACCCCAGGATGATGCCCGCCATCGTCATTGCCGATCCCGAATTGACCGTCGGTCTGCCGCCCAAGCTGACCGCCGGCACCGGCATGGACGCCTTCATCCATTGTTTCGAAGCCTATTGCGCGCCGGGCTATCATCCTTACGCCGAAGGCATCGCGGTTGAAGGCATGCGCCTGGTGAAAGGCAATCTGGCGCGCGCGGTGAAGGATGGCCGCGACCTCGAGGCACGTGCGCATATGCTCGCTGCCTCGCAGATGGGATCTACCGCGTTCCAGAAAGGGCTGGGCGCCATCCATTCGCTGTCGCATCCCGTGGGTGCCACGCTCGACACGCACCATGGCATGACAAATGCGGTCGCCATGCCCTATGTCGTGAAATTCAACCGCGCCGCCATCGAGGATAAGGTCGTCCGGCTGGGGCGCTGGCTCGACCTGCGTACGCCGACCTTCGACGGTTTCATGCAATGGACGCTCGATCTCCGGCGCGCGATCGGCATCCCACATACTTTGGCGGAGCTTGGCGTCAAGGAGAGCCAACTCGACACCCTGGCAGAGATGGCGGCCGTCGATCCGACTGCCAGCGGCAACCCCATCAAGGCCGGGGTCCCGGAGATGCGCAAGATGTACGAGGCGGCGGTGAGCGGGAGGTTGTGATGACTTCGAGCTTTCCTCCCCGTTCAATTGGGGAGGTATCGCGGTCATGCCGCGACGGAGGATGGCGAGGCGCATGATCCCTTCTCACGCACGCGTCGTCATCATCGGTGGCGGCATCATGGGCTGCTCGACCGCCTATCATCTGGCCAAGAACGGTTGGAAGGACGTCGTGGTCCTCGAGCAGGGGCGCCTGACCGGGGGCACGACCTGGCATGCGGCAGGCCTCGTGGGCCAATTGCGCGGCTATCAGAACCTGACGCGCCTGATCCAGTACAGCACCCGGCTCTATGCCGGGCTCGAGGCGGAGACCGGCTTGGCAACAGGCTGGAAGCAGTGCGGATCGATCTCCGTTGCGCGCACGCCGGAGCGCATGACTTACCTGCGCCGATCCGCGGCGACAGCGAACAAGCAGGGCGTTGCCTGCGAGGAACTCACGCCCCGACAGGCAGGCGACAAGTATCCGATCATGCGCACCGACGATCTGGTGGGCGCGGTCTGGCTGCCGGGCGACGGCAAGGCCAATCCGGCAGACATCACCCAGGCATTGGCCAAGGGTGCGCGCACCAACGGCGTGCGCATCTTCGAGAAGACGCGGGTCACCTCGATCGACACCAGGGACGGTCGCGTGGCGGGCGTCCAGACCACCGAAGGGTCGATCAAGGCGGACGTGGTAGTGAATTGCGCCGGCCAGTGGGCGCGCCAGGTCGGGCGCATGGTCGGCGTCACTGTGCCGCTCTATTCCTGCGAGCACATGTACATCGTCACCGAGAAGATTGAGGGCGTGCCGCGCGACTTGCCGGTGATGCGCGATCCCGACGGCTACATCTATTTCAAGGAAGAGGTGGGCGGCCTGCTGATGGGAGGCTTCGAACCGCAGGCCAAGCCCTGGAACAAGGACGTCATTCCCGACGATTTCGAGTTCGGCATGCTGCCGGACGATTGGGATCAGTTCCAGATCCTGATGGACAATGCTTTGATCCGGGTGCCTGCTCTCGAGAAAGCCGGCATCAAGACCTTCATGAACGGTCCCGAGAGCTTCACGCCCGACCTCAGCTACATTCTCGGCGAGGCGCCGGGCCTCAAGGGATTTTTCGTCGGCGCAGGCTTCAATTCGATGGGTATCGCGAGTTCCGGCGGCGCCGGCATGGCCCTGGCCGAATGGATCGTGGCCGGCGAACCGACGCTCGATCTCTGGCCGGTCGATATCCGCCGCTTTGCCGGCTTCCACGGCAACGATGCGTGGTTGCGCGACCGTGTGGCCGAGACGCTCGGCCTTCACTACAGGATGCCATGGCCGCAGCGCGAGCATGAGAGTGGCCGGCCGTTCCGCCGTTCGCCGCTTTACGACCGGCTGATGGCGCGAGGCGCCTGGTTCGGCAACAAGATGGGCTGGGACCGGCCCAACTGGTTCGCCGGCCTCGGCAAGACGCCGGACATGCAGTATGGCTGGGGCCGCGGCGCCTGGTTCGACGCCGTCGCGGGCGAGCACAAAGCGACACGCGAAGCGGTCACGGTCGCCGACGAGACCTCGTTCGGCAAGTTCCTGATGCAGGGCAGGGACGCCGAGTCCTCGCTCCAGCATCTCTGCACCAACGACATCGCTGTGCCGGTGGGGCGCACGGTCTATACCGGCCTCCTGAACGAGCGCGGTACCTACGAGAGTGACCTCACCGTCGCCCGCCTGGCGGCCGACAAATTCCTGATCATCACCGGCTCGGCCCAGGTGACGCGCGACGCCGACTGGATCGGCCGCAACCTGCCGCAAGGCGCGCATGCGACGATGACCGATGTCACCGGCGCCTGGACGGTGCTGTCGGTCATGGGGCCACGGAGCCGCACGCTTCTGCAGAAAGTGAGCAAGGCCGACTTCTCCAATGAGGCCTTTCCGTTCGCCACGATCCGCGAGATCGACGTGGGCTACGCCACCGTGCTTGCGTCGCGCCGCACTTACATGGGGGAGCTTGGCTGGGAACTTTACGTGCCCGCCGAGTTTGCCGTTACCGTGTTCGAAGCCCTGCATGGCGCAGGCGGCGACGTCGGACTGCGCGACATGGGTTACTACGCGATCGAGGGGTTGCGCCTCGAGAAGGCCTACCGCGCTTGGGGCCGAGAGCTCACGCCTGACGACACGCCCTGGCACGCCGGCCTCGGCTGGGCGGTGAAGCTCGACAAGCCGGGCGGGTTCCTGGGCCGTCAGGCGCTGATCGAGGCCCGTGCCAGGCCCCTGGCGCGCCGTCTGGTATCGGTCGTGCTCGAGGACAGCGAGCCACTCTTGTGGGGCGGCGAAACCCTGCTGCGCGATGGCAGGCCGGTGGGTGATCTGACCTCGGCGGCCTACGGCCATACGGTCGGCGCCGCGGTCGGGCTGGCCTATGCCCAGCGCGAGGATGGCCAGGCGATCGATGCTGGCTGGCTTCAGTCGGGCAGGTTCGAGGTCGACCTTGCCGGCGCACGGCTCAAGGCCAGGGTCGGCCTCCGCGCGCCCTACGATCCGGCCGGTGCCCGCATCAAGGGCTGAGTGTCCTTGAGCCGGGTGTCGGCAAGCTCCCCTGCCGCCTCGAGGATCGGATAGGCCACCGAGGTCAGGTGGCCGTTGATGCGCTTGAGGTCGCGGATCACGTCGATATGGACCGAGCTGGTCTCGATCGATTCCGGCCGGCCTTCGCGCAGGCGGGCGAAGTGGCTGTCGGAAGCCTTGGCCTCGAGCTCGCGCATCGCGGTCTTCTCAGCCACCAGCCGTCGCGCCAGTGCAATGTCGCGCGTCGTGAAGACGTTCATAGCAAGACGAAGGTTGTCCATCACGCGCGCATGAAAGGCCCTCAACTCCGCCATGCCTTCCGTCGAGAAGGCCCAGCGGTTCTTGATCTTCTTCGCGGCCAGATCCATCAGGTTCTTGTCGATGATGTCGCCGATATGCTCGAGGTTGGTGGTGAAGGACAGGATCTCGATGTAGCGGCGGCTCTCTTCGTCGCCGAGATCGCTGCGGGAGATCTTGACGAGGTAAAGCTTGATCGATTCGTACAGGTGATCGACCGTGTTGTCTTCGCCGGCGATGGCGTGCATTCCCTTCTCGTCATTGCGCTCGAAGATGTCCATCGTATGCCGCAGCATTTCGGCAACACGGTCGCCGAGATAGAGTGTCTCGCGCATGGCGCAGCCCAGCGCCTCGGCCGGCGTGTCGAGCACGTGCGGATCGAGATGGCGAGGCTTGGCGGGATCGTCGCTGGCAGGCCGGTCGGGCAGCAGCCGGCGGCACAGCTTGGCCATGGGATCGATCAGCGGCAGGAACACCACAGCGGCGACCAGGCTGAACAGGGTGTGGAAGTTCACCGCCATGCGTGCCGGCAGCGCGTCTACCATCGCCAGCCACACCACCATGGGCTTCAGCAGCGGCAGAAGGGCAATGCCGATCACCACCCGGCTGATCAGGTTGGAGAGCGGAACCCTGCGCGCCGAGGGATTGGTCGGCGATTGGTCCATGTAGGGCGCCCAGGCGCTGCCTATGTTGGCGCCGATCACCAGCGCCAGCGCCAGAGGCGCATGCACGATGCCGCTCGCCGCAAAGGACATGATCAGCAGAACCATCGACAGGCTGGAATGCACCGCCCAGGTGGCGAGCGCACCGAACAGCACGGCGATGACGTATTCGTCCTGCATTCCCTCGAGCGCGGCAACGAATGCGGGCGAGGAGCTCAACGGCGCCGTCGCCGACGCGAGGAGCTGCAGCGACAACAGCATGAGGCCGAGGCCGATCGCCACCCGACCGAGATGGCGAGCCTTGTCGGCCTGGCCTGAGAGGAAGGATATGACGCCAATCGCGATCATCAGCGGCGACACCCAGGACAGGTCGAACGAGAGGACCTGCGAGGTCAGCGTGGTGCCGACATTGGCGCCCAGCATGACGGCGATGGCGATCGACAATGTGATCAGGCCACGGCCGGCAAACGACGCGATCAGCAGCGCAGTCGCCGTGCTGGACTGCAAGAGCGCCGTCAACACGATGCCGCCGGTAAAGGCGGTGAAGCGGTTCTTCGAGCAGACGCCGATGACCCGGCGGAGGGTGGCGCCGAAGGCGCGTGTCAGGCCAGTACGGACCATGCGCACGCCCCACAGCAGCAGCGCCACGGCGCCCAGCAGGTTCAGGATTGTGGTCACGCCTTGCATGATCGGGGCAGCCTACGCTTCACCTGGTGCCCGTAAAAGTTATTTGACGGATTTGTGGCTGTGCGCCTGATGCATCGCTTCATCCATGAAGGCGCGCACCAACGCGGCCCGCCGCCGCTCCTGCAGGCACACCGCATACTCCATGACGGCGAGATCGGTATCCGACACCGCGACTGCGCGGAACCGCCGATCGTTGCCGAACTCGCTGGCGAATACCGCGCCGATGCCGAAGCCGGCCGCCACCGCCTCGCGCACGCCCTCACGGGTCTGGACCTCGACGATGGCGCTCGGCCGGATGTCGGTCGCCGCCATTGCCTGCTCGAGCACTTCACGCGTAATCGAACCCCTCTCGCGCAGGACCAGTTCCTGGCCGGCCAGCGCCGCAAGCGGCACCCGCTCGCGGCGAGAAAGCGCGTGGCCAGCCGGTACGAACAAGATGAGCCGGTCGTTGCGCAGCCGAAGGGAATGAAGGCGAGGGTCGGAAACGCTCTTGGCCATGACAGCGACGTCGGCTTCATGGCGCAGCAGGCGCTCCAGCACGATCGCCGAGTTGTCGATCGACAGCGCGAAGGTCAGCGATCCCGCACGCTGGCGCAGGGCCGCCATCAGCGGCACGACATGATGCGCCGAGTCGGCGGCGATCCGGAGGTGGCCGCGGGTCAGCGCCTGTTCGCCGGCGAGCAGGGCCCGGGCTTCATCCTGCAGCGCGAACAGGCGGGCCGTGATGCCGTGCAGTTGGCGTCCCGTCTCGGTGGGCACCACCGAGCGGCCACGGCGGTCGAACAGACGCAGACCGTAAGCCTTTTCGAGTGACGTCACCTGGCCCGACAGATTGGGCTGGCTCAGGCCGGAATCGCGTGCGGCGGCGGAGAATGAACCGGATTCGGCCACCAGGTGGAAGGCCCGAAGCTGGCTGGGCGTCATATCAGTTTAACCGATATCATCTATCCGGTTTATATACTGGACGGATAGATGTTGCGAGCCGATCATCGAGACATGTCGCTCACCAAGCCTGCCGCCTCCGAAACCGGCGATCCGTTGCTGCTTACCCCTGGCCCGCTCACGACCTCGATGGCGGTGAAGCAGGCGATGGTGCACGACTGGGGCTCGCGCGATTCTGAGTTCCTGCGTATCAACCGTATGGTCCTGGACAGGATCGTCGAATTGGCGGGCGGCGAGGGTACCTACGTCACGGTCCCGGTGCAGGGCTCGGGCACGTTTGCCGTCGAAGCGATGATTACCAGCTTCGTGCCCCGGAGCGGCAAGCTGCTGGTATTGATCAACGGTGCCTACGGCCAGCGGGCAAAAAAGATCGCTGAGATTGCCGGCCGCGCCGTCGTCGTGCACGAGACGCGAGAGGACACTCCGCCCGACCTCGCCCGGCTCGAAAAAATGCTGGCCGACGACCAGACGATCACCCACGTCTTCGCCGTCCATTGTGAAACCACCTCTGGCATTCTCAATCCCATCGCCGAGATCGGCGCGTTGGTGGCGCGACAGGGGCGGCGATTGCTGGTCGATTCGATGAGCGCCTTCGGCGCGCTCGAGATCGACGTCCGCAGGATTGCCTGTGATGCGCTGGCCGCCTCGTCGAACAAGTGCCTCGAGGGCGTGCCCGGCCTGGGATTCGTCGTCTGCCGCAAGGCGGCGCTCGCCGAAAGCAAGGGCAACGCCACGACCCTGGTGCTCGATCTCTTCGAACAGGCGGAGAACTTCGCCAAGACGGGCCAATATCGCTTCACGCCGCCCATCCACGTCATCGTGGCGCTCGGCAAGGCGATCGAGGAGCATACGGCCGAGGGAGGCGTGGCCGGCCGCGGCGGACGCTACCGGGAGAACGCCCGCATTCTGATCGACGGCATGCGCACCATGGGATTCCGTCCCTTGCTCGGAGAGAAGCTGCAGGCGCCGATCATCGTCACGTTCCATATGCCGACCGATCCGAAGTTCGAGTTTCAGCGCTTCTATGACGAACTCAAGAATCGCGGCTACGTGATCTATCCCGGCAAGCTGACGGTCGCCGATTCCTTCCGCATTGGCTGCATTGGCCGGCTCCATCCCGAGGATATGAGGGGCGCTCTGGAGGCGGTGCGCGAGGTGCTGGACGATATGCGGGTCAGCAATGGCGGGCCGGCGCTGGCGGCGGAATAGGGCGGAGCAGCATACATGGCACCCGACACTCTGGGCAAAATCGGCGAGATCACCGTGAACGGCCGGCGCTATCGGCTGCCCAATGATCCGACGGTCGTGATCTGCATCGATGGCTCCGAGCCGGGCTATATCGAGCGTGCGGTCGAGGCAAATCGCGCGCCCTGGTTCGGCAGCCTACTGGCGCGGGGCACCAACCTGCTCGCCGACTGCGTCGTGCCATCCTTCACCAATCCCAATAATCTTTCGATCGTCACCGGCCGGCCTCCGGCAGTTCATGGCATCAGCGGCAACTACTTTCTCGATCCTGAGACCGGCAGGGAAGTGATGATGAACGACCCGAAGTTCCTGCGGGTCGAGACGCTGTTTCCGTCCCTCCAGCGCGCCGGTTGCCGTATTGCCGTCATCACCGCCAAGGACAAGCTCCGCGGGCTGTTGGGCAAGGGCTTGGTGCTTGGACCGCGCAAGGCTTGCAGTTTCTCCTCCGAGAAGTCCGACAAGGCAACGCTTGGCGAGAACGGCATCGACAATGTGAATGCATTGGTCGGCCTGCCGGTACCCGACGTCTACAGCGCCGGCCTGTCGGAGTTCGTGTTCGCGGCCGGCGTGAAGCTGATGGAGCGC
Organism: uncultured Reyranella sp.; assembly: GCA_964533955.1. Lineage (GTDB taxonomy): Bacteria > Pseudomonadota > Alphaproteobacteria > Reyranellales > Reyranellaceae > Reyranella. The sequence continues at coordinate 2,042 of CAZHQA010000034.1, read as the reverse complement.
GATCGGCCGGAAATTATGTATCTCTCGACCACCGACTACATCCAGCACAAGCACGCACCTGGCACGCCGGTCGCCAACGATTTCTACGCCATGATGGATGGCTACATGGCCAGGCTGGATACGCTGGGCTGTACCATCGTGCTGACGGCCGACCACGGCATGAATGCCAAGTTTGCCAAAGACGGCCAGCCCGACGTGATTTACCTGCAGGACCTGTTCGATGGCTGGCTCGGCAAGGACAAGGCGCGCGTCATCCTGCCGATCACCGATCCCTATGTCGTGCACCACGGCGCCCTTGGATCCTACGCCGTGGTCTATTGCGCGGAACCCGCGGCGCAGATTGCCAGGCTCAAGGTACTGGACGGCATCGAGACGGTGCTGTCCAAGGAGGAAGCCGCCAAGCGGTTCGAGCTGCCCGCCGACCGGCTGGGCGACATCGTCGTCGTGTCGACCAAGCACAAGGTGCTCGGTACGTCGGCCGCCAAGCACGACCTGTCGGGCCTGACCGAGCCGCTGCGCAGCCACGGCGGCATCTCCGAGCAGCGCGTTCCGCTGCTGTGCAACCGAAAGCTCGTCGCGCACGTCGACCGTCATTGGCGCAACTTCGATGCCTTCGACCTCGCCCTCAACCTGGTGGCCTGAAGAAAGACACTCCATGGACACGATGATCCGCGGCGACGTGCGCCACGAGCAGCTGCGTATTGCCGGCAAGAAGGTCGAGAGCAGTGGGCGTCTCGAAGTGCGCTTTCCCTGGGACAATCGGCTGGTCGGCACAGTGCCGCGGGCCACGCGCGAACTGGTGGCCGAGGCTTTCCGCATAGCCCATGCCTACAGGCCAAAGCTGACTCGCTACGAGCGGCAGAAGATATTGCTCAAGACCGCCGAGCTGCTGGTCTCGCGCAAGGACGAGCTGTCCCGCCTGATCACCCTGGAGTCCGGCCTGTGCCTGAAGGATACCCTCTACGAGGTCGGCCGCGCCTACGACGTTTTCACTTTTGCCGGCCAGCTCTGCCTGCTGGACGACGGCCAGACTTTCTCCTGCGACCTCACCCCGCACGGCAAGCCGCGCAAGATCTTCACCCTGCGCCAACCGCTGAACGCCATCTCCGCGATCACGCCGTTCAATCATCCGCTCAACATGGTGGCCCACAAGCTGGCGCCGGCGTTCGCCACCAACAACTGCGTCGTGTTGAAGCCGACCGAGTTGACGCCGCTCACGGCACTGTTTCTGGCCGACACTCTTTACGAGGCGGGCCTGCCGCCGGAAATGCTGTCGGTCATCACAGGCAACCCGTCGGATATCGGTGATGCGATGATCGTCGATCCGCGCGCCGACCTGATCACTTTCACGGGCTCCGTGCGGGTCGGCAAATACATCGCCGAGAAAGCGGGCTACAAACGCCTCGTTCTCGAACTGGGCGGCAACGATCCCTTGATCGTCATGGAGGACGCCGACCTCGACAGGGCAGCCGACCTCGCCGTCGCCGGTGCAACCAAGAATTCCGGCCAGCGCTGCACGGCGGTGAAGCGTATCATCGTGGTCGATAAGGTGGCCGATGCCTTCGTCGAACGTGTGCTGGCCAAGGCGAAGAGGCTCAGGGCCGGAGATCCTCTGGATCCCGAGACCGATATTGGCACCGTGATCCATGAACGCGCCGCGACTTTGTTCCAGAACCGGGTTAACGACGCCGTTGCCAAGCACGGCGCCAGGCTGCTGCACGGCAACGACCGGCGCGGGGCGCTGTTCCCGCCGACCGTCGTTGACCATGTCGATCCCGGCTGCGAGCTGGTCCGCGAGGAAACCTTCGGTCCGGCCATTCCGATCATCCGCGTCAGGGACATCGAGCACGCTATCCGGGTCTCGAACGGCACGGCTTACGGCCTGTCCTCCGGCGTCTGCACCGATCGGCTCGACTACATCACCCGGTTCGTCGACGAATTGCAGGTCGGCACGGTGAACGTCTGGGAAGTGCCAGGCTATCGCATTGAGATGTCGCCGTTCGGCGGCATCAAGGATTCCGGCCTCGGCTACAAGGAAGGCG
>CAZHQA010000033.1:0-27802 GCA_964533955.1 uncultured Reyranella sp. | reverse complement strand
TTCGACGGCAGGTCCTTGACCGTGACCGAGGTATACGCCGGATTGCCCTGCCACTGCGGCATGGGAATCGAATTGTATTCCGCGAGCGTCAGCACGAGCGCCGGCGACGTGGCCACGGTGATGCTGGCCGGGTTGCCGACCGACGTGGTCGAGTTGCCCGCCCCGTCGGTGACGGTCAACTTCGAGGTGACGTTGCGGCCCATGCCGGTCAGGTCGACGAAGTAATCGCCGTTGCTCGGGACGTTGACCGTCTTGTCGTGGGCCGGCGTGCCGTCGCTGAAGGTGGCGACAGCCGTGTATCCCGGATCCACTCCGGACACCACGTGGAAGGACACGTTCGCGACCTCGTTGTGGTCGACCAGCCGATCCGCAGGGTCGACGAACATCAGCCCGGGAACCGGCGGCTGCGTGTCGAGGGTGAAGTTCGTCGTGGCGGGCGTCGAGATATTGCCGGCCGCATCCTGGGCGAACGCGCCGACGTTGATGGAGCCGTCGCCCAGGAAGGTCACATCGCCGCCGTCCAGCACGACCGCCTGGGCAGTGCCGTCCGCGGTCAGGAACTTCTGCACCTGGTGGCCGTTGCTGGGGTTGGTGAAGTTCACCGTGACCGCCGTGCCCGCCTCCGCCGAGACCGTGACCACGCCGCCCGCCTGCGTGGCTTCGGCGAACGTGGCGCCGCCGCCGCCCACGCCCGTGCCCAACGCCAGCACAGCGCTCGCGGGCGCCTGGGTGTCGAGCACGAAGCTGATCGTGGACGGCGAGGAGGTGTTGCCCGCGGTGTCGGTCTGGGTCGCACTGACCGTGATGATGCCGTCTCCCAGGGTCGTCAGGTCCCCGGCCGCCAGCTGGACAGCCTGGTCGAAGCCGGCGTTGCTCAGGCTCTTGGTGACGCTGTGTGTGCCATTGGTGAAGGTGACGTTGAGCGTGGTGAAGGGCTCGCTGCCCCTCACCGTGATCGCGCCGCCCAACTCCGCTTCGCTGGCGGTTGCGCCGTTGGTGTCGGAAACGCCGGGGCCATAGCCCAGGGTCGGCGGGGCGGGCGCCGTGGCGTCGATGGTGACGTCGAAGGCATTGGACGCCTGGCTGGTCGTGCCCGCTCCGAGGTCGGAGGTGATCCGGGCGATCAGCTCGACGGAGCCATCGAACATGAATCCGGTCTGGATCGTGGCGTAGCCGTTGGTGATGTCGGTGGCCGTCAGGGAGTAGGTGTTGAGAACCTGCGAACTGAAAGCGTTGGAAAGCTGCAGCACGTCGCCCGCTGAGGCATGGGTCACGCCGCTGCCCGACGGCAGCGATACCTTGACGGTCAGGTCATTGTCGTTGGTGGTCGCGCCGTTCGCCAGGTTGCCCGTCAGCGGCGCGACGTCGTCGGTTACGGTCGAGATCGTCGCGGGAGAAGGCGGGACCAACACGAGTTGACTGGTCGACGCGTGCCCGGACCCGACGGCAGCGGACAGGGTCACGGTGTAATCGCCGTCGACGGCGTAGGTGTGGCTGACGGATTGGGCAGTAAAGTTGGTGCCGTCCCCGAAGGTCCAGAAGTAGTTGACGGGGTTGGGAGGGTTGAAGCGATCCAGGGTAGAGGTGCCCTGAAAGCTCACATTGGTCGCGTTGATCGTATAGCTGATGATCGCGTTTTCGCCGACGCTCATGCATGCCTCCACACCAGTGGTGAGCGGAGGCAGCGCGGATGTCCGCAATCACTCGGCCATGCGTCACGGTCAATGTGCATGGGAAGCCCCCTCTTCCGGTATCCATTAGTGCCCGAACACGAAATCCATGTACACGACACACGCGGCAGCTCAATCATTTCAATGACTTAGCGGCTCCTTAAATCAGCATTTCGAAGGGACCGCTGGGACAGGCGGGTCCTTCCACCGAAAGATGCGCCAATTGTTGGTCATCCGCTCGGAGGATCCCCCATCCATTGCTTACCGTGGGGACCGCCGCCTACGATCCAATGCGGGCCAGCGGAGGAAAAAGATTGTCGGCGCGGGAGCAACGCAGGTTGGTGGGCAATCGTCGCGGCGGAGGTGGTCGGCTACTTGCGGCTGATAGGCCGCAGAGTTCGCAAGCGCCGCCGAGGCGCTGGCTGGTGCCATCGAGCTCCGGCAGCCGCGCTCACCGGGATGCTGCGCTTGTGACCGATGCAAATCGCGGGGGGAAAAATGGACCAACAGAGCTTTGACTTCATCGTCGTCGGCGCCGGCTCGGCCGGCTCGGTGCTGGCCAACCGGCTGAGCGCCGACCCCCGGCACAAGGTGCTGGTGCTGGAAGCCGGGCGCGAAAGCCATCCGTGGTCGTGGATTCCGGTCGGCTTCGCCAAGCTGATCGACAACCCCAGGGCGAACTGGCTCTATGCCTCGGAGCCCGAGGCAGCGACGGGCCAGCGCCGCATCCCGATCCCGCGCGGCAAGCTGCTGGGCGGCTCGTCATCGATCAACGGCATGGTGTTCGTGCGCGGCCAGGCACAGGACTACGACACCTGGGCGCAGCTCGGCAATCGCGGCTGGAGCTATCGCGAGGTGCTGCCGATCTTCCGCGATATGGAGAGCTTCCAGGGCGATGCCGACGAGGACTATCGCGGCCGCAACGGACCGCTGAAGGTGACCGAAAGCAACGAGAGCGGCGCGATCTACGATGCGCTGATCAAGGCTGCGGGCCAGGTCGGCATCACTTACACCAAGGACTACAACGGCGCCAAGCAGGACGGCATCGGCATGACCCAGGCGACCATCCGCGGAGGTCGCCGCATGAGCACCGCGGTCTGCTACCTCGATCCCGCCCGCAGCCGGCCAAACCTGACCATCGTCGCCAACGCGCTGACCGAATGCCTGCTGTTCGACGGCAAGCGCTGCATTGGCGTGCGCTACAATCTGCATGGCCGGCAGCACGAAGCGCACGCCACCCGCGAAGTGGTCGTCAGCGCCGGCTCGATCAACTCGCCGCAGCTGCTGGAGCTCTCCGGCATCGGCCAGCCGGAGCGGCTGAAGGCGGTGGGCATCGAGGTGCGCCACGAGCTCAAAGGCGTGGGCGAGAACCTGCGCGACCACTACTCGCCGCGGATGAAATGGACGGTGCCGGCGGCGCTCGGCATGACCTACAACGACAAGATGCGCGGCCTCCGCCGCGTCGGCCAGGCGCTGCGCTACGCGCTCAACCGCAAGGGGCTGCTCGGCCTGCCGGCGGCGCCGATCCGCGCGTATATCCGCACCCGCGTCGGATTGGAGGCGCCCGACGCGGCGATCTCCTGGATCCCGTTCCTGGTGGGCGAGAACTTCCAGCTGGCCAAGACCTCGGGCATCACCGCGATCACGAACATCCTGCGCTCGGAGAGCACCGGCAGCATTCATGTCGCGTCGAGCCGGCCGGACACGCCGCCGGCGATCCGCTTCAACTTCCTGAGTGCGTCGCTCGACCGCGAGGTGACGCTGGAAGCGATGCGCATCACCCGGCGCATCATGACGGCGCCGGCCATGCAGGGCATCGCTACCGACGAGATCGCGCCGGGCGTGAACATCAGCGCCGATGACGAACTGCTCGACTGGGTCAGGAACAACGCCGAGACCACCTACCATCCGGTCGGCACCTGCAAGATGGGTGTGGACTCGATGGCGGTGGTCGACGACCAGCTTCGTGTCCGCGGCCTGGCGGGGCTGCGCGTCGCCGATGCCTCGATCATGCCGACGCTGACCTCGGGCAACACCAATGCGCCGTCGATCATGATCGGCGAGAAGGCGGCGCGGATGATGTTGGCCTCGACCGTTCAAGCCAGCGCGGCATGAGCGCGAGCTGCGAGATTCGCCTCCTCGAACGAGGGCGCCTCCGTCTGGCATCTGCCCTTTAGATCGCAGCCTCAAGGATCAGGTTGAGCCAGCGGTCGACGCGCGCCGTCATGCCGGGTGGGACGAGGGTCGTGGCATCCATCTGTTCGACGATGGCAGGACCGGACAGTCGATTACCGGGCTCCAGCGCATCGCGCGCATAGACCGGTGTTTCCACGAAATCGCGTGCCTCGGGCAGCCACACCGGACGCCGACCGGTGATCGCCTTCGAGGCGTCGGGCCCCGCTTCGGGATGGGCGCGAAGCTCGGCCTTTCGCACGCTGCCGACGGCTTCGAGGCGCAAGGTCACGATCTCGACCGGATCGCCCTCGGCGACGAAGCCGTAACGCTGGCGGTGCGCGTCGGCGAAGCCCTGCGCCAGCGCCGCGATGGTGGCGGCGGTGATCGCACCGTCGGGCACGGGCACGGCAAGCTCGTAGTTCTGGCCGTGGTAGCGCATGTCGGCGGTGCGCACGCTGCGCCGGTCGGCCGGTGCGATGGCTTCCCGCTCGAACCACGCCTGCGCGCTCCCGGCCAGATCGGCAAATGCCTCTGAGACCACGGGCGCCGAGGCGTCGGTCGCGCGCACCAGCCGGGTCGCCGCGAAATCGGCGCGCAGGTCGGTCAGCAGCAGCCCCATGGCGCACAGGATGCCGGGATTGCGCGGCACCAGCACGCGGCCGATCTCGAGCTCTTTCGCGAGTCGCGCGGCATGCAATGGCCCGGCGCCGCCGAACGCCATCAGCGTGTAGTCGCGCGGATCGTGGCCGCGCTGCACCGAGATGACGCGGATGGCGCGCGCCATGTTGGCGGTAACCACGGAGACGATGCCCTGTGCCGTCTCCATCACTCCCATTCCCAGACGCTCGGCCAACCGTCCGACCGCCTCGCGGGCGAGTTCCTGGCGGATCTTCATGCGCCCACCCAACAGGTATTGCGGATTGAGCGTTTGCAGCACGACGTTGGCGTCGGTGACGGCGGGTTCGCCGTTGCCGCGGTCGTAGCAGGCGGGCCCGGGATCGGCGCCGCACGAGCGCGGTCCCACCTTGAGCAGGCCGCCGGCGTCGATCCAGGCGATCGAGCCGCCGCCCGCGCCCACGGTATGGATGTCGAGCATCGGCGCCTTGATGGGATAGCCGTGCACCGTGGCTTCGCTGGCGAGCTTGCAGCGTCCGTCCTGCAGCAGCGCCACGTCGGTCGAGGTGCCGCCCATGTCGAAGGTGATGAGGTCGGGAAAGCCCGCCAATGCGCCGACTGCCTGCGCGCCGACGACGCCGGTCGAGGGCCCGGAGAGCACGGTGCGCACCGGCATGCGGGCGGCGGTGGCAAAGCCGATGACGCCGCCGTTCGACTGCGTGAGATGCGGCGTCGCGGTCATGCCGAGCGCGGCAAGCCGGGGACTCAAGCCCTCGATGTAGCGCGCCATCACCGGGCCCAGATAGGCGTTCAGCACCACCGTCGACAGCCGTTCGAACTCGCGGAACTCGGGCGCGATCTCGTGGCCGGCCGAGAGAAAGACGTCGGGCATCTCCTCGCGCAGGATCTCGAGCGCCCGCCGCTCGTGCTCGGGACGGATGAAGCCGTAGAGGAACGACACAGCCACCGCCTGAACGCCGGCTGCCTTCAGGGCTTGCGCGGCAAGGCGCATCTTCGCCTCGTCGAGCGGCGTGTCGATCGAGCCGTCGTAGTTGACCCGCTCGGGCACTTCCAGGCGCAGGTCGCGCGGCACCAGGGTGAGCGGCTTGTCGGCCTGCAGGTCGTAGAGGTCGGGCCGCTTCTGGCGGCCGATCTCCAGCAGGTCGCGGAAGCCGTCGGTGGTGACGAGGCCCGTCCTGACGCCGCGATGCTGGATCAGCGCATTGGTCGCCACGGTCGTGCCGTGGCCGAAATAGGCGATGGCGGCCGCCGGGAGCCCTGCGTCGGGCGCCACCCGGCGCATGCCCTGCTCGACGCCTTCCGCGATGCCGCGCGAGGGGTCATCGGGCGTCGATGGGACCTTCCAGACCTCGACCCGGCCGCTCTCCTCGTCGAACAGGCAGACATCCGTGAAGGTGCCGCCCGAATCGACCCCGACCCGCCAGCGCTTGCTCATTCGGCCGGCCGATGGCCCGTCACCTGGCGACGCTTGGCGCGCGGCCGCCATTCGCGCAGGCGCTGAAAGACGACGTAAAGCATGGGAATGAGGAAGATGCCGATGGTGCTCGCCACCAGCATGCCGGCGAACACCGAAGTGCCGATGTCACGCCGGCTGATCTGCGCCGCGCCATGCGCCCACACCAGCGGCACCAGGCCGAGAATGAAGGCGAAGGATGTCATCATCACCGAGCGGAAGCGGAGCCGGGCGCCCATCACTGCCGCCTCGAGAATGCCGACGCCCGCCTCGCGCTGGGTCTTGGCGAATTCCACGATCAGGATGCCGTTCTTGGCGGCCAGCGCGATCAGCACCACCAGGCCGATCTGGGCGTAGATATCGAGCGTCAGGCCGGCGATCAAGATGCCGCCGTAGGCGCCCAGCACGCCGACCGACACCGACAGCAGCACCGGCATGGGAATGATCCAGCTCTCGTAGAGCGCCACCAGGAACAGGAAGGCGAAGAGCACAGCGAGCGCCAGGATCGGGCCGGTCTGGCCGCTTGCCTCGTATTCCTGGTAGGCGGTGCCGGTCCATTCGAAGGCGTAGCCCGGCGGCAAGGTCCTGGCCGACACTTCGGCCATCGCCGTGAGTGCATCGCCCGAGGATCGGCCGGGCGCGGGGCTGCCGTTGAGGGTGATCGAGCGGTAGTTGTTGTAGCGCGTGATCACCTGCGGTCCGAGGACGTAGCGCACGTCGGCGATCGAGCGCATCGGCACCATTTCGCCGGACTTGTTGCGCACCTGAATCTGCCAGATGTCCTCGACGCGGCGCCGGTCGTCGGATTCGCCCGCGATGTTCACCTGCCAGGTGCGGCCATAGAGATTGAAGTTGTTGACGAAGGTGCCGCCCAGGGTCGATTGCAGCGCGGTGAACACGTCGTTCATCGACAGGCCGAGCGCCTGGGCCTTGTCGCGGTCGACATCGAGATAGATCGACGGCGTGTTGGCGCTGAATGTCGAGAAGACGCGGCTGAGCCGGGGGTCCTGGTTGGCGGCGGCGATCACGGCCTGCATGACGCTGCCGAGCTTCACCGGATCCTGGCCCTCGAGCGCCTCGAGCTGGTACTCGAAGCCGCCGCTGGTCGACAGGCCGATGATCGGCGGCAGGTTGAAGGCGACGATGGAGGCGGTGCGGATCTGCTGGCCCTCGGCGAACATGCGGCGGATCAGGGCCTGCGCCGAATCGGCGGCGCCCCGGCGGTCCTCGAACGGCTTGAGCTTCGCCACCATGAAGCCCGCGTTCGACGAGTTGGCGCCGTCGAGCAGCGAGAAGCCGATCACCGCGAAGACGTCCTGCATCTGCGGCATGGTCTTCAGCACCGCCTCGATCTGGCGCATCGTCTCGCTGGTGCGCGACACCGAGGCGCCCTCGGGCAGCTGGATGTTGAGGAAGAACGCTCCCTGGTCCTCCTCGGGCAGGAACGACGTCGGGGTCATCCCGGCAAGCCCGAAGATGCCGCCGCCGATCGCCAGCACGGCAAGCAGCGACACGATCTAGACGCGAATCAGGCGCTGGACGACGCGCGCATAGCCGTCGCGCACCCAGTTGATGCCGCGCAGCACGGTCGCGACCGGCCCGCGCGTCGGCGCCTCGTGACGCAGGAAGATGGCGCAGAGCGCGGGCGACAGGGTCAGCGCCACCACCGCCGAGATCAGCATGGCGATGCTGATGGTCACCGCGAACTGGCGGAACAGCTGGCCCGAGATGCCGGGAATGAAGGCGACCGGCACGAACACCGAGAGCAGCACCAGGCTGATGGCGATGATCGGTCCGGTGATCTGCCGCATCGCCTCGATGGTGGCCTCATGCGGCTCCATCCCGGGGTTCTCGTGCATCACGCGCTCGACGTTCTCGACGACGACGATGGCATCGTCGACCACGATGCCGATCGCCAGCACCATGGCGAGCAGCGACACGGTATTGGCCGAGTAGCCGGCCAGCAGGAGGAACGCGAAGGTGCCGATCAGGCTGACCGGAACGGCGACGGCCGGAATGATGGTGGCGCGCACGTTGCCGAGGAACAGGAAGACGACGATCACGACCAGGAGGAAGGCCTCGCCCACCGTCCACAGCACCTCGCTGATCGTGTCGCGCACGAACACCGTGGAATCGTAGACCACGCGCGCTCGCAGATCCTCGGGGAAGCGGGCACCGAGCCGCTTCAGCGTGCGGTCGACCGCGGCGGCGGTCGCCACGGCGTTGGCATCGGGCGCGAGGTAGAGCGCGATGCCGACCGAGGGCAGGCCGTTGATGCGGGTCTCGGTGTCCTCGTTCTGCGCGCCCATCTCGACGCGCGCCACGTCGCCGACCCGCAGCACCGAACCGTCCGGATTGGCACGCAGCACGATCTTGCGGAACTGCTCGGGCGTGGTCAGCGTGCCCTGGGTCTGCACGTTGAGCTGGAATTGCTGGTCGTTGTCGACCGGCCGGGCGCCGATGCGGCCAACCGGCGCCTGGACGTTCTGCCCCTGGATGGCCTGCACGACGTCGGACGGGGCGAGGTTGAGGCTCGACAGCCGCTGCGTGTCGAACCAGATGCGCATCGAATAGTTGAGCTTGCCGAACAGCAGCGCCTGGCCGACGCCGGGCACGCGCGCCAGCTCGTCGAGCACGTTGATGGTGGCGTAGCTGGTGATGAAGACCGGCGTGAGCTTGCCGGTCTCGCTGTAGAGATTCATGAACTGCAGGATGGCAGCGGAGCGCTTGATGACCGTCAGCCCCTGCACCTGCACGGCCTGCGGCAGCTGCGGCAGCGCGGTCTGCACGCGGTTGTTGACGTTGACCGTGGCGGTGTCGGGGTTGGTGCCGACCGCGAAGGAGACGCTGAGGTTGTAGCTGCCGTCGTTGCCGCTGGTCGACTTCATGTAGATCATCTTGTCGACGCCGACGATCTGCGCCTCGAGCGGCTGGGCGATCGCCGCCTCGACCACCGCGGCCGACGCGCCGGGATAGGTCGCCGACACCTGCACGCGCGGCGGCACGATATCGGGGAACTGCGCGACGGGAATGCGCGTCATCGCGATGGCGCCGGCCAGGGTAATGATAATGGCGATGACGACGGCCAGGCGCGGCCGCCGGATAAAGACCTCCGAGATCATCGCCCGGGGCCGCCGCCGGTGGGCGGCGGGAGCTGCGCGGCAGCCGGTCCCGGTGCCACCAGCTGGCCCGGCCGGACGCGCTGTATGCCGTCGACGATGACGTTTTCGCCCTCGGTCAAGCCGCTCAGCACGGAGGCGGCGGCCGGCAGCGACTGGCCGAGCTTGACGCGCCGCTGTTGCGCCTTGTTGTCGGCGCCGACGACATAGACGTAGTCGCCTTCCTGGTCAGTCAGCACGGCGCTGCGCGGGACGGTGATCGCCTCGGTCTTGTCGGTGTCCTCCAGGACCACCGTCACCAGTTCGCCGTCGACCAGCGCGCGGATGCCGCCGCGGAAGCGGGTGAGCCGCGGATTGGCGATGACGCCACGCAGGATCATCGTGTCGGTGTTGCCGCCTGCCGTGTTGTCGACGAAATCGAGCGCGCCCACATGATCGTACATCTTGCCGTCGGGCAGGCGGACGCGGAGCAGGAGGTCGTCCGACCTCTTCTCGGCGCTCTTGGCCTGCAGGTCGAGGGCAACGCGGGTCGGCACCGGGAAGACCACGAACATCGGGTCCTGGCTCACGATCGAGACCAGGGTTCCGGTGCCGGGGTTGACGTAGTTGCCGGCGGTGACGGCGGTGCGGCCGATCTTGCCGTCGATCGGCGCGCGGATCTCGGTGTAGGCGAGGTTGATGTTGGCCTGGGCGAGCTGGGCCTCGGCGCCCTGCACCTGGGCCTGCAGCGCCTGCTCGTTGGCCAGTGCCAGGTCCACGGCCGACTGCTGGCCGGCGGGCGTCTTGATCAGCGACTGGGCACGGCCGAGCGTCACCTGGGCGTTCTGCAGCTGGGCCTTGAACTGCGCCACCACGGCCTCCTTGGCCTGGACGTCGGCGCGGAACGGCCCCTGCTCCAGCCGGTAGAGCAAATCGCCCTTCTTGACCTCGGCGCCCTCCTTGAACAGGACCTCGTCGATGAAGGCCGAGACGCGGGCCACCAGGTTGACCCGCTGGGTGGCCATGATCCGGCCGGTATATTCGGTGGATTGGGTGATCGGCTGGCGCTTGGCCGGCACGACGCCCACGGCCGGCGGCGCTGCGCCCGGCATCTGGGCCTGCGCAGGAGCAACGATCAGGAGGACGGCGGCCAGACAGGCCAGCGCCGGCAGGGCGCCGAGTGGCCGTCCTCGACGCTCGGTAGTCGTAGACATTGGCCGTGCGGGATACCACGTCTTCGCGGCTGCGCGCCATGGCGCCGACACCATCGCCTCGTCACGGCACCCCCAATTGCCGAGCTACTGAAGCCGGATTGTCACCTCGGCGCCCTGGATTTCAGCCCGATGGCACGCCCCTTGCTGCGCTGTGAGAGTTCCCCCGCCTCGCTGTATCAGGAGCGTAACGATGGATATCGGCGTATTCATCCCGATCGGAAACAACGGCTGGCTGATCTCGACGACCTCGCCGCAATACATGCCGACCTTCGAGCTCAACAAGCAGATCGTCCTGAAGGCCGAGCAGTACGGGCTGGATTTTGCCCTGTCGATGATCAAGCTGCGCGGCTTCGGCGGCAAAAGCGAGTTCTGGGACCACAATCTCGAGTCCTTCACCCTGATGGCGGGCCTCGCGGCCGTCACCAAGCGCATCCAGCTCTATGCCTCGGTCGCGGTGCTGACCATTCCGCCGGCGATCGTGGCGCGCATGGCGTCGACCATCGATTCGATCTCGGGCGGCCGCTTCGGGATCAACATCGTCTCCGGCTGGGCCAAGATGGAGTACGAGCAGATGGGCCTGTGGCCGGGCGAGGCGCACTTCGCCAAGCGCTACGACTACAGCACCGAATACGTGACGGTCCTGCGCGAGCTCTGGGAAAAGGGCTCGTCGGACTTCAAGGGCGCCTACTTCCAGATGAGCGACTGCAAGCTCAGCCCCCGGCCGCAGGCCGACATGAAGATCGTCTGTGCCGGACAAAGCCCGCGCGGCATGGAGTTCGGCGCCACCTACGGCAACTACAATTTCACCCTCGGAAAGGGTGTGAATACGCCGACCGCCCATGCGCCGACCAACATCGCCATGATGGAGGCCGCCAAGAAGACCGGCCGCGACGTCGGCAACTACGTACTGATGATGGTGATCGCCGACGAGACCGACGAGGCGGCCATGGCGAAGTGGAAGCACTACAATGCCGGCGCCGACATGGGCGCGCTGGCCTGGATGGCCGGAGAGGCCAATGCCGATCCGAACGCGGCCGATGGCGGCACCGCCAAGGCGATCTCCGCCCCCGAGGGCGCCATCAACTTCAACATGGGCACCCTGGTCGGGTCCTATGCCTCGGTCGCGCGCATGCTGGACGAATGCGCCACCGTGCCGGCCACCAAGGGCATCATGCTGACCTTCGACGACTTCCTGATCGGCATGGAGCAGTTCGGCCAGCGCATCCAGCCGCTGATGAAGACCCGCCGCGAGAAACTCGCGGCCGTGGCTTAGGTCTCGCTCATATTCTTCCGGACCGCGCGCATCCTGCGCGCTCATGATTCCGAGCGCGCAGGATGCGCGCGGTCCCAAAGAGCATGACCGATATTCCGCGCAGGTCGCGAGCTCTAATTCGCCGGCTTGTATTGTTCCAGGAACGCCACGACCTCGGCGACCGGCAGGACGTCGGCGTATTTGAGCGCCATGTCGTAGAGGTTGGCGAAGTGCGGGCTTTCGTGCTTGTCGGCCACGCACTCCTCCGGCACGACGGTGCGGAAACCACGTGACAGGCTGTCGACCGCCGTGGCGCGCACGCAGCCCGAGGTCGAGCCGCCAGTCACGATGACCGTGTCCACCTTGTGCCAGGTGAACAGCGAGCCGAGGTTGGTCTCGAAGAAAGCCGAGGCCATGCGCTTGTTGATGACGATGTCGCGGGCGCGGTCGACCTCGCAGCGCTCGTCGAGCTCGGCCCGGCGCGAGCCGCGCTTGATGTTCTGCAGCGAATCGGCCGTGTCGCTGCGCGTGCCCCAGACCCCGCAGTCCTCGCCCGAATCGAGATAGGCCACGTAGGTCCAGACGACGGGGCAATCGTGGGCGCGGCAGAGCCGCGCCAGCGTGTTCACGTGCTCGATCTGCCGCGGATCGGTCTCGTAGGCCGTGACGAACTCGGTCGGTCGCGTGTAGGCGCACTGGAGATCGACGTTCACCAGCGCGGGCTTGCGGCCGAAGCCGAAGCGCCGGCGACTCCTGTCCGCCTTGACGATCTCGTAGAGCTCGCGTGCCGTCTTGCCCGAGGTTTCCACGTCAGCGGGCCTTGGCGACCGCCGATTCGGCCGGCGCCGGCTCGGCCACCAGCGGGCCGTCCTCGAGCAGCTTGATGTCCGAGGCCGACCAGCGCGCGACCACGCGGTCGCCGATATCGAGCAGGTTGGCGAAGAAGCTCTCGTCGAGCACGTGGGCGACGAATTCCTCGTCGTCCGACAGCTCGAGCGTGACCTTCACGTAGGAGCCCTGGTTCTCGATGGTGTGCACCTGGCCCACGACGGCGTTGAGGCCGACGGCCGGCTTGGCGCCCGGCGCCATCTTCTCCAGCGTGATGCGATCGCGGCGGATCGAGCCATAAAGCGGCGAGCCGCGGACCGGCCGGGCGCTGCCGACCGGAATGGCGAAGCGGGCGCCGTTCGACGCGGCGACGGCGGCGGTACCGTCGAGCACGCTCTCGACCGTGCCGCTCAGCACGTTCTGGCCGCCGACGAAGCGCGCCACATAGGCATTGCGCGGGGCAACGAAGATGTCGCGCGCGCTGGCCGCCTGCTCGATGCGTCCCTGCGCCATGACCACGACGGTGTCGGCGACGGCGATGGCTTCGAGCTGCGTGTGGGTGACGTGGATGAAGGTGATGCCGAGCTCCTTCTGCACGCGCCGCAGCTCGCCGCGCATGCGCAGGCGGAGATACTCGTCGAGGGCGGAGAGCGGCTCGTCGAGAAGCAGCACGCGTGGATTGGTGATCAGCGCGCGGGCCAGCGCGACCCGCTGCTGCTGGCCGCCCGAAAGCTGGCCCGGCAGGCGGTCGGCGAATTTCTCGAGCTGCACCTTGGTCAGCAGCTCGCGCGCCTGGGTATGGCGCGCCGGCAGACCCGTGCCGCGCACCTTGAGCGCGAAGGCCACGTTGTCGAGCACGCTTCGATGGGGAAACAGCGCATAGCTCTGGAACATCATGGCAGTGCCGCGCTGGACCTGCGGCAGGCCGATCACCGACTGGCCACCGATGCGGATGTCGCCGCTGGTCGGCTTCTCGTGACCGGCGATCATGCGCAGGATCGTCGTCTTGCCGCAGCCGCTCGGGCCCAGCAGGCAGCAATAGGAACCGTGCGGGATGGTGAGGCTGAGTTCCTTGACCGCGACGGTCTCGCCGAAGCGCTTGGTGACGCCGACGACCGCGACCTCGCCGCTGCCGGGTGTGCTGGTCATGCGTTGCTCCGTCGGCTGCGCCGGCGCTGGATGGCGCCGATGGAGGTGAGCGCCACGATGATCACGAAGAACGAAACGATGGTGGTGACGGCGCCGACGGCATAGAGCGTCGGCGAGGTCACGTTGGTGGTCATCGCCCAGATCTCGAGCGGCAGGGTGTTCTTGCTGCCGGCCGCGAGGGCGGTGCGGGCGATCTCGTCGTAGCTCAGGGTGAAGCCGAACAGCGCCACGCCGATGATGCCGGGCAGCAGCATCGGCAGGGTCACCTCGCGCAGCTTCTGCCAGTTGGTGGCGCCGAGATCGATCGCCGCCTCCTCGAGCGCGCGGTTGAAGCGGCCGAGCACGGCGAACATGATCAGGAGGCCGAACGGCAGCGTCCAGGTGAGCTGTGCGCCCAGGCCCGAGGTCAGCCAGGTCGTCGGCAGGCCGAGCAGGCGAAAGGTGAGCGCGATGCCGAGGCCGACGAACAGGCCCGGCATGATCAGGCTGGCGATGGCGAGATAGAAGGCGAAGGCCGAACCGCGGAAGCGCCGCCGGAAGCCCAGCCCCGCCAGCACCGACAGCACGACGGTGACCACGGCCACGATGGCCGCGAGGGAGATCGAGCGGATGAAGGAGCCGGCGATATCGCCGACGCGGGTCTGCGAGATCAGCGCATCGAACCAGTGCAGCGACACGCCGTTCAACGGGAACGTCATGCCGCCATTCGGCCCCTGGAACGACAGGATGTAGATCACGATCATCGGCCCGTAGAGGAAGGCCACGAACAGGGCGAAGAAGGCGGCGAAGGCGTAGAAGGTCCAGGGGCGCGCCTCGTCAACGGGATGCATGATCGCCCCATTTGCGCGCTGACACCTCGCCCGAGGACGGGGGAGGGGAAGGACGATTGAATCTTCCTGGAGTGCACATCAGCGGGCCAGTTCCCGGCGCACGTCGACCAGTCGCAGGATGCCCGCCACCATCAACGTCACGATGATCACCATGATGACGGCGCTGGCGGCGGCCGGCGGGTACTGCAGCGCCGCCACCTCGTTCTGCAGCGCCGAGACGACCGAGGCGCTCTGGCCGCCGCTCATGGTGCGCACGACGAAGGAATCGCCCATCACCAGGGTGACGACGAAGATCGAGCCGAGCGCCACGCCGGTGCGCGACAGCGGCCAGACGATCTCGGCGACGACGCGGAAGCGGCCGGCCCCGGCGTCGCGCGCCGCCTCGAGCAGGCTCTTGTCGATGCGCGCCATGGAATTGAAGATCGGCACGACCATGAAGAGCGTGAAGAGGTGGACATAGGCCACGACCACGGCGAAATCGGAGAACAGCAGGAATTCCAGCGGCTGGCTGATGATGCCCGAGCCTTCGAGCGCCTGGTTGAAGATGCCGTTGCGTCCCAGGAAGGGGATCCACGAGATCATGCGGATGATGTTCGAGGTCAGGAACGGCACGGTGCAGACCAGGAACAAGCCGATCTGCCACAGCAGGCTGCGCACGTGAAAGACCAGGAAATAGGCGATGTTGAAGCCGAGCAGCAGGGTGACCGCCCAGACGATGAGCGCGAACTTGATCGAGCTGGCGTAGAGCCTGAGCGTCACTTCCGAGCGGAAGAGATCGACATAGTTGTCGAAGATGAAAGCCGGGACGATGTCGGTGCGGTCGAAGTCGAAGAAGCTGACCGCCAGCACGACCAGCATCGGCAGGCCAAAGAAGAGCAGCAGGACGATCACGAGCGGCGCTGTCTGCCACCACGATGCCCGCTCGCCGGTGTTCTCTTCCGGATGCTCTACCGGCGGCGTCCCGACGAACGCGGACGCCGCTTGATCGATGCTCGTCATTTCAGCAGTGAATGATCAGGACGATACGAACTCGTTCCAGCGACGGGTCAGGTAGCGGTCCTCGTCCATCACCGTGTTCCAGCAGGCAATGTTGCCCATGCGGTCCCAGATCGCGCCGCCGTCGCGCACGCTGCCCTTCTTTTCCATCAGGGTGCCGTAGGGATCCTTGATGTCGACCGCGGCCGGCTTGCCGTCGTACCAGTAGTCCCATTCCTCCGGAGTGAGGAACTTCTTGGCCGTCGACGGCACGGCCGAATAGTAGCCCTGCTTGGCGATGAAGCCGCCCTGCCAGCCCGAGTTGAACCAGTTCATGTATTCGTAGGCGCAATCGAGCTTCAGCCCGCTGAGGTGTGCCATCGGCGCCAGCCCGACGAACCAGCCGCGATAGCCTTCCTTGAGCGGCACGTAGTAGCAGTCGATGCCGCGGCTGCGCACGGCGGTGACGGCCGGCGACCACATCGACTGGATCACCACCTCGCCCGAGGCCATCAGGTTCACCGACTGGTCGAAGGTGCTCCAGAACGAGCGGAAATGGCCGCCTTTCTTGAGATCGATCATGATCTTGATGGTCTTGTCGATCTCCTCCTTGGTCATGTTGCCCTTGTCCTTGTATTTGAAGTCGCCGCGCGCCTCGAGCGCCATGGCGACGTCCATCACGCCGACCGGGGCATAGTCGACCAGTGCCGTCTTGCCCTTGTACTTGGGGTCGAGCAGGTCCTTCCAGCTTGTGACCTTGTCGCGCCCGCCGACCAGGTCGGGACGGATGCCCAGCGTGTCGGCGTTGTAGATCGTCGGGATCATGGTCAGGAACTCGGTCGGCTTGGACGCGAGCTTCTTGCCGTCCGCCGCCTCGTAGAACATCGCCTCGATGGGGGCCAGTCCCTGGGTCGAGGCCATCGTGCCGTTCGGATAGCTGCCCTTGGTGAAGAGCGGCACCGTCTCGCCCCACAGCTTGTACTTGGCGACGGGGATCGACGTCAGCACGCCCTTGCCCGCCAGGTAGGGAAGCTTGGTGCTGTCGATGTTGTTGATGTCGATGGTGTTGGGCTGCGTCAGCGAGCGGTTGAGCTGCACGTCGTCGGTGATCGCCTGCATGACGATCTTGAAGCCCAGGTCCTTGCTCGCCTGGTCGCCGATCTCCTTGATCGCGGCGTACGATCCGCCGGCATGGACCAAGGTGACGTCCTTGGTATTTTGCGCCCAGACGGTGGGAAATCCGCCGATCGATCCCGACGCCACGACGGCGCCGCCAGCGGCGGCACCCTTGAGAAGAGAACGGCGGGTGAAGCGGGAGTTGGTTGCAGAAGATCTGGTCGTCATCTGTCACCTCTTTCGACGCCAATCACGCGATGGGTCGTCGAAAATTCCGC
The DNA here is from genome assembly GCA_964533955.1 of uncultured Reyranella sp. Classification (GTDB taxonomy): domain Bacteria; phylum Pseudomonadota; class Alphaproteobacteria; order Reyranellales; family Reyranellaceae; genus Reyranella. The sequence goes on along the minus strand of CAZHQA010000033.1, from coordinate 11,128 downwards.
AAGAAACATGCCACGCGCCCGGGATGGCGCGCGCCGAGCCTCGGCCCGTCACGGCGATGTCGCAGGACCGATCGGCTGATCCAAACTTGAGCGACCTGCTCGCATTGCCGGCAGTTGCGGTCCGCCTCTTGCATCGGCGCCGCCATGGAAATCGGCGTGTTCATTCCGATCGGCAGCAACGGCTGGCTGGTGTCGACCACGTCACCGCAATACAAGCCGAGCTTCGACCTCAACCTCAGGACGACGCTGAACGCCGAGCGCTATGGACTCGACTTCGTGCTGTCGATGATCAAGCTGCGCGGCTTCGGCGGCAAAAGCGAGTTCTGGGATCACAACCTCGATTCTTTCACTCTGATGGCAGGATTGGCAGCGGCGACGTCGCGCATCAGACTCTATGCAACGGTGCCGACGCTCGCCGTGCCGCCGGCAATCGCGGCCCGCATGTGCTCCACCATCGATTCCATCTCGAACGGCCGGTTCGGGTTGAACGTGATCACCGGCTGGCAGCGGCCGGAGTACTCGCAGATGGGCCTGTGGCCGGGCGACGCGTATTTCAGCCATCGCTACAGCTATGCCGCCGAGTACGTGAAAATCCTGCGCGATCTCTGGGAAGCCGGCGTGTCCGACTTCAAGGGCGAGTTCTTCACCATGAACGACTGCCGGCTCAGCCCGCGCCCGCAGGCCGACATGAAGATCATCTGTGCGGGGCAGAGCGACGCCGGCATGGATTTCACCGCCAACTACGCCGACTACAATTTCAGCTTCGGCAAGGGCCTCAACACACCGACGGCGTGCAGCGACACGGTGGAGCGCATGCAGCTGGCCGCCGCCAGGACCGGGCGCAAGGTCGCGTCCTACTGCCTGTTCATGGTGATCACCGGCGAGACCGACGAACAGGCGATGGCCAAATACGAGACATACAAGGCAGGCGCCGACCTCGAGGCGCTGAGCTGGATGGTCGAGCAGGCCACCGCGGACAAGACGTCGGGCGGCGACAGCGGGGTACGCCAGGCCATCATCCCCGAGTCGATGGTCAATCTGAACATGGGCCTGCTGATCGGCTCGCCTGAGACCGTGGCCCATCTGCTCGATGAAGTGGCGACCATCCCGGGACTGGCAGGCGTGCTGCTGACCTTCGACGAGTTCATCGGCGGCACCGAGATCTTCGGCGAACGGATCCAGCCGCTGATGGCCTGCCGGCGCCATGTCACCCCGCTTGCCAGGGCCGCCGAATAGGGCCGGCCGGGCTTTTCGCCCGCCCGGTTCTTGACTATTTGGTCAGTTTCGAGGGAGCATGGTCCGTCGTCGACCAGTGGGGGAAATGATGGAGACGCCGAGTTTCGCCACACGCGAGATCAGCCGGGAAATCGGCTGCGAGATCACCGGGCTCGACGTGCGCCGGCTCGACGAGCCGGCGATCTTCTCCCGGGTCAAGGACCTGATCGGCAAGCATCACATGCTGGTGTTCAAGGACCAGACTCTCTCGGCGGGCGAGCTTGTGGCCTTCACCGAGCGCTTCGGCGAACCCGATACGCACATCATCAGGCAGTACACGCACGGCGACAACGACAAGGTCTACGTCATCTCGAACGTCGAGGATCGCCTGGCCAACGTGAACGACGTGTCGCTCAACTGGCACACTGATCTCGCCTACAAGGCGCACCCGTCCGCCTTCGTCGTGCTGTTCGCCGAGCGCGTGCCCGAGGTCGGCGCCGATACCTGCTTCGCCAGCATGCAGCGCGTCTACAAGGAGATGAGCGAGGCGGAAAAAGCCAGGCTGCGCGGCCGGCTCGCCCACTACAGCTACGTTCAGCTGCACGAAAAGCGCACCCGGATCGAGCCCAAGACCACGCCCCTGACGCCGCAGCAGCTGTCCGACAACCCCGACGTCCATCATCCGGTCCTGCGCCGCCATCCCGACACCGGCGAGGAGATCCTCTACATCAACCTGCCCGACTGCGTCGGGATCAGCGGCCTGCCGACCGAAGAGGCGCTGGGCATCGTCAAGGGCCTGTTCGACCGCATCACCGACGAGCAGCACGTGCACCGCCACAAGTGGTCGGTCGGCGACCTGGTGATCTGGGACAACCGCACCCTGCTCCATTCGGCGTCGTGGTTCGACCCCGAGCGGTACCAGCGGCGCATGCTCAGGACCTGCGTCAAGGGCGAGCGGCCGATGTCTTCCGCCCCCTCGCGCGCCGCCGCGGAATAGACCGGCTTCTCACGCCGCAGCCCTGCAGCACCAGCTTGATGATGGTTTCCGCGCCGTCGTCATAGACCGCGTCGCTCATCTTGGTCAGGCCGAGGACCGGCCCGATCTGCGCCTCGAAGTCGGCGTAGGTCTGGGTCATCGCCCATATCGCGAACAGCAGGTGCGGGGCGTCGACCTTCTGCATGAGTCCGCGTGCGGCCCAGTGCTCGAACACGCGCGTCTTGTCCTTCACCAGCGCCCGCAGGTCGTTGGCCAGGAAGGAGCGAAGCTGCGGGGCGCCGTTCAGGATCTCGTTGGCGAACACCCGCGAGGCATGCGGCCGGTTCTTGGACAGCGCGATCTTGGATCGCACGTAGTGAGTGAGCGCCTCCGCCGGGTCGTTGTCGGACTGGATGTGATCGGTCGCTGAGATCCACACCGACATGATGTGAGCCAGGACGGCGCGGTAAAGCCCCTCCTTGTTTCCGAAGTAGTAATGCAGGTTCGGCTTGGGCAGCCCGGCCGCCCGGGCGAGGTCGGCCATGCTGACGCCATTGAAGCCGGCCCGGGCGAAGACCTTTTCGGAAGTGGCGACGATGTGGGCCATCGTCGCCTGGCGGATGCGTCCGCCCGATTCCGTGCCGCCGTTTGTCTTGCCTGATGGCTTTTTGCGCATCTTCATCTGCATTCTGCCGACAACTCGATCAGCCGATTAGTTGACTGATCGGTCAGGTACCCCTTAGTCTCGCTGCGTTGCCAGCCGGTCTAAAGGTTCCACACAGGGGGCGCAACGCTATGATCGATGCAACCGAAAGGTTGCGCCTCAGCGGCGTCAGCAAGACGTTCGGCGAGACCGGCACCGCCACACGCGCGCTCTCCGAGGTCGAGGTCTCGATCAGGCAAGGCGAGTTCGTCACGCTGATCGGCCCCTCGGGCTGCGGCAAGAGCACCCTGTTCAACATCGTCGCCGGGCTGCTCGTGCCCGATCCCGGCGGCCGCATGTTCCTCAACGGCACCGAACAGGCCTTCGATCACCTTCTCGGCAAGGTCGCCTTCATGCCGCAGCGCGACCTGCTGCTGCCCTGGCGCACGGTGCTCGACAACGCCATCCTGGCCCTCGAGATCGAAGGCACCAGCCGCAAGGAAGCGCGCGAGCGCGCCCGGCCCATGGTGCGCGAGTTCGGACTGGGCGGCTTCGAAGCACACTATCCCCAGCAGCTTTCCGGCGGCATGCGCCAGCGGGTGGCGCTGATGCGGACCTTCCTGTTCGATCGCGACCTCATGCTGCTCGACGAGCCGTTCGGCGCGCTCGATGCGCTGACGCGGACCATGATGCAGCGCTGGCTGCTCGACATCTGGTCGCGCCATCGCCGCACCATCATCTTCGTCACCCACGACATCGACGAGGCGATCTTTCTCGGCGACCGCGTGCTGGTGATGGCCGCGCGGCCAGGCCGCATCACCCTCGACCATACGGTGCCGCTTGCCCGGCCGCGCGACGGCACCGTCCTGACCTCGCCCGAGTTCATGGCGACCAAGCGCGAGCTCCTGGCCGTGATCGAAGACGAGAGCCTCAAGACCTTCAATGGCTGACGCGGCCGTCACCGGGCCCGCGACGGCAGTGGGCCGGACGCCGGGCGGGAGCCCCGGCCTTCGCGGCGCCGGATCGATCGTGCTCTCGGTGCTGGTGCTCGCCCTCCTGTGGGAAGGCGCCACGCGCCTGTTCAGGGTGAGCCCGTTCTACCTGCCGCCGCTTTCCGCGGTCGTCGAGGTGATCGCCGAACATCCCCACGACTTTCTCGCCGCCGCCCTCCGCACCCTCACCGAGACCGTGATCGGCTATGCCGTCGGCGTGATCGTCGGGGTGGCGAGCGGCGCGCTTTTCTTCCAGCTCCGATTGCTGCGCGAACTGTTCTTCCCGCTGTTCATCATCTCGCAGACCATTCCGGTGATCGCCTTCGGCGCCATCATCGTCATGGTGTTCGGCAACACGCTGGCCGCCAAGGCGATCATCGCCTTCTACCTCACCTTCTTCCCGGTGACGGTGAACACGCTGGCCGGGCTGTCCGCGGTCAAGCGCGACCAGGTCGCGGTCCTGCGGAGCTTCGGCGCGACCGGGCCGCAACTTTTCTGGAAGCTTCGCCTGCCGGCCGCCCTGCCGCAGATCTTCGTCGCCCTGCGGCTCGGCTCCACGCTGGCGCTGATCGGCGCCATCGTCGGAGAATGGTTCGGCGACACGCTGGGCCTCGGCGTCACCCTGCTCAACGCCATGTCGAACGAGAACGTGCCGGTCCTGTGGGCCACCATCCTGTGCAGCGCCATCGTCGGCTCCGGCCTCTACGGCCTGGTCGCCGCGATCGAGCGCACGGTGGTGTTCTGGAAGGAGGAGCTGTGACGGGCGTCGGCATCGCCGGCGATCGCGCCCGGCCGGTGCTGCTCGGTCTCTGCGGCATCGCCCTGGTGATGGCGGCATGGGAAACGGCGGTGCGCGCCCTCGGGGTTCCCCACTACATCCTGCCGCCGATGTCGGGCATCGTGCTCATGGCAGTCGGCGAATGGCGGACGCTCGCCGCTGCCGCCTCGGTGACCGCATTCGAGGTGATCGCAGGTCTCGGCATCGGCATGGCGATCGGCGTCGCCCTGGCCACGATCCTGGTCGTCGCGCCACGGGCCAAGCCGCTGGTGCTGCCGCCGCTGATTGCCATCAATGCCGTGCCGTCCGTCGCCTACGCGCCGCTCGCCCAGCTGTGGTTCGGCATGGGTGTCGAGGGCAAGATCTTCATGGTCGCGTTCGTGGTGAGCTATACCGTGCTGCTCAACACGCTCGACGGCCTGGAACGGGTCGACGCCGCGGCGGTGAGCCTGCTCAGGAGCTTCGGCGCCGGCCGGCTGGCGATCCTCTGGCGCCTGCGCTTTCCGTCGGCCGCCGCCGCGGCGGCAACCGGCATCCGCGTCTCGGTCGTGCGCGGCATGATCATTGCGGTCGTCACCGAGATGCTGGGCGCCTACCGGGGCCTCGGCTGGATCGTCTTCCAGTCGGTCCAGCAGATCGACTATCTGCGCGTCTGGGCCGCCGTGCTCGTCACGTCCGTCACCAGCCTGGCCCTGTTTGCCATCGTCAGCATGGCCGAACGCAAGCTCATCCACTGGCGGTGAAATCGGAGGGGAAAAGATGATCAAACTGACACGGCGGATGGCGGGCCTGGGGGCCGGGGCGGCGCTGGCGGCGCCGGCAATCGTCCGGGCCCAGGGCAAGGAGAAGGCGACCTTCCGGCTGAAATGGCTGCCGCAGGCGCAGTTCGCCGGATACTACGTGGCCAAGGCCAAGGGCTTCTACGACGATGCCGGCGTCGACCTGACGATCAATCCGGGCGGGCCCAATCTCAGTTCCGAGGCCCTGGTGGCGGCGGGAAACGACACGCTCGGCGTCGGCTCCGGCACGGACTCGATCCTGACCGCGCGCAGCAAGAACCTGCCGCTGGTCGCGCTCGCGCTCACCTTCCAGCTGTCGGCCAACATCTGGGTGGCGCGCAAGTCGTCGGGCATCACCAGCCCCAAGGATTTCCGCGGCAAGAAGGTCGGAACCTTCTTCACCGGCGCGCAGTACGCGCTCTATTCCATGCTCGCCAAGGCCGGCGTGCCCCAGTCGGAGGTGACGATCGTGCAGCTCGGCGCCTCGGTGGCGCCTTTCGTCGACGGCGAGCTCGATGTCATCACGACGGTCTCCTACAACACCCTGATCACGCTCAAGAGCCGCATCAAGGAGGACGAGCTGGTCTTGATGACCGCCGAGCAGTTCGGCCTGGTGCGCCAGGACGATCCGATCGTCACCTCGGAGAAATACATCGCCGAGAAACCGCAGCTGGTGCAGGCCGTGCTCGGCGCCTCGCTCAAGGGCTGGAAGTACGCGCTCGCCAACAAGAAGGAGGCCATCGACATTGTGATGTCGGCGGCCTCGGGCGGCAACCTGGTGCGCTCGCATCAGGAAGCCATGCTTGAGGACATCGAGCGCCTGATGCTGGGCTTCAACGGCAAGACCAAGGGGCTGGGCTACATGGACAAGACGGCCATCGGCAGGCAGCAGGACGTGCTGATCGAGTTCAAGGCGCTGCCGGCGCCGGTCGACATCGACAAGGGATTCGTCAGCCGTTTCTGGGACGCCGTGCCCGACGCCGACAAGAAGGTCTGAGACGGGCAAAAACGCCGTCGCCGCCGATGCATCCTTCGGTCCATGCCCGTCGAACGCCCGACAAGCCCGCCTACATCATGGCGGGCTCCGGCGAGATCGTGACCTATCGGCAGCTCGACGACCGGTCCAACCAGGTCGCCCACTACCTGCGCGCGCTCGGCCTCGAGGCGGGCGACACGATCGGGCTGTTCATGGACAACAGCCCGCGCTTCCTGGAGATCGTGTGGGGCGCGCACCGGGCCGGCCTGATCTACACCGCGATTCCGTTTCGCTCGACGGCGGAGGAAGCGTCCTACATCCTGAACGACAGCGGCGCGCGCCTGGCCGTGCTCTCGGCGTCCAAGGCGCCGCTCGCCGGTGCGCTCAGGAAGCTCGCTCCCCGGGTCGCGCGCTGGGCCGCGGTCGACGGTTCGATCGACGACATGGCTGACTGGGAAGCCGGCACGCGAGCGATGCCCGCGCGCCGCATCGCCGACGAGAAAGCCGGCGGCGACATGCTCTACTCGTCGGGCACGACCGGACGCCCCAAGGGCATCCGCAACGAACCGGTCGGCGACGACATCGAGACGCCCCCGGTCCTGCTGCACTCGACCCGGGCGATCTACGGGTTCGACGAACGCACCGTGTACCTGTCCACGGCGCCGCTTTATCACGCGGGCCCGCTGCGCGTGGCCATGGTGATTCACCGGCTGGGTGGCACCGTGCTGTTCATGGAGCATTTCGACGCCGAACGGGCGCTCGCCCTGATCGACAGCCACAAGGTCACCCATAGCCAATGGGTGCCGACCATGTTCGTGAGGTTGCTCAGGCTGCCTGCCGATGTGCGGGCCCGCTACGACGTCTCCTCCCTCAAGGTGGCGATCCACGGCGCGGCGCCCTGCGCCATCCCGGTCAAGGAGCAGATGATCGAATGGTGGGGGCCCGTGCTCTACGAGTACTACACGGGCACCGAGTGCAACGGCTACACGTCGTGCGACAGCACGGAATGGCTGGCGCGCAAGGGCACGGTCGGTCGGGCGACGCTGGGCGAACTGCGCATCGTAGGCGAGGCCGGAGACGTGCTGCCGGCCGGAGAACCCGGCACCATCTATTTCGCCAACGGGCCGTCCTTCGAGTATCACAACGATCCGGCGAAGACGGCCGAGTCGCGCAGCCCCGAAGGCTGGACGACGCTCGGCGACATCGGCTACGTCGACGAGGATGGATGGCTCTTTCTCACCGATCGAAAGGCGCACACCATCATCTCGGGCGGCGTCAATCTCTACCCGCAGGAAACCGAGAACATCCTGATCACCCATCCCCTGGTGGCGGACGTGGCGGTGATCGGCGTGCCCAACGAGGATTTCGGCGAGGAAGTGAAGGCCGTCGTGCAGCTCGTCGATCCCGGCGACGCAGGACCCGCGATTGCACAGGAACTGATCGCCTTCTGCCGCGAGAGGCTGTCGCCGTTCAAGTGCCCGCGCAGCATCGACTTCGACGCCAACCTGCCGCGACAGCCCACAGGCAAGCTGTACAAGCGCCTGATCCGCGAACGCTATTGGCAGGGACGGGCGAGCAGGATTATCTGAGGTCGGGGGCTGGCAAAAACCTGACCGAACGGTTAGGTTCTCGGATCGAGAGGGCAGCGGAGAAGTTCATGGACATCGGCGTCTTCATTCCGATCGGCCGCAACGGCTGGATCGTCTCGACCACCTCGCCGCAATACAACCCGAGCTTCGAGCTCAACAAGCAGACGACGCTCAACGCCGAGCGCTACGGCTTCGACTTCGCCCTGTCGATGATCAAGCTGCGCGGCTTCGGCGGCCAGAGCGGCTTCTGGGACCAAAACCTGGAATCCTTCACCCTGATGGCAGGGCTCGCCGCCGTGACCTCGCGCATCAAGCTCTACGCGACCGTGCCGACGCTGGTCATCCCGCCGGCGATCGCCGCGCGCATGGCGGTGACCATCGATTCGATCTCCAACGGCCGCTTCGGGCTCAACATCATCACCGGCTGGCAGCGGCCTGAATACTCCCAGATGGGCCTGTGGCCGGGCGACGAATACTTCGCGCGGCGCTACGACTTCGCCGCCGAGTACACGCAGGTCATGCAGGAGCTGTGGACGACCGGCGTCTCCAACTTCAAGGGCGAGTTCTTCAAGATGGAAGACTGCCGCCTTTCGCCCAGGCCGCAAGTGCCGATCAAGCTGATCTCGGCCGGCCAGAGCGACGCCGGCATGAAGTACATCGCCAAGTACGCCGACTACAATTTCGTGTTCGGCATGGGCTTCAACACGCCGACAGCGTGCGCCATCACCGTCGAGCGCCTGCAGAAGGCCTCGGCCAGCAGCGGCCGCACCGTCGCGACCTACGGCCTGTTCATGATCATCGCCGGCGAGACCGATGCCGAGGCCAAGGCCAAGTGGGACCTCTACAAGAGCGGCGCCGATCACGAGGCGCTGCGCTGGCTGACCCAGCAGAGCTCGGCCGACACCAAGTCGGGCGCCGACACCAACGTGCGCCACATGTCGTCCGAGGTCAGCAACGTCAACCTCAACATCGGCCTGCTGTGCGGCTCCTACGACTCGGTGGCGCGCATGATGGACGAGCTCGCGACCGTGCCGGGACTGGCAGGCGTCTTGCTTACCTTCGACGAGTTCGTGAGCGGCACGGAGATCTTCGGCCAGCGCATCCAGCCGCTGATGAAGAGCCGCCAGCACGTCGTCCAACAGATGAAGGCCGCCGAATGACCGACCAGCCCGTCAGCTACTTCCCCGTCGACGATCCCGCGGCACGCCTGCTGCCGGCTAAGCCCGAGCCGATCCTGCTGCGGCCCTCGGAGACCGCCCTGATCATCGTCGACATGCAGAACGCCTATGCCTCGCCCGGCGGATACACCAGCCTGGCGGGCTTCGACGTCTCGGGCGCCCCGGCGGCCATCGCCAACATCAAGCAGGCCGCCGCCGCCGCCCGCGCCGTCGGCATGCCGGTGATCTATTTCCAGAACGGCTGGGATCCCGACTATGTCGAGGCGGGCGGGCCGGGCTCACCGAACTGGCACAAGTCCAATGCCCTGAAGCTGATGCGGCGCAAGCCCGAGCTGCAGGGCAAGCTGCTCGCCAAGGGCGGCTGGGACTACGAGCTGGTGCAGGAGTTGCCGCCGCAGCCCGGCGACATCGTCGTCGAGAAGCCGCGCTACTCGGCGTTCTTCAACACCAACCTCGACAGCGTGCTGCGCAGCCGGGGAATCCGCTCGCTGGTCTTCACCGGCATCGCCACCAACGTGTGCGTCGAATCGACCCTGCGGGACGGCTTTTTCCTCGAGTATTTCGGCGTCGTCCTGCACGACGCCACCCATCACGCCGGCCCTGATTTCGTGCTCCAGGCCTCGCTCTACAACGTCGAGAAATTTTTCGGTTGGGTGTCGTCGACCGAGGAGTTCCTCGCCGCCCTCAAGACCAACAGCAATCCAATGGCAAAAACGAAGGGAGACATCTGATGCCCAAGACCGCCATCTTCCCGCCGGGCTCCGGCCCGACGCTCGCGCCCTATTCGCCCGGCACGACCGCCGACGGCATCGTCTACGTCTCGGGCACGCTGGCGCTCGACAAGGAATTCAACGTCGTCCATGTCGGCGATGCCGCCAAGCAGACCGAATTCGTGCTCGATCAGATCAAGGCGGTGATCGAGGCGGCCGGCGGCACCATGGCCGACGTCACCTTCAACCACATCTTCATCACCGACTGGGCGAACTACGGCGCGGTGAACGGCGTCTACGGCAAGTATTTCCCGGGCGACAAGCCGGCGCGCTACTGCATCCAGTGCGGCCTGGTGAAGAAGGATGCCCTGGTCGAGATCGCGAGCATCGCGCATATCGGCAAGAAGTGAGCTTCTTCGACGTTCACGACGGCGGACGGCCGGACGCCCCGACCGTCCTGCTGTCGTCGGGACTGGGCGGCACTGCCGGCTATTGGGCGCCGCAGCTCGCGGCACTCAAGGCCCGCTACCGGGTCGTCACCTACGACCAGGCCGGCACCGGCCGCAATCGCCGCCAACTGGCGAGCGACCATGACATCGCCGCCATGGCCGAGGAGGCCGCGGCTGTCCTCGAGGCGAGCCGCACCCGGCGCGCCCATTTCGTGGGCCATGCCCTGGGCGGCCTGGTCGGGCTCGAGCTCGCCCTGCGCCGACCCGACCGGCTGGCCTCGCTCACCGTCGTCAACGGCTGGGCAGCAGCCAGCGCCCATACAAGGCGATGCTTCGAGATGCGCCTCGCCCTGCTCGCGCACGAAGGCCCGGCGGCCTATGTGCGCGCCCAGCCGATCTTCCTCTATCCGGCCGATTGGCTCGTGCGCCACGGCGAACGAGTGGCCGAGGAGGAAGCGCACGGGCTGGCGAACTTCCAGGGGGCCGACACCCTGCGCCGGCGCATCGCCGCCCTGCTCGCCTTCGATGCCACGCAGCGCCTGGGCAGCCTGCGACTGCCGACCCTGATCGTGGCGGCCCGCGACGACATCCTGGTGCCGAGCACCTTGTCGGAAGGTCTCGCGCGGGGAATCGAGGGCGCCCGCCTCCACGTCGCCCCGTGGGGCGCCCACGCCGTCAACGTCACCGAGCCGGAGGCCTTCAATTCGGTGCTGGTCGATTTCCTCGAGCACGCCGCGACCAGGCCGTCCGCGCAGCACCCGGAGGAAGAAAAAGAGCCCGCCTTCCCCCCAAGGACGACGGGCTCGAAGTTGGCCGCGAGCATTATACGTTGCCTCGCTGGGA
>CAZHQA010000032.1:0-28220 GCA_964533955.1 uncultured Reyranella sp. | reverse complement strand
CCTGGGCAATGGCAACGCTCTGGCCCGAATCGAAGGCGCCCATCACGACGTTGGCACCGGCGTCGATTGCCTTCTCGGCCTGGGTGCGTGCCACGTCCACCTTGGTTTCGGTGTCGTAGTTCACGATGTCGAGCCGGACGGGAATGCCTGCCTCGGCCAGCACGTCGTTGGCGATGTCACCGCCGCGCTTGCAGGCCTGGCCGATCAGCGCCAGCGGCCCCGATGTCGGCAGGATCAGGCCGACCTTGAGATTGGCCGGCGCCGATTGCGCCGATGCGTAACGCAACGGCATCGGCGCGCCGATCAAGGCAGCCCCGGCGAAGGCTGCGCGGCCGACGCCGCGCCGCGTCAGAACTGGCTTGGTTGCCAAGCGGATCCCCCTGCGAAAACGCCCCCCGTCATCATAGAAGGCTCCGCGAGCGTGTCACGTCCGGCGCTTGTCGTTCCAGCCCGGCTGCGGGAAAACGAGCTCGGCCTCGGCCGACTCCTTGGGCAGTACCACGGTCGGCTTGCGTTTCAGGTTCTGCAGCGCCGTGCCCTTGATGTTGACGTTTTGGCCCTTGGCGTCGAACTCGATCGGCCCGCCGACCATCACGTGCTCGTCGATCCTGGTCTTGCGCAACGCGTCCATCAGCGCGTCCGGCTTGGTCGACTGCGCCTTCTGCCAGGCCTGGGCGGCGATCAGCAGCGCCTCGAAGGTGAAGCCCGCGTCGATGTCGATCTGCACGCCGGGGAACCTGGCGGTGTGATGCTTGTCCAGCACCTTGGTCATGTTCGACTTGGGATTGAGCCACGGCTGGATCGATATCGTGTACTCGCTGTACTTGCCCATGCTCTTGATGAAGTCCTGCTCGTACATGCCGGGCGTGCCGGGATTGATGGTCATCGGCTCCCAGCGCTGCTTCACCATCTCCTGCACGATCAGCTTGGCGTCGTTGAGGCGGCAGATCGGCATCAGCATCTCGGCCTTGCTCGCCTTGGCCTTGGCGACCTCGACCGACAGGTCCTTGGCGGCGGCGTCGTAGGTGATCGTGTCGACGATCTCGTAGGGCATGCCGGCCTTGGGGAACATCGCCTTGATGCCGCCCAGCATGGCGCTGCCGAACGTGTCGTTGATGCTAAGCAGCACTGCCGTCTTGGGCGTGACGCCGGAGACCTGGAAGATCTCCTTTTGCAGGTCGAAGGCGCTCTTCAGGAGCATCGGCGCCGTCGGGAAATTGCGAACGATGAACTTGTAGCCCGACTCCGTGATCGGCGGCGCGGCCGCGATGTTCACCACCAGCGGGATGCCCTTCTGTTCGGCGACCTGTGCGACGGCAATGGTCTGGCCCGAATCGAAGGCACCGACCAGGACATTGCAGCCCGCTTCGACCGCCTTCTCGGCCTGGGTACGGGCGACGTCGGGCTTGGTCTCGGTGTCGAAGGTCTGGATGTCGAGCTTCACCGGCACCTTGATCTCGGCGAAGATGTCATTGGCTATGTCGGCACCGTGCTTGCACATCTGGCCGATCAGCGCCTGCGCGCCCGACATCGGCAGGATCAGGCCGATTTTGAGATTGGCGGGTGCCGATTGCGCAGTGGCGAAGCGTAGCGGCAGCGGCGCGCCGAGCAATGCGGCGCCGGCTGCCACGCGCCCGAGGCTGCGGCGGCTGAATTTATCGTTGGTCACGTGACCTCCCTGAACTGGCTGGGCCGGACTATAGAGAGGCCCGTGTTGGCATGCTAGGTCGGGGGGCATGACCGTGACCTTGGCCGACCTCAATTGCATGGATCCTGCCGCTTTCGCGACCGCGGTCGGCGACGTGTTCGAGCTGGCGCCCTGGGTGGCGAGTGCCGTGCACGCGCGCCGGCCGTTTTCAACGGTGGCCGACCTGCACGCGGCGATGATGGGAGCGGTACGGGCGGCGCCGCGCGAGCAGCAGATCGCCTTCGTGCGCAACCATCCCGATCTTGCCGGCAAGGCGGCGCGCGCCGGCGACGTCACCGACGATTCACGGCGCGAGCAGGCGAGTGCCGGACTCGACGCCCTGTCGGACGAGGAGTTCACGCGCTTCCATCGCCTGAACGATGCCTACAAGGCGAAGTTCGGATTTCCCTTCATGATCTGCGTCCGGCGCCACACGCGCGATTCGATCCTCGAGCAGTTCGAACGCCGCGTCGCGCGCGACGAAGCGGTCGAGTTCGCCCAGGCGCTGCAGGAGGTCTCTTACATCACGCGCTTGCGCATCGCCGCGAAGGTGACGGGCGAGGGCATGCCGGCCGTGAACGGCCGGCTCAGCACTCACGTGCTCGACACCCATGCCGGGCGGCCGGCGGCCGGCATGGCCATCGAGCTTTGCGAGCTCGCCGGCCAGCGCTGGCATCGCCTCGCGACGACCATCACGAACGCGGACGGCCGCACCGACCAGCCCCTGATCGCCGGCCGGCCCCTGCCGATCGGGTGCTATGAGCTGCGCTTCTCGGTGGGCGACCATTTTCGCCGCCGCGGCGTCGAGGCCGGCGATCCTCCGTTCCTCGAAATCGTGCCGCTGCGCTTCTCGGTCGCCGAACCGGAGGGCCACTATCACGTGCCGCTGCTCTGTTCGCCGTGGAGCTACTCGACGTATCGCGGCAGCTGACGGACCGCGGGCGTCACTTCACACCCATGAGCCAATTCCTGAGACGGGTGCCTCGGCTGTACGGCGGATAGCGCAGCGCCGCGTCGAAGCGCGTGCCGCGATAGAGCACGCCGCGGGCGTTCGTGTAGGCCTGGAAGCCCCATTTACCGTGATACTTGCCCATCCCGGAATTGCCGACGCCGCCGAATGGCAGCTCGCGCACGACCGGATGCACCGTGCAATCGTTGAACACCGCGTCGCCGGAGGACGTCTCGGCGAAGACCCTGTCGGCAATGGCGCGATCCTCGGCGAAGACGTAGAGCCCCAGCGGATGGGGATGGGCATTCACGTGCTGGATCGCCTGATCGACGCCGTCGACCTCCAGTACCGGCAGGATCGGCCCGAAGATCTCCTCCTGCAGGATCGGCGCACCCGGCGGCACGTTGATGAGCACGGTCGGCGCGATGAAGAGATCGCCGCGGTCGTGCTGTCCGCCATGATGGATCGTGCCGTCCCTCAACAGGTCCACGAGGCGGTCGAAGTGGCGGGCGCTGACGACGCGGCCATAGTCCGGACTCCGCTGCGGATCGGCGCCGTAGAAGTCGACTATGGTCGCCTTGAGCTCCGCCAGGAACGGCTGCGCCACGTTGCGCTCGACCAGCACGTAGTCGGGCGCCGTGCAGGTCTGACCGGCATTCAGCCAGCGGCCCTGGGCGATGCGTCGGGCGGTGACCTTGAGGTCGGCGGAGTTGTGCACGATGGCCGGGCTCTTGCCGCCGAGTTCCAGCACGACGGGCGTCAGGTTCTTCGCCGCGGCGGCCATGACGATCTTCCCGATCGAGGTGCCGCCGGTGAAGAAGATGTGGTCCCAATGCAGGTCAAGCAGGGCGGTCGTCTCGGGTACGCCGCCGGTCACGACCGAGATGGCCTCGCGATCGAGATATTGCGGCACCAGGCGCGCCAGCGTCTCGGCCGACGCGGGCGCTACTTCCGATGGTTTCAGTACCGCGCAATTGCCGCCTGACAGGGCTGCGATCAGCGGCGAGAGGATGAGCTGGATCGGGTAGTTCCACGCGCCGACTATCAACCCTACACCCAGCGGGTCGAATTGGACGGCCGTGCGGCCAGGCCGCAGGACGAACGGCGTGCCTTCGCGCTGCGGTTTCATCCAGCGCCGCACGCGGCGCCGGGCATAGTCGGCCTCCTCCGCGATGATCCGGATGTCGGCGGTCGTGGCGTCGACGCGATTGCGCCGCAGGTCCGACCACAGCGCCTCGCTGAACTCCTTGGTCCGCTCTGTCATCATCGTGCTGATGGCGGCGAGCTGGGCTTGCCGCCACTCGGCCGGGCGTGTCTTGCCGGAACGGAAATAGGCGCGGTGCCGCGCCAGCGCGGCGGCGAAGTCGGTGATCATGGGCGGCAGGTTAGCATGCTTTACCGGCCGTCCGGCCGGCGCTATGAGCGTGTGGCTACAGCGACCGCGAAGGGGATTGCCGCACGGATCGGCCGGCGATTGCCGGCCGGCCAGCCACGTGCCATTGCTCTGGCCCATCTAGCGCGGCATCTGAGCGAAATTGGAGGATCTGATGACCACCTACAGCGATGTTTCCCTGATGATCGACGGCGCCTGGACCAAGGGCGCCAACGGCCGGACGATCCCGGTCATCAATCCGGCGACCGAAGAGGTGATCGGCCAGGTGGCCCATGCCGAGAAGGCCGACCTCGATCGCGCGCTCGCGGCTGCGGAGAAGGGTTTCAGGCAGTGGCGCAAGGTCTCGCCGTTCGACCGCTACAAGGTGATGCGCAAGGCCGCGGAGCTGATCCGCCAACGCGTCGACGAGATCGCGCCGATCATGACGCTGGAGCAGGGCAAGCCGGTGATCGAGGCCAAGGGCGAGACCCTGCTGGCCGCCGACATCATCGAGTGGATGGCCGAGGAAGGCCGCCGCACCTACGGCCGCATCGTGCCGGCCCGCGCCGACAACGTGTACCAGCTCGTGATGAAGGAGCCGGTCGGTCCGGTCGCCGCCTTCACGCCGTGGAATTTCCCGATCAACCAGGTGG
Organism: uncultured Reyranella sp.; assembly: GCA_964533955.1. Classification (GTDB taxonomy): domain Bacteria; phylum Pseudomonadota; class Alphaproteobacteria; order Reyranellales; family Reyranellaceae; genus Reyranella. Next base: position 23,559 of record CAZHQA010000032.1, on the reverse strand, counting down.
TGCGCAAGGCCTCGGCGGCCATCGCCACCGGCTGCTCGATCATCGTCAAGGGCCCGGAGGACACGCCCGGCTCGTGCGCCCAGCTCATCAAGGCATTCGTCGACGCCGGCGTGCCAGCCGGCGTGATCCAGCTCGTCTATGGCGTGCCGTCGGAGATCAGCGAATACCTGATCCCCCATCCGATCATCAAGAAGGTGACCTTCACCGGCTCGACCCCGGTCGGCAAGCAGCTCGCCGCACTGGCCGGCGCTCACATGAAGCGCGTCACCATGGAGCTCGGCGGCCATGCGCCGGCAATCGTGTTCGACGACGCCGACCTCGACCAGGCGGTCAACGTGCTGGGCGCCAACAAGTTCAGGAACGCCGGCCAGGTCTGCGTCGCGCCGACGCGATTCCTGGTCCACGAGAAGGTCTATCCCGAGTTCGTCGAGAAGTTCACGGCCTACGCCAAGAACGTGAAAGTCGGCAACGGGCTCGAGGCGGACACCCGGATGGGCCCGCTCGTCGCCGAGCGCCGCCTGCACGCGATGGACGGCTTCGTCAGCGATGCCATCGCCAAGGGCGCCAAGATCCAGACCGGCGGCCAGCGCAAGGGCAACAAGGGCTATTTCTACGAGCCGACGGTCATGACTGACGTGCCGCTCAGCGCCAAGATCATGAACGACGAGCCGTTCGGACCTCTGGCGCCGATCACTCCGTTCAAGGACTTCGACGGCGTGATGAAGGAAGCCAACCGCCTGCCGTGGGGCCTCGCGGCCTACGCCTACACCAGGAACAGCAAGACCATCGCGCAGGTCGGTGCCGCGTTCGAAAGCGGCATGGTGTCGATCAATCACCACGGCCTCGCCCTGCCCGAGGTGCCGTTCGGCGGCATCAAGGACTCGGGTTACGGCTCGGAGGGCGGCACGGAGGCGCTCGAGGCCTACCTCAACACCAAGTTCGTGACGACGCTCGGCATGTAACGAAGGCCTTCCTCCCCTGGCGGACGCCGCCAGGGGGAGATGTCGCGGTGATCCTCGACGGAGAGGTCGGAAGGCGCGCAGCTAATCTACTTTGGCGCCGCTTGCTTTCACGATCGGACCGAAGCGCGCCTCCTCCGAGCGCCGGTACGCGACGGTGTCGGCGACGCTCTTCCAGAACGGCGTAGCGCCGTTCTTGAGGTAGGCGTTCTTTACCTCGTCGCTGTCCAGCGCCTGTTTGGCGAGCGCGTTGAGCTTCTCGACCATCGCCGGCGGCAGGCCGGCCGGGCCGCAGATTCCGCCCCATGAATTGATGTCGTAGCCCGGCAGGAACTCGGCCATCGCCGGAACCTCGGGCGCCATCGGGCTGCGCTCGAGGCTGGTGACGGCGAGCCCGTTCACCTTGCCGCCTGCCATCTGGGCGAGCGAGCCGGGAATGTTGTCGAAGATCATGTCGACCTGGTCGGCCAGCAGGTCCTGCGTCGCCGGCGCGCTGCCGCGATAGGGCACGTGCAACATGTCGATCTTGGCCAGGGCGACGAACAGGGCGCCGCTGAGATGGACCGTCGTGCCCGCGCCCGACGAGGCGTAGCTCAGCTTGCCCGGCTTCTCCTTCGCGAGTGCGATCAGCTCCGGCACGGTCTTGGGTCCGAGGCTCTTGCGCACGATCAACAGGTTGGGCAGCGACCACAGCATGGTGACCGGCGTGAAATCCTTGTCGGCGTTGAACGGCAGCTTCGAGTAGAGCGTCGTGGCGATGGCGTGCGAACTGACGCTCATCAGGCCGATCGTGTAGCCGTCGGGCGCGGAGTGCGCGATCGCGTCCGCGCCGACATTGCCGCCCGAACCGCCACGGTTGTCGACGATGAATTGCTGCCCGGTGATCTCCGAGAGCTTCTGGCAGGCGATGCGCGACAGAACGTCGGTCGGGCCGCCGGCCGGAAACAGATTGATGTATTTCACCGGCTTGTTGGGCCAGTCGTCCGCCGCCCGGGCGATGCCCGCGGCGATCATGGGCGCGCCCAGCGCGCCGCCGGACAGGATCAGCGCGCGACGGCGCGGCAATACGAACCTTTTCACGACTACCCCCTCACTACACACGCAACGCGGGGGGACTGTATATGAGCGAACGGATCCAAATTGCGGCATTTGGCGGCGGCCCCTGCGGAATCGGAATTCCGCAGGGGCCGCCTGCCGGCTACTCCACCTTGGCGCCCGAAGCCTTGATCACGGGCGCGAGCTTCTTCTCGTCGGCCACTCGTTGGGCGGCCGTGTCCTTCGGGGTCATCCAGAAGGCCGTGGCACCCTGCTGCTCGAACGCCGCCTTCACCCTCGGGCTGTCGAGGGCCTTCCTGGCGAGGGCCGCGCACTTCTCGACCATTGCCGGCGGCAGGCCGGCGGGACCGCAGATTCCACCCCATGAGGTGATCTCGAACCCCGGCAGGGTCTCGGCCATCGTCGGCACGTCGGGCACTGCCGGATGCCGCTCTTTCGATGTCACGGCCACCGCGCGCACCTTGCCGCCGCGCATCAGGCCGAGGGGACCGGGAATGTTGTCCCACATCATATCGACCTGGTTGGCGAGAAGGTCCTGGTAGGCCGGCGCGCTGCCCTTGTAGGGCACGTGCAGAAGGTTCACGCCCGCCATCGCCTTGAACATCTCGCCGGTGATGTGCGGCGTGGTCCCCGCGCCGGATGACGCAAAGCTGAGCTTGCCGGGCTGTGCCTTGGCCGCCGCGATCAGTTCAGGCACGGTCTTGATCGGCAGCTCCAGCCGGACCATCAGCATGTTGGGCACCGACCACAGCATGGCGACGGCGGTGAAATCCTTCTCAACGTCGAACGACAGCTTGGCATAGAGCGTGGGCGCGATCGATTGCGAGGCGATGGTGTAGAGACCGATCGTGTAGCCGTCGGGCGCCGACTTGGCGATGGCGTCGGTGCCGATGTTGCCTCCTGAACCCGCCTTGTTGTCGACGATGAACTGCTGGCCGGTCATCTCGCTCAATTCGGCGCAGACGATGCGCGAAAGCGTGTCGGTCGGCCCGCCGGGCGGAAAGACGTTGATGTAGCGCACCGGCTTGTTCGGCCAGTCGTCGGCGGCGCGGGCAACGCCGGCCGCGATCGCCGGACTCGCCAGTGCACCAGCCGACAGGGCAAGTGCACGACGGCGCGAAACGGAACCACTCATTTGGATCTGCCCTCCACTGCTGCTTTCATATGGAGTGACATTCTATACACTTGGCGGATGCCTGACCGCGACGATCTGGGGGACGCCTGGAAGGTTCCGCCGAGCCGCTATTTGCTGAGCCGGCCCGTGCAATACGGTGTCGGCAAGCCGACCTCGGTGTACGTCACCATGCCCGATGGCTGCCGTCTTGCGGTCGACGTGATTCTGCCCAACGGCGACAGCGGCCGTCGCTGGCCGACCGTGCTGATTCTCACCCCTTACATCAGGCGCTTCGAGCTCAAGCCGGGCACGACCGGCGTCGAGCCTTCGCCCAACAGTTACCGCTATCGCGACATGTTCGTGCCGCGCGGCTACGCCGTGGTGGTGGTCGATGCGCGCGGCACGGGCGCCTCCTTCGGTACGCGCGATTCCTTCCGCAGCCCGCGCGAGCGCGCCGACTACAAGGCGATCGCCGACTGGATCGTCGCACAGCCGTGGAGCGACGGCGCGATCGGCGCCACCGGCATCTCCTATCTCGGCGCGGCTTGCGATTTCCTGGCGAGCACCGGACACAAGGCGGTCAAGGCGATCGCCCCGCTCTTTGCGGTCTGGGACACCTGGACCGACAACTACTATCCCGGCGGCATGCTGATCAAACGACTGGCGCTCACCTACGACGAGCTGATGCTGGCACTCGATCACGACCGCCGCGATCTCAGGCACCAGTTCAGCTACTTCGCCAATCCTGCGCTGTTGGGACCGCTGCCGGTCGACGCCGACCGCGACGGATCGCTGGCCCGCGCGGCCGTGCAGGAGCATCTCGCGAACTTCCGCATGCCCGATTTCATCACCGAGTTCAAATGCCGGGACGATGCGCTGCCCTACGATCCCTCGTTCACCAGCGCCTCGTTCAGTCCCTACAATTACCTCGACGAGATTCCCGAGGACGTCGCCGTCTACACGGTGTCGGGCTGGATGGACGGGGCGGGCTACGCCAACGGGTCTCTGTCGCGTTTTCTCACGCTGCCCAATCCGCAACGGCGCTTGCTGCTGGGACCGTGGGACCATGGCGCGCGGGTCAATGCCTCGCCGTGGCGCTCAAAGCAGGAGCCGGAATTCCCGGTGCTGGGCGAGGTACTGCGCTTCTTCGACCAGCATCTGGCCGGCCGCGACACCGGGCTCGACGACGAGGATCCGATTCACTACTTCGCCGTCCACGCCGAGGAATGGCGCGCGGCGAAAAGCTGGCCGCCGCTGAACGGCACGCGTCGTTTCTACACCTCGCCCGCTCGCCAGCTTGTGGCTGCGCAGCCCAACGACGGCACCACCGACGAATACCGCGGCGACTTCACCGTCGGCAGCGGCAAGCAAACGCGCTACGAACGCATCGCCGGCATCGACGCCACCTCCTACTACGACGACTGGTCGAAGCGCGAAGCACGCTTGCCGTCTTTCACCTCGCCGCCGCTCGAGACGGCGCTCGAGATCGCAGGCCATCCCGTCGTCTCGTTGTGGCTGGCTTCGAGCGAACCCGACGCGGCGGTGTTCGTCTATCTTTCCGAGGTCGAACCCGACGGCACCTCGCGCTATGTGACCGAAGGAATCCTGCGCGCCATCCATCGCGCCGAAGCGCCGGCGCCCGGCAACTACCGCACCACCTGGCCGTGGCGCAGCTTCTCGCGCAAGACGGCGAAGCCGATGCCGCCGGGCGAGCCGCAGCTCTTGCGCTTTGCGTTGTTGCCGACAGCGTGGCGATTCGCCAAGGGCAGCCGTCTCCGCCTGTCGATCGCCGTGGCCGACGCCGACCACTTCGCCCAGACGCCGCACGGACGGCCGCCGACCCTCACCCTGCTGAGCGGCGGCGGGCAGGCAAGCCTGCTGGAGCTTCCGGTCGAGGGATCATGATGGCGTTCGGCAGACGCGCCGCGCTTGCCGGTCTCGCCACCACTGCGGCCACCGGAGCGCGTGCCGCTGCCTGGCCGGAGAAGCCTTTGTTATGGATCGTGCCCTCCGCGCCGGGCAGCCCGCTGGACGCCTTCGGCCGATCCGTCGGCGCTCATGTCGCGGAAAAGCTCGGTCAGCCGGTCGTGATCGACAACAGGAGCGGCGCCGGCGGCACGATCGGTGTGGCAATGGCGACGCGTGCACCGGCCGACGGCTACACCATGGTGATCGGCGCGACGAGCATCACCTACCTGCAAGCCGTCTACCGCGATGCCGGCTTCGACTTCGTGCGCGACCTGGTGCCGGTAAGTGCGCTCGCACGCATCCAGCTCGGGCTCGTGGTCAACCCGCAGCGCGTCGACGCGACGACCCTGTCGAAGTTCGTGGAGCTGGCGCGCACGGCGCCCGACTCGATCGACTTCGGCACGCCGGGAATCGGCACGACACCGCACCTCGCCATGGAACTGCTGCAGAGCCGCGCCGGGATCAAGTTCCACCACGTGCCGTATCGCGGCGGCGCGCAGATGGTGCAGGACGTGCTGGGCGGCCAGGTCGCGGCGATGTGGAGCAGCGCCGGCGCCGTTGCCGGTTTCGTGAGGGAGGGCAAGTTGCGCGCGCTGGGAATCGCCGGCCGCCGCCGCGACCCGATCCTGCCCGACGTGCCGACCATGGACGAGGCGGGTCTGAAGGACTTCCGCGCCGTCGCCTGGTTCGCGCTGTTCGCGCCCAGCCACACGCCGGCCGTCATCCTCGACCGCATGCACGACGAGGTGCAGGCGGGTCTTGCCGCCGACGACGTGAAGAAGATCTGGGCGGAGCAGGGAGCCAAGGTCGAACTCGAGAGCCGGACGGAGTTCGGCCGCTTCATCGATGAGGAGGTCGTGCGCTGGAATCGCGTCGCGAAGGCGGCAAACATCCAGCTCGAATAGACCGATGAATATGCGCAGTCCGCTGTGGTTCGTCGTCGCCGGCGTGATCGCCGTGGCGGGCTTCGTGGCTGCCGGGCTCTATCTGTGGCCAAGATTCGCCTCGGTCGAAGCCGGGATGATCCGTATCGTCGCGCCGGGCAGTGCGAGCATCACGCTCGAGAAGCCCGGCAGCTATACGATCTTTCATGAGAAGCAGAGCGTGATGGATGGCAAGTACTACGCCTCTGATACGGCGGCAGGATTGCAAGTCGAACTGGTCGCCGAGGAGAGCGGAGCCCCGGTGCGGATCGTCGCGCCGGTGGGCCGCACCAGCTATTCGATGGGCGATCGCAAGGGCGAATCGATCTTCATCTTCACCATCGACCGGCCGGGCCGCTATCGCCTGACGACCGGCGTGACCGGCGAGCGGGTCGTATTGGCGATCGGGCAGAGGATATTTGGCACGATCTTCACCCTGGTCGCCGGCACCATCGCCATCGCCTCCGCGGGCCTGGCGATCGCCGGCATCATCGTGGCACTCGTGATCTGGCAGCGCTCGAAGGCGCCGGCCAAGGCCTAGGCGATGGCGGCAGGCAGGCGCACGCTCCTGGCCGGACTCGCGGTTGCGTTCGCCGCGCGCGCCGCCCGCTCCGGCGAGTGGCCGGAGAAGCCGATCACCTGGGTCGTGCCGTTCCCGGCCGGCGGGCCGAGCGACGGCTTCGCCCGGCCGCTCGCGGCGGAGGTCGGCAAGCGGCTCGGCCAGAGCATCGTGATCGACAACCGCAGCGGCGCCGGCGGGACGGTCGGTGCCGCCGTCGTCGCCCGCGCACCGGCCGACGGCTACACCATGCTGGTCGGCTATACCGGCCTTGCCTACGCGCCGCTGATCTATGCCAACGCGGGATTCGATCTTTCCCGCGACTTTGCACCGATCTCGGCGATCGACCGCGTGCAGGCGATGCTGGCGGTCAATCCGCAGCGCCTCGACGTGCTCACCTTGCGGCAGTTCCTCGACGTCGCCCGGCGCAAGCCCGGCTCGATCGACATCGCCTCCGGCGGGCTGGGGACGGTGCCGCATCTGGCGATCGTGCTGCTTGAGGCGCGGACCGGCGTGAAGCTGCATCACGTGCCCTATCGCGGCGGCGCGCCGGCGCTCCAGGACCTGCTGTCCGGCCAGGTGGCGGCGATGTTCGGCTATGCCGGCGTGCTCGCGAGCCACGTCAGGGCGGGCAAGCTGCGGGCGCTGGCCGTTGCCGGCCGGCGTCGCGAGCCGTCGTTGCCCGATGTGCCGACCATGGAGGAAGCGGGCGTCAAGGACCTCCGCGCCGTGTCGTGGGACGGCCTCTTTGCGCCCAGGGCAACGCCGGCCGCGATCCTCGACCGCACGAATGCCGCGGTCCAGGCGACGCTCGCCATGCCCGAGATCAGGAAGTCGTGGGCGGAGCAGGGCGGCCGCGTCGATGCCGAGAGCCGCGCCGACTTTGCCCGCTTCGTCGGCGACGAAATCGAACGCTGGAGCGCCGTCGTCAAAGCGGCCAACATCCGTCTCGAGTGACAGGAGGAAACATGACGAACGACAAGGAGGCGGGTCGCCGCCGCGCCATCCAGATCGCCGCCGGTGCTACCGCCGTGGTGGCCGCCACCAAGACCGCCCTGGCGGCCCCGAGTGCCGTCGGTACCTGGCGTCTTGCGAGCGCCACCGCGGTCGATGCCAACGGCAACAAGAAGGACGTGCCGTACGGGCCGCGCGGCATGGGCCTGGTCACCTTGACGGCCGACGGCCGGATGATGGCCGTGCTGGTCGACGGCCGGAAGAGCCTGCCCGGCGGCGCCAAGCGCGAATACTCGTCGTACTGCGGCAACTACACGTTCGACGGCAGCACTCTCACGACCATCGTCGACGCGGCATCTGATCCGGCGCGCATGGGCTCGTCGCAGGTGCGCAAGGTCCGCTTCGAGGGCGAGAAGATGATTCTCGTGCCGCCGCAGACCGAGATGGATGGCGTAAAGGTGACGCGCGAACTCACCTGGGAACGCGTCAGTCCTGTCTCGTTGTAGGCGTCAGGTCGAGCCGCCGCCGTTCACGCCGATCATCTGGCCGTTTATGTAGGCGCCGGCGTTCGACACCAGCAGCCGTGCCGCCGCGGCGACCTCGACCGGCGTGCCCATGCGGCCGAGCGGCACCTTGGCGAGCGCCTCCTTGCGCGGCCCGGTCGAGGCGGTGACCTCGTCGGTGTCGGGAGCGATCGGGCCGGGCGAAATGGCGTTCACCGTGATGCCCTTCGGTCCGAACTCCATCGCCAGACCCTTGCTCAAGCCCCAGACGCCATGCTTGGCCACCGACACCGACACGCGGCCGGCGTGGCCGTGGATGGCGTTCAGACCGGCGAAGTTGACGATGCGTCCCCAGCCCTTTGCCACCATGCCGGGCAGGCAGGCGCGCGACAGCCACACGGCGGCATTCATGTCGACATCGATCACGCGCTGCCAATCGGCGTCGGCCATCTCGAGGAACGCCTTGTTGGGCCGCAGGGCCGCGTTGTTGATCAGCACGTCGATCGCGCCGAATGCCGCGATCGCCTCGCCGGCGATGCGCTTGCACTCTTCCGGCTTGCCGACGTCGCCCATGACGACGATCGCCTTGACGCCGAATTTCTCGGCGTCCTTGGCGACCTGCTCGCAGGCGGCACGGTTGCTCGAGCCGTTGATGGCGACGTGGAAGCCGTCCTCGGCCAGGCCTAGCACGCAGGCCCGCCCGATGTTCTTGCCGCCGCCCGTGACCAGCGCGGCCTTGCCGTTGGCCGCCATCAGACGACTCCGCCGGCGCGCAGTTCCTTGATCTTCCTGGCCGACAGGCCGAGGCCCTTCAGCACCGCGTTGGTGTGCTGGCCGAGGTCGGGCGTGGGCTTGAGCTTCTTGGGCTGGGGCGCCGCCGAGAGGTTGATCGGCTGCCCGACCACCCGGATGTCGCCCAGCTTGGGATGCTTGATGGCGCGGGCGATGCCGAGATGCTTGACCTGCGGCTCCGCGAACGTGCGGTCGATGGTGTTGATGGGCCCGCACGGCACGCCGGCCTTGTTCATGGCGGCGATCCAGTGCGCCGATGTCTTGGTCTTGGTGACCTCGCTGATGCGCTCGTTCACGGCCTTGCGGTGCTGCGAACGCAGCGCCGGCGTGGCGTGCTCGGGATGCTCAAGCAGCTGCGGCGCACCCAGGGCCTCGGCGCAGCGCTTGAACATGTGCTGGCCGGACGCCGCGATGTTGATGTAGCCGTCGCTGGTCGGGAAGACGCCGGTCGGGATCGAGGTCGGATGGTCGTTGCCCGCCTGCTTGGCCACCTCGCCCTTCATCAGCCAGCGCGAGGCCTGGAAGTCGAGCATGAAGATCTGCGCCTCGATCAGCGAGGTGTGTACCCACTGGCCCTTCTTGGTGCGCTCGCGGTCGTAGAGCGCGAGGATGATGGCCTGCGCCAGCAGCAGGCCGGAGGTGAGATCGGCGATCGGAATGCCGACCCGCATCGGTCCGCGGCCGGGCTCGCCGGTGATCGACATCAGCCCGCCCATGCCCTGGGCGATCTGGTCGACACCGGGCCGTGCCGCATCGGGCCCGCTCTGGCCGAAGCCCGCGATCGAGCCGTAGATGATCCTGGGGTTCACCTTCCGGACCGACTTGTAGTCGACCTTCAGCCGGTACTTCACGTCGGAGCGATAGTTCTCGACGATGACGTCGGCCTTCTTCGCGAGCTTCATGAAGATCGCATGGCCCTCCTTGCTCTTGAGGTTGAGCGTCATCGCCTGCTTGTTGCGGTGCAGGTTCTGGAAGTCGAAGCCGTGCCGGGCGCCGCCCATGGCGTCGGTGCTGCCGGGTTCGGCGGGCTGCTCGATCTTGATCACTTGCGCGCCCCAGTCGGCGAGCTGGCGCACGGCGGTGGGGCCTGCGCGATGAGCGGTGAGGTCGAGCACCTTGATGTGAGATAGCGGAAGCTTGGCCATTTGATCGTTTCCTGAGTTGATTGAGGCAGAACTGTCATCCGGAGCGAAGCGAAGGATCTAGCGCTTCGGCAGGGGCTTCGGTCGATCTGTCAGGTCCTTCGCTGCGCTCAGGACGACAGAAAGTCTACCGTCCCTTGAAGGCAGGCTTTCTCTTCTCCATGAAGGCGCGGCGGCCTTCCTTGAAATCCTCGCTGTTGAAGCAGGCCTCGGTCATCGCCTCGAGCTTCTTGTGGTCCTGCTGGCTTTCGGGCTTGGCGATCTCGCGCGCGGACGCCTTGGCGAGGGCGATCGTAAGCGGTGCATTGACCGCGATGGCGTCCGTCGCCTTGGCCACCAGCGCATCGAGTTCGGCGTCGGGCGCCACGCCGTTCACCAGGCCCATGTCGTAGGCCTCCTTCGAAGAATACTGCTGGGCGGTGAACAGAAACTCCATGGCCCGCGGCAGGCCGACGATGCGCGACAGCCGCTCGATGCGCAGGAACCCGTAGCCCAGCCCGAGCTTGGCGGCCGGCACGCCGAAGCGTGCGCCCTCGTTGCAGAAGCGCATGTCGCAGCAGGCCGCGAGATTCATGCCGCCGCCGATGCAGTAGCCGGTGATCTTGGCGATGGTCGGCTTGGGAAAGTTGTAGAGGCCTTCATAGCCCTGCTTGGAGATCGCGTCGTAGCGCACCTGCGCCTCGGCATTGGCCCGTTCGCTCTCGAACTTGGAGATGTCGGCGCCCGACACGAACGCCTTGCCGCCGGCGCCGCTCACCACCACGCAACGCACCTCGGGGTCCTTCTCGTAGTCCTTGAGGATGCCGACGAAGGCATCCCACATGTCGAGCGAGACGGCATTCAGCTTGGCGGGATTGTTGAATACCAGGTGGCCGACCGCGCCCTCGCGCCGGCCGTAGATCTTCTGCTCTTGCATGCAAATCCTCCGATGGGGCGGCGAATATAGCGCGCGTCGCACCTTTTGAATAAGGTGTGAAGACAGGGAGGATAAGTGGCCTCAGTAGAACTGAAAGGCCTTGGCAAGCGCTACGGCGGCGCCGTCGCGGTCGAGGACGTGTCGTTGCGCATCGAGCACGGTCAGCTGGTCTGCCTGCTCGGGCCATCGGGCTGCGGCAAGACGACCACGCTGCGGCTGATCGCCGGCTTCATCGAGCCTTCGGCAGGCGAAATCGTGGTCGGCGGCAAGGTGCTGTCCTCGCCGGCACGCACCGTGCCGCCGGAAGGCCGCAACATGTCCATGATCTTCCAGAGCTACGCGCTGTGGCCGCACATGACGGTGGCGGAGAACGTGGCCTACGGCCTCAGGATCCGCAAAGTCGACAAGGCGACGCTCGACAGCAAGCTCAAGGCCATCCTGTCGACGACCCGGCTCGACGCGCTGGCCGAGCGCTACCCTGGCGAGCTGTCGGGTGGCCAGCAGCAGCGCGTGTCGCTCGCCCGCGCCTTGATCGTCGAGCCGGAGACCCTGCTGCTCGACGAACCGCTCAGCAATCTGGACGCCAACCTGCGCGAGGAGATGCGCTTCGAGATCCGCCGGCTGCACGACCGCTACCGCTACACCACGGTCTACGTCACGCACGACCAGTCCGAGGCCATGACCACCGCCGACCTCATCGCCGTCATGAACCTCGGCCGCATCGAGCAGCTCGGCGCGCCCGAGGAGATCTACGACCGGCCGCACTCGGAGTTCGTCGCGCGTTTCATCGGCGGCAGCAACATCCTCGCCGCCAAGGCCATCGATCGCGAGCACGTCGCCATCGCCGGCGGCACGCTTGCCACGACCGGCCGCGCGCTGGTCGCGGGCGAGACCGTGCCGGTCTCGATACGCCAGCACGAGATCGCGATCCTCGCGACGGAGCCGGCCGAACACGTGAACGTCCTGCACGCCGTCGTCGACCGGCAGGTCTTCCTTGGCTCGGCCCGCGACTATACCGTCGCGCTCGTCGACAGGACCGAGCTCAGGGTGACCGCGCCGCCCGAGCAGAACATCGCACCGGGCCAGGAGGTATGGCTCAAGCTGCCGGCCGGACGGTGCCGCGCATTGAGGGGAGGAGGCGGAACATGACCAAGCTGACACGACGCCATGTGCTGGCAGCAGCCGGCGCGGCAGCGGCCGGCTCGTTCGTCACGCCGGTGCGCGGCGCGCCGCCCGAGGCGCAGAAGATCACGCCCGAGTTGATCGAGGCCGCGAAAAAGGAGGGCAAGGTGACCTGGTACACCTCGGTCGACCTGCCGCTCGCCGAGAAGGTCGCCAAGGCGTTCGAGGCCAAATACCCCGGCGTCACCCTCAAGGTCGAGCGCTCCGGCGCGGAGCGCAACTTCCAGCGCATCGGCCAGGAGTATGCGAGCAAGGTCTATGTCTGCGACGTGGTGAACAGTTCCGACGCCGCCCACCTGATCCTGTGGAAGCGCGAAGGCCTGCTGGCGCCCTACCTGCCGGAGGACGTCGCCCGCGACTTCCCGGCGACCCACAAGGATGCCGACGGCATGTTCGCCTCGTGGCGGGTCATGCTCTGCCCGATGGCCTACAACACCAGGCTGGTGAAGGCCGAGGATGCCCCGAAGTCTTACGCCGACCTGCTCGACCCCAAGTGGACGAGCAAGATCGTCAAGGCGCATCCCGGCTACAGCGGCATGATCATGACGGCGACCCAGCAGCTCAGCCGCGACCTCGGCTGGCCGTGGTTCGAGAAGCTCGGCAAGCAGAAGGTGATGCAGGTGCAGTCGGCGGCCGATCCGCCGAAGAAGCTGGCGTTGGGCGAGCGCGCCGTCATGGCCGATGGCGGCGAGTATCTGCTGTGCGATCTCAAGTCGCGCGGCGAGCCGGTCGAGCCGATCTATCCCACCGAAGGCACGCCGCTGGTCACCGGCCCGTCGGGCATCATGGTGCGCGCGCCCAATCCGAATGCGGCACGGCTGTTCTATGCCTGGTCGATGACGGCGGAGGCCCAGCAGCTCAACGTCGATGTCGGCGCCCTGCGCTCCGCCCACCGCCTGGCCAAGGACCGTCCCGACATGCGCAAGTTCGCCGACATCAAGACCTTGAAGGAAGAGGCGAGCGTCGTCGCCGACAAGGCGGACGAGATCAAGGCGCACTACGTCAAGATCTTCAAGGTGTAGGACCATGCGCCGCCGTGTGCTGATCAAGGCCGCCGCTCTTCTCCCGCTGGGGGCACGCGTGGTGTCGGCGGCGCCGCCCGCCGAGCCGGTGACGCCGGCGCTGGTCGATGCCGCCGTGAAAGAGGGCAAGGTCACCTACTACACGGCGATGGACCTGTCGGTCGCCGAGCCGATGGCCAAGGCCTTCGAGGCGAAATATCCGGGCATCAAGGTGAGCGTCGAGCGCACCGGCGCCGAGCGGCTGTTCAATCGCATCGCCCAGGAAGCGGCGAGCAGGATCTACAAGGTCGACGTCGTGAACAGCTCCGACGCCGCGCACTTCCTGCCGTGGAAGAACGACGGCTGGCTGGCTGCGTTCGTGTCGGAGGCGATGGCTCGCGACCTGCCCGCCGAGATGGTCGATGCCGACGGCATGTACTGCAACCAGCGCACCCATCTCAGCACGATGGCCTACAACACCAGGCTGCTGGCGCCGGCCGACGCGCCCAAGGGCTTCAAGGACCTGCTCGATCCCAAGTACGCCGGCAAGCTGGTGAAGGGCCATCCCGGCTACTCGGGCACCATCATGACGGCCACCCAGCAGACCGCGCGCGAGCTGGGCTGGTCCTACTTCGAGAAGCTCGCCAAGCAGAAGGTGCTGCAGGTCCAGTCGGCGACCGAGCCGCCCAAGCGCATCGAGGCCGGCGAGCGCGCCGTCGCCGTCGACGGCAGCGACTATCTGTTCTGGCTGGCCAAGGAGCGCGGCTCGCCGGTCGAGGTCATCCTGCCGGTCGAGGGCGTGCCGCAGATCAGCAACCCCATGGCGGTCTTCAAGGCGGCACCCAACCCCAACGCCGCGCGGCTGCTGGTGAGCTGGATCATGTCGCCCGAAGGACAGCAGTTCATCGTCGACCTGAGCGGCCAGTATCCCGCCAACCGGCAGGTCAAGCCCAAGCCCGGCCGCCCGATCCTGTCGCAGGTCAAGACCTGGCGCGAGGACCCGGCGGCGGTGGAGAAGCAGGCCGACCAGATCAAGGCTCAGTACGCCCGGTACTTCAAGGTATGAGCCTGCGCTTCGATCTCTCGCGCGGCGTGCTGATCGGCGTCGTGGTGCTGCTGGTGGCGATCGTCGTGCTGCCGGTGGGCTGGCTGTTCGTCTATGCCTTCGCCGACAAGCAGGGCCATCCCACCCTCGGCAATTTCGTCACGCTGTTCACCGACCCGAGCTTCGTCGATCCCCTGATCAGCACGCTGATCCTGTCATTCTCGGTGAGCGCCATCTGTTGCCTCGTGGCCGCGCCGCTCGGCTGGCTGGCGGCGCGCACCGACATGCCGCTCAGCCGAACCTTGCGCACGCTGGTCATGGCCTCGCTGGTGACGCCGCCCTTCGTCGGTGCGGTCGCGTGGGAGATGCTGGCGGCGCCCAATTCCGGCTTGCTCAACCAGCTGTGGCGCGGCCTCACCGGAGCCGAGGACCCGCTGTTCGACATCTACACCATGGAAGGCCTGATCTTCGTCATGGCCTGCTACACGTTCCCTTACGTGTTCATCCTGGTGGCCAACGCGCTCGACCGCATGCCGGGCGAGCTCGAGGACGCCTCGTCGATGCTGGGCGCCCGCACCTGGCAGACCGCGCTCCGCATCACCGTGCCGCTCGCCCTGCCGGTGCTCCTGGCCGGGGCGCTGGTCGCCTTCCTGCAGGCGCTCAACCAGTTCGGCGCGCCGGCGATCCTCGCCATTCCGGCCGGCTTCCACACGCTCACCACCAAGATCTGGAGCCTGTTCCAGTTCCCGCCCAAGTCGGAGCTCGCTTCGGCTGCGTCCTTGCCGCTGCTGCTGCTGACGGTGGCGTTGCTGCGCCTGCAGTCGCTCGCCCTGGGACGGCGCGGCTATGCCGTGCTGGGCGGCAAGTACGGCGCGCCGCGGCTCATCCGGCTCGGCCTGCTGCGCATCCCCGCGGTCGCGCTCGCCATGCTGGTGCTCGCCCTGCCGCTCTTCCTTCCCTATGCCGCGCTGATCAACACCGCGTTCTCGCCGATCGCCTCGCAGGTCGTCACGCTCGACACGGCAACGCTGAAGAACGTGCGCTTCACCTTCTTCGAGCTCAGCTCGACGATGCCGGCGCTCAAGAACACCTTCATCCTGGCGCTCGCCTCCTCGACCTTGGGCGGGCTGCTGGCGCTGCTGGTCGCCTACATCGTCGCCCGCCAGGCGGTGGCCGGCCATCGCCTGCTCGCCTTCCTCGCCACCGCGCCGCTCGCCATTCCCGGCATCGTGCTGGGCGTCGGCCTGTTCCTCGCCTATGCCCAGACGCTCTACGGCACCTTGTGGATCCTGCTGATCGCCTTCATCACCATCGAGTTGCCGGCGGCATACCAGCAGCTCGGGTCGGCCTTCCGCTCGATCCACCCGGAGCTCGAGGAGGCCGGGCGCATGCTGGGCGCGACCCGGCTGCGCACGCTGCGGGACATCACCGCGCCGCTGCTGAGCTCGGCGGCGGTCGCCACCTGGTGTTTCATCTTCGTCGCGGTGATCCGCGAGCTGTCGGCGGCCGCCGTGCTGTTCACGTCGGAGACCAAGGTGATGTCGGTGCTGATCTTCGACCTCAAGGAGAGCGGCGACGTCGGCGCCATCGCCGTACTGAGCCTCGCCATGGTGACGCTGACCTCGATCGTGATCGCGCTCGCCAACCGCCTGACCGCCGGCCGGGCGTCGGTGCGGCTCTAGCGGTGCCGTGGAACGACCCGGCGATCCAGCCGGCATTGCGCACGGCCTGGGACTATCTGCGGCTCGTCCATCCGCTGCGGCCGGCAGACGCCATCCTCGCGCTGGGCAGCTTCGACCCGAATGCGGCTGTCCATGCCGCCCGGCTGTGGCGGGCAGGGCTCGCGCACACGATCATCATGTCGGGCGGCATCGCCCACCGCGGCGGCCTGCTCGACACCGGATGGGACCGGACGGAGGCTCGGGTGTTCGCCGACGTGGCGCGGCGGGAAGGGGTGCCGGACGGGGCGATCCTTCTCGAGGAGCAGGCTGAGAACACCGGCGACAATTTCGTCTTTGGCCGCGAGGTCGCCCGCCGCGCCGGGCTCGCTCCGCGCACGCTGCTCGTCGTCGCCAAGCCCTACATGACGCGGCGCGGCTTCGCGACCGGCCGGGCGAAATGGCCCGACGCCGCGCTCGTGATGCAGTGCGAGGACATCGGCCTGGCCGACTACTTCGCCCGTGAGCGCGATCCGGAACGTACCCTGCTGGCACTGGTCGGCGACCTGCACAGGATCATGGTCTATCCGGCGTTCGGGCATTCGATCGAGCAGGAAGTGCCGCCCGCGGTCGTCGAGGCGCTCGATGCGCTCGTCGCGGCCGGCTACGGCGCCCGCCTGGTGCCTCCTCGCTCACTTCGTTCGGGATGACACCGTGTTTGGCCACAGCGGCCGCAGCTAGTCGAAGATCGCGACTTCCTCGGCGCTGACCGCGCGGGCCAGCAGGCCGAGCGACGACAGGGTGTTCAGCGTGTCTTCCCAGCCCAGCCGGGTCTGGTTGCCGATCGGCGGGGCAAGCTGGCGGGCCACGATCGGCAGGCTGACCTCGAGGTAGCGTGGTGCGAAGCCGGGAACGGCCTTGCCGAACAGCGCCGCCGCGTCGGCCGGCTTGTCGCGCACCAGCTGGTAGCCCTCCTGCACGGCCGCGGCGATCCTGCGGGCCACCGCCTGGCGCTCGGGCTCCATCCAGGCCATCTCGTTGACGATCAGGTTGAGACTGTAGGTCCGCACGCCGTAGTCGGCGAGGCGCAGCACGGCGATCTTGCGGCCCTGCGAGATCAGCTCGGCCGGCGCGATCTCCTCGTAGTCGATCAGCGCATCGACCTTGCCGTCGAGCAGCGGCTTGGCATCCCAGTCGACCGCGACCTCCCTGATCTTCGTGCGGTCGATGCGGTTGGCCGCCAGCAGGGCGCGATACTCGTCGATGGTGACGCTGCCCGGCACCAGGCCGATGCGCTTGCCGATCAGGTCGCGCGGGGCATCGATGCGGTCCTCGGCGCGCGAATAGAGCACGGTCGGCGTGCGGCGGTAGTAGACGGCGAGGCTGCGCACCGGCAGCCCGTTCGAGCGGCCGATCGCCGTGGCCGCCGCGCTCGACGAAGCGATCCAGTATTCCTTGCTCGTACCGACCATCTCGGCGGCGACGGTGGCGCCGCGGCCCTCGACGATGCGCACGTCGAGCCCGCGCCGCGCGAAGGCCCCGGTCTCGCGCGCGATGTAGAAGCCGGCATAGGTCGGCGCGGGCTTCCAGTCGATCAGGAGATCGACGTGCTGCAGCGCCTGTGCCTGTCCGCTCCGAGGCGCCAGCGGCGCGGCGGCGGCCGTCGCCAGCAGCGACCGGCGCGAGAAGCAGGAGACGTTCATTCCATCCCGTTTGGTACGGTGACTTGCACCGCTTTGCGCCATACCATGACACGACGATGCGGTGGTCGTGGATATTTGTTGCGGCTCTTCTGATCGGCGTGCCGGCCGGTGCGCAGTCGCTCGAGGAGCGCATGCGCAGCGCCGCGGGCGCCTACGAGCGCAAGGATTTCGCCGCCGCGCTCGCGCTCTGGCGGCCGCTGGCCGAGGCGGGCAATGCCGAGGCCGAGACTCTCCTCGGCGCGATGTACTGGGCGGGCGAGGGCGTGCCGCGCGATCACCGGCTGGCGGCCCACTGGTATCTGCGGGCGGCGGAGAAGGGCTACGCGCGAGCCCAGAACGACATCGGCTTCATGTACGGTTTCGGCGAGGGCATCCCGCCGCGCGACGATGTGCAGGCCTGCAAGTGGCTCACCCTCGCGGTTCGCAACTACACCGTGAAGAATCACGACCGGCTGGAGCAGGCGAGGAAGGATCTCGCCACGCTGCGCTCGCGCATGACGAAGGCGCAGATCGCCGAGGCCGAGCGTCAGGTTCATGACTTTAGGCCGACGCCATAGGCCCGCCCCGGCGCGCACCGTGCAGCCTCGGGCCGCAGGATCACATCGTGAACACGTCACTTGCTTGTCACGCGACCACGGGCGATGTTGGCCCCAGACCATGCTATTCCTCGCGCCCCTTCTTCGCCCACGAGGCCGGATGATCGCGACCATTCGGCGGTTGGCCCTGTCTGCAATCCTGGGTGCCGCCGCTGCCAATACCGCGCTGTGCTCGACCGGCCTTGCCGCGTCGCCGGGAGCCGCGTCGCCCGAGGAGGAGCGCCTGCTCGGCTGCGGCTGCGAGGACGCGCAGCTGCAGGGCTACCTGCCGTTCTCGCGCAGCATCGGCGTGAGCGGCACGCTGCAGGGCTCGCTCGCCGACTCGACCGCCGCCGCGGGCGTGCCGCCGGCGGCGATGCTCGAAGTGCTCGGCGCCTTCGCCACCGCCATCGACCTCGAGCGCGACCTGCGCGAGGGCGATCGCTTCTACGTGCGCTATGAGCGGACCTTCACCATCGACGGCACGCCGATCGGCATCGGCCGCGTGCTGTGGGCCGAACTGCGCACCCAGGCCAAGGGCACGCTGTCGCTCCACCGCTTCCGCGCCTCCAAGGCCGACGCCGAGGCGTTCTGGTTCGCCAACGGCCAGGGCACGCAGCCCGCGATCATCCAGATGCCGCTCGCCAGCATCACCGTGACGTCGGGCTTCGGCCTGCGCGCCGATCCGTTCGACCAGCCGTGGGCGCGCACCGTGCCGATGGGCCCCATCGCCGGCCCCGGCCCGAAAGGAACCGGTCCGACGGGCACCGGTTCGTGGCCGCAGGCCGACTGGAAGCCCACCACCACGCCGTCGCCGCTCAAGAATCCGGCGACGCCGCAGAACCAGGCCGGCGCCTACAAGCCCAGTCCGCTCGGCCCGTCGTCGACGGCCGCGAACACCGCGACGCCGCTCGGCATCGCCATGGGCCTCGCCGCTCCGACGCGCAGCTTCGGCGGCTTCAAGGCCGCAGGGGGCGGAGGCGGCGGCGCCGCGGGCGGCGGCCTCTTCATGCACGAGGGCGTCGACCTGGTGGCGGCGCCCGGCACGCCGATCCGGGCGGCGGCCGACGGCGTCGTGGTCGGCGCCGAGCCGAAGGGCCGCTACGGCAACTGGATCGAGATCGCCCACGATGGCGTGCAAGGGGGCGTGCCCGGGGGCGTACAAGCGGGCAAGCTCGCCACGGTCTACGGCCATCTCTCGGCCTTCGCGCCGGGCATCGCGCCCGGCGTGCGCATCGAGCAGGGCGACATCATCGGCTTCACCGGCAGCACCGGCCGCACCACCGGCCCGCACCTGCACTTCGAGCTGCTGGTCAACGGCCGGCCGACCAACCCGATCGGCAATCCGGCGACCAGGCACGGCATGCTGCGCGGGCCCGAGATGGTGCTGTTCAAGAAGGTGGTGGCGCGGGACCTGGCCGAACGCGAGCGCGACGCCCGGTCGATGTAGCGTCTCTTCGCGGTGGAGGCACCCATGGCCAGCGAACCATTGACCTTCCGTTTCGAGGACGACGGCGAGACGCCGAACAATCCCGTCCTGCCGCTCGTGCTCTACAAAGGCGCGGTCGCGGTCACGGGCGGCGATCCCGCCGCGGCCTTCGAGACGGCGTTCGCGGCGCACGGCTGGGGCGACGGCTGGCGCAACGGCATTCACGGCTTCCGGCATTTCCACACCCGCACCCACGAGGTGCTGGGCATCGCCCGCGGCCGTGCCACGGTCGAGTTCGGCGGCGCCCAGGGAGAGACCGTCGAGCTGCAGGCGGGCGACGTCGCCATCCTGCCGGCCGGCACCGGCCATCGCCGGCTGTCGTCCAGCGCGGACCTTCTGGTGGTCGGCGCCTATCCGGCCGACAGCCATGTCGACCAGCACCGGCCGTCCCGCGCCGGCCATGCGCGGGCAGTTGCCGACATCGCCGGCACGCCGCTGCCGCGGCAGGATCCGCTGTTCGGCCGCGCGGGTCCGCTCAAGGAGCTGTGGCGGCTGGAGCCCTGAGTGGCCAGGCGCCGCGACAGCGCGGGGCTGGTGATCTTCCGGCGCGTGCCGGTGCTCGCGTTCCTGCTGGTCCATCCCGGCGGCCCCTACTGGACACGCAAGGACGACGGCGCCTGGTCGATCCCCAAGGGCGAGATCGAGGACGGCGAGGACAAGCTCGCCGCCGCCAAACGCGAGACCGCGGAGGAGACGGGCTTCGCGCCCGAGGGCCGCTTCATCCGCCTGCCGCCGGTCCGCCAGCCCAGCGGCAAGGTGGTCCACGCCTGGGCAATCGAGGCACCTCAGCTCGATGCCGCCGCGATCACGAGCTCGACGTTCGAGATGGAATGGCCGCCGCGCTCGGGCCGCATGGCGTCGTTCCCCGAGGTCGACCGCGCCGCCTGGTTCGAATGGCAGGAGGCGCAGGTCAAGATCCTGCCCGGCCAGCGGCCGATCCTCGAGAACCTGAAGGCGAGACTGGAATCCTCGTCGTCCTGAGCTCTTCGCTGGGGCGGTGACGCGGCTATCCTGCTGGCGTGGGCAGGCTCCATACTCATGGCCATGAAGCTCCTGTTCGAACGCTCCGAATATCTCGCCCGCATCGCGCGCGTGAAGGCCGTGATGGCCGAACGCGGCATGGACCTCCTGCTGGTCGCCTCGCCCGCCAACCAGTTCTGGCTCACCGGCTACGACGGCTGGTCGTTCTACACCCCGCAGATCGTGGCGCTGCGCCTCGACGCCGAGGAGCCGATCTGGATCGGCCGCAAGATGGACGCGGTGGGCGCCAGGTTCACCGCGTTCCTGAAGCCCCAAAACGTCGTGCCCTATCCCGACATCTATGTCGGCTCGGCCGAGCGCCATCCGCTGCAGTTCGTCGCCGAGGAGATCGCGCGGCGCGGCTGGGACAAGGGCACCGTCGGTGTCGAGAGCGACGACTACTACTACACCGCCAAGTGGGACGCGCTGCTGCGCACTGGCCTGCCCAACGCGCGCTTCGTCGACGCCTTCCTGCTGGTCAACCGCTGTCGCATGAAGAAGTCGCCGGCCGAGCTCGAGTTCATGCGCCAGGCCGGCCGGATCGCGGCGCTGGCCCAGCAGGCCGCGTTCGACACGGCGGCGCCCGGCGTGCGCCAGTGCGACGTGATGGCCGAGCTCTACAAGGTCACCACCGCCGGCACGCCGGAGTTCGGCGGCACCTTCCCGTGCAAGCCGCCCAACGCCATGGTGAACGAGATCGCCTCGGCGCCGCATCTCTCGTGGAGCGACGAGAAGCTGAAGGCGGGCGACCTGTTCTACATCGAGATGGGCGGCGTGCGGCACCGCTATCACTCGCCGCTGTCGCGCTGCATCTATCTCGGCAAGCCGACCGAGCGCATGGACAGGACGGCCAAGGTGATCGCCGAGGGGCTGGCCGCCGTACTCGACAAGGTGAAGCCCGGCGTCCTGTGCGAGGAGCTGGCCACCACCTGGACTGAGGTGATCGCCCGTCACGGCATCGAGAAGGACAGCCGCATCGGCTATCCCGTCGGCATCGGCTTCCCGCCGACCTGGGGCGAGCTCACCGCGTCGCTGCGCGCCGGCGACCGCACCGTGATGGAGGAGGGCATGACCTTCCACTGCATCCCGGCGCTGTGGCTCGACACGTTCGGGCTGGTGATCAGCGAGAGCTTCGCGGTGACGGCGACAGGCGCCGAGTGCTTTGCCGACTATCCGCGGGTGCTGTGCGCCAAGGGGTGAAGGAGCACCGCATGTTGGGGTGGTTACCCGGGAGTGACCGTTAAAATAACGGGAATCTAACGGTCGCTTTTGGTAACCGCCCATACGAGGGCGCGACCCCCGTCCACGACAGTCCACGCCCGGTGGACGGGTCCGATGCCGACGGCATCGGCCTTTCTGCCGCCTCAGTCCACGATCCGGGGACTCCCCCCTCGCAGAAAAATGCTCTCCACGCTCGCCGGCCAGGATGGGCATACGCAACGCTCCCAATGGTCGGCATCATACTCCACGCGCGCGCAGTCCCCCTAATCTGGTCATTAGAAGTTCGCTGACGTCGCGAACAGGAGCGCTCATGGTCTGCCGGACCGCGCGCATCCTGCGCGCTCATAGGTCTTGAGCGCGCAGGATGCGCGCGGTCCGGAAGAGCTTGCCCCTAGATCGGCTTGCCGGCGCTCTCCTGCCAGCGCCGCATCAGCGCGTTGGACGGCTGGCTGTTGTCGCGCACCTTGGCGGCGCTCTCGGCGCCCGCCACCGGCAGGCCGGCGGGATCGAGCTTGCCGATCTGCACCAGCACCGAGGCCTGGTCCCAGTAGATGTGCTCGTGCGCCACCTTGCCATCGACGAACTTCACGATCGCGACCAGCGGCACCTCGACCTTGCGGCCGGTCGGCGCGACGCCGGGCAGCATCCAGTCGATCTCGCTGGTGTGGGTGAAGGAGAAGATCATCTCGTCGACGATCTGGTCCGAGCCGACCGTGCGGCTCACCGGCACCAGCGCCGTATCCGGCGGATTGCCGCCGATGAAATGATACTTGTAGAAGCGCTTCAGCTGATCGTGCCCGACGCCGCCGGTCAGGGTCGGCACGTGGTTGACGTAGGGCGTCGCGATCATGGTCGCCATGGTGGCGTCGACGTCGCGGGTTTCGAACTCATGGCGGCAATGGGCTTCCCAGAGGGCGGCGAGGTCGTGCGGCACGGGCGGCTCCTGTAGTGGACTTCAGATCGATACGTCTACCCCACCATCGCATAGGCGGGCTGCCGCCAGTCGGCGCCGGCGCGCAGGAAGCCGGTCTTGCTGTCGAGCAGGATCGCCTCGACCGAGCACGCCCGCCGCGTCAGCGCAGGCCACATCTCGACATCGTGCCCGCGCCGCCTCAGCTCCTCGATCGTCGCTTGTGGCAGCCGGTCCTCGATGTTCAGCCGGCCGGGCAGGTGGGTGTAGGGCGCGAACGAGTTGGGGAAGCTGAAGGTCGCGAAGCGCGGCTGCTCGATCGCTTCCTGGATATCCATGCCGAAATGAAACGTGTTGAGGAACACCTGCAGCATGGCCTGCACCTGCACGTCGCCGCCCGGCGCGCCGAACGGGATCACGCTGCCGTCGTCGCGCACGGCGATCGCGGGATTGGGGGTGAGGCGCGGGCGCTTGCCGGGCGCCACGCCGCTGGGGTGGTTCGGGTCGGGTCGGCTTTGCGTGCCGCGGCCGGACGGCACGATGCCCAGGCCCGGGATCACCGGGCTGCGCCAGCTGCCGTCGCTCGGCGTCGCCGACAGGGCGTTGCCCCAGCGATCGACGGCACAGCAGTAGGAGGTGTCCGGCTCGACAACGGCGTCGCTCCGCTGCCTCGAGGGCGGTGGCGCATTGGCGGGGTAGCGCCCGACCGGCGGCGGCATGTCGGGCATGGCGCGCTGCGGGTCGATGGCGCCGACCCTCGCGCGGACGTGCGCATCCGATAGAAGCTCGTCGAGCCCGACGTCGACGAACAGCGGATCGCCGTAGCGGTACTCGCGGTCGGCGCAGGCCGCCTTCAGGATCTCGGTCAG
>CAZHQA010000031.1:17366-28302 GCA_964533955.1 uncultured Reyranella sp. | reverse complement strand
AGAAGAGCCAGACCTTCTCGACGGCCGACGACAACCAGACCGCGGTGACCATCCGCGTGTTCCAGGGCGAGCGCGAGATCGCCGCCCAGAACAAGATGCTGGGCCAGTTCGACCTGGTCGGAATCCCGCCGGCGCCGCGCGGCATGCCGCAGGTCGAAGTGACCTTCGACATCGACGCCAACGGCATCGTGCAGGTCTCGGCCAAGGACAAGGCCACCGGCAAGGAGCAGCAGATCCGCATCCAGGCTTCGGGCGGCCTCAGCGAGGCCGACATCCAGAAGATGGTGAAGGACGCCGAGCTGCACGCCGAGGAAGACAAGAAGAAGCGCGAGGTGATCGACGCCCGCAACCAGGGCGAAGCGCTGGTCCACTCGACCGACAAGCACCTGAAGGAGTTCGGCGACAAGGTGAGCCCCACCGAGAAGGCCGAGATCGAGGGTGCGCTGGAGGGGCTGAAGGAGGCCCTGAAGGGCGAGGATGTCGAGGCGATCAAGGGCAAGACCAACGCGCTTTCCCAGGCCGCCATGAAGCTCGGCGAGGCGATGTACAAGGCGCAGCAGGCCGATGCCGCGCAAGCCGGCGCAGCAGCCGGGGCGGCGGGCGGCGGTGCGCAGGGCGGCGCTGCGAACGAGGCGAAGGGCGAGAAGGTCGTCGACGCCGAGTTCGAGGACGTCACCGACAAGAACAAGAAGACTGGCGCCGGCTGAACCCGGCAGCGACGACGAGTAAAGCGGCCTCCCGCACCAGCGGGAGGCCGAATTGTAAGCGCAAGCGGCAAGCGGGGGCTGCGTAGAACAATATGGCTCAGGACTATTACGAGCTGCTGGGAGTCGGCCGGACGGCGAGCGCCGACGACATCAAGAAGGCGTTCCGCAAGCTCGCCATGCAGCACCATCCCGACCGCAATTCCGGCGACAAGGAAGCCGAGAAGAAGTTCAAGGACCTCAATCACGCCTACGACATCCTGAAGGATCCCGAGAAGCGCGCGGCCTACGACCGCTACGGGGCGGCCGCCTTCGAGGGCGGCGCCGGGCCCAACGGCCCGGGCGGCGTCCATGGCCAGGGTTTCGATTTCGGCTCGGTGTTCGGCGACATCTTCGACGAGATGTTCGGCGGCAACCGCGGCGGCCGGCCGGGCGGACGCGCCGACATGCGCGGCCAGGACCTGCGCTTCAATCTGGAGATCACGCTCGAACAGGCCTACGGCGGCACCGAAGCCACGGTGCGGGTGCCGAGTTCGGTGGCCTGCGAGGCCTGTCACGGCTCGGGAGCGGAGCCCGGCTCCAAGCCGCAGCAATGCCCGACTTGCCAAGGCCGCGGCCGCCTGCGGGCCCAGCAGGGCTTCTTCACCGTCGAGCGCACCTGCCACACCTGCCATGGCGCGGGCCAGGTGATCGACAAGCCGTGCCGCGCCTGCGCGGGCCAGGGCCGCGTGCGGCGCGACAAGACCCTGAAGGTCGCCATTCCGGCCGGCGTCGAAGACGGCACCCGCATTCGCCTGACCGGCGAGGGCGAGGCCGGCACGCGCGGCGGTCCGGCGGGCGATCTCTACGTCTTCCTGTCGGTGCGTCGCCACCAGCTGTTCGAGCGCGAGGGCGCCGACATCCACTGCCGCGTGCCGATCTCGATGGTCCAGGCGGCGCTCGGCGCCGGCATCGAGGTGCCGACGCTCGACGGCAAGATGGCGCGCATCAACATCCCGGCGGGCGCCCAGGGCGGCCACCAGTTCCGCCTGCGCGGCAAGGGCATGCCGGTGGTGCGCTCGACGCAGCGCGGCGACATGTACATCGAGATCAACGTCGAGACGCCGACCAACCTGACGGCCAAGCAGAAGGAGCTCCTGAAGGAGTTCGAAAAGGCCGGCAGCAAGACCAGCCCCGAGGCCGAGGGCTTCTTCACCAAGGTGAAGGAGATGTTCGGCGGGGACGATTAGGCGCTGCAATCAGCGCGGGCGCCGCGCGGTCCAGAACAGATCGAGGCCGCGCCCCCTCCGTCGCTGATGACAGAGACACCTCCCCCGCAGACGGGGGTGGGGATGAGTCGGCTCGCCTTCGAGGGAGTGAAACTACGCCAGCACGCAGCGCACGAGGTGGCGATCGCTCACCGCGTTGAGCGGCGGCGGCGCGGCCAGGCACCGGGCCTCGGCCAGCCGGCAGCGCGGCGCGAAGCTGCAGGCGGCGGGCGCCTCCGCGAGATCCGGCGGCGCGCCGGGAATGGCCTCGAGCCGCTGGCCGCGCATGCCGCTATGCACCGTCGAGGCGAGCAGGCCGCGGCTGTAGGGGTGCTTGGGCGCATCGACCATCTGTTCGACGTCGGCCAGCTCGACGAGCTTGCCGGCATACATGACGCCGATCCGGTCGGAAACCTCGACCGCCACGCCGATATCGTGGGTCACGAAGATCACGCCGAGATCGAGCTCGCGCTGCAGCTCCCGGATCAGGAGCAGCACCTGGATCTGGACAGTCGCGTCGAGCGCGGTGGTCGGCTCGTCGGCCAGGAGCAGGCTGGGGTTGCAGCTCAGCGCCAGGGCGATCATGGCGCGCTGGCGCATGCCGCCCGACATCTCGTGCGGATAGGCCTTGAGCCGCTGCGCCGGCGAGGGAATGCGGACCATCTCCAGGAGCTCGCGGGCGCGCTTCATGGCGTCGCGCTCGCTCTTGCCAGTATGGCGGCGCACCGTCTCGGCGATCTGGTGGCCGATGGTGAAGACCGGGTCGAAGGCCGTCGCCGGCTCCTGGAAGATCATCGACACGCGATTGCCGCGCAGGTCGGCGAGCGCGCCGCCGGTCATCGACAGGATCTCGTCGCCCTCGAGCTTGATGCTGCCCGACCAGCGGGTGCGGTGCTCGGGATGGAGCTTGAGGATCGAACGCAGGGTGACGCTCTTGCCCGAGCCCGATTCGCCCAGGATGCCGAGCGTCTCGCCGCGCTTCACGTCGAAGCTGACGCCGTTCACCGCATGCACGGTGCGGTCGGGCGTTTTGAAAGTGACGTGCAGGTCCTTGACCTCGAGCAGTTCGGTCATGTCAGGGCGCCTTGGTGTGGCCGGAGCCGCGCATCCGCATGTGGCAGGCGACGGACTGCGCGCCGGTGTCGCTCAGCACCGGTTCCAGCCGGGCGCAGACATCCTCGGCGAAGGGGCAGCGGGTGCGGAAGCGGCAACCCGACGGCGGATCGATCGGGTTGGGCGGATCGCCCTGGATCGGCGCCTCCTTGGTGCGCTTGCGCGGATCCATCGTCGGCCGGGCCGACAGCAGGGCCCGCGTGTAGGGGTGCAGCGGATTGCCGTAGATCGCATCGACCGGGCCGATCTCGACGATCTTGCCGAGATACATCACCAGCACGCGGTCGGAGAGATACTGCACGACGTTGAGATCGTGGCTGATGAAGAGGTAGGTGAGGCCGAGCTCGCTCTTGAGGTCGACCAGCATGTTCAGCACCTGCGCCTCGACCGACTTGTCGAGCGCCGACACCGCCTCGTCGAGGATCACCAGCCTCGGCTGAAGGGCCAGCGCCCGCGCGATGTTCACCCGCTGGCGCTGGCCGCCGGACAGCTCGTGCGGATAGCGCTCCATGTAGGTGTCGGGCTCCAGCCCGACCTTGGCCAGCAGATCGCGCGCCCTCTTGCGCGCCTCGACGGCCGGCAGGCCGTGCGCCTTGGGCGAGAAGGCCAGCGTCTCGGCGATGGTCAGCCTGGGATTGAGCGAGGCGTATGAATCCTGAAACACCATCTGCACCTGGCGGCGCAGCTCGTTCACCGTGATGCCGTGCGGCTCGTCGACCGGATCGCCGTCCAGCACCATGGTGCCGAGGTCGGGCTTGAGCAGGCGGATCAGGAGCCGCGCCACCGTCGACTTGCCGCAGCCCGATTCGCCCACCACGCCCAGGGTCTCGCCCTTGGCGACCGACAGGCTGAGATCGTCGACCGCGCGCACGACCTTGGTCGTGCGCCCGAGCAAACCGCCTGCCACGGGAAAATGCTTGCGCAGGCCGGTCGCCGTCAGAAGCGGCTGCGCCGGGCCGCCGCGGTCGGGCGGAGGGGTCAGCGCGTCCATCAGGCCTTCACATCCATGGCGGCCCGCAGGCCGTCGCTCATCAGGTTGAAGCAGATCGAGGTGACGAAGATCATCACGCCCGGCAAGGCCGCGAGGACCGGATTCACATAGATTGCCTGGCGCAGGGTGTTCAGCATCAGGCCCCATTCGGGCTCGGGCGGCTTGACGCCGAGGCCGAGAAAGGAGAGGCCGGCGGCGAGGATGATCGCCACGCTGATCAGCGACGTGGCATAGACCAGGATCGGCCCCAGCACGTTGCCCAGCACGTGCACGCGCACGATGGTGAGTGCGCTGGCGCCGCTCGCGCGAGCGGCGTCGACGAAATCGAAGCCGCGCACCTGGGTGGTCACGCTTTCGGAAACACGACAGACCGGCGGAATGAACACCAGGGTGAGCGCGATCAACGTGTTCTCCGCACCCGCTCCCATCGCGCCCGACAGCGAGATCGCCAGCAACACCGACGGGAAGGCGTAGAACACGTCCATGATGCGCATGATCATCATGTTGACCCAGCCGCCCGAGAAGCCGGCGGTGATGCCGAGCGTGCCGCCGATCAGCAGCGCGCAGGCGACCGGCGTCACGCCCATGAACAGCGACAGCCGGCCGCCGTAGACCAGGCGGGAAAACATGTCGCGGCCGAGCTCGTCGGTGCCGAGCAGGAAATTGGGCGAGCCGAGCGGATAGAGACGGCGGATCATCGAGGTCTTGTAGGGATCGGCCAGCCCCAGCCAGGGCGCGGCCAGCGCCGAGGCGGCGATCAGCAGCAGCACCGCGCCGCAGATCAGGGTGACCGGATCGCGGCCGAGCCGCCGCCGAACCGACTGCCAGTAGCCGCGCGTCACCGGCGTCAGCCTCGCGCCGACGGGGGCGGCGCCGGCGATATCGATCGAGGGGCTCTGGATCGCCATCGCCTCAGCCTCGCTTGATGCGCGGGTCGACCATGGTCTGGATCACGTCCACGGTCAGGTTGAGCATCATGAAGAAGAAGGCCAGCACCAGCGTGGTGCCCTGCAGGATCGGCAGGTCGCGGCGGAAGATGGCGCTGTTCAGCAGGAAGCCGGTGCCCGGCCAGGCGAACACCGTCTCGATCAGGATCGAGCCGCCGATCAGGTTGCCGGCCTGCAGCCCCATCACGGCAAGACAGGTCGGCGCGGCGTTCTTCAGGACATGGAACAGGATCTGGCGGTCGTTCATGCCCTTGGCCTGCAGCGCCGTGACGAACTCCATGCTGAGGATTTCCTTGATCGTCGAGCGCACCGTGCGGGTCATGACGCCGAGCGGTATCACCGACAGCGCGATGGTCGGCAGGACCATGTGGGCGAGATGCGCCCGGTCGAGGCGCCAGCCGGTCGCGTTCTCCGGGCCGATGCCCATGGGCGGCAGCCAGCCGAACTCGACGGAGAAGACGATCACCAGCACGATCGCCAGCCAGAAGTGGGGGACGCTCACGCCCATCAGCGAGATCAGGGTCACCAGGCGATCGACGGCGCGCGACTTGGCGTAGGCCGCGGCGGTGCCGAGGAAGATGGCGAGCGAGAAGGCGAGCAGCGTGGCGGCGATCGCCAGGATGATGGTGTTGCCGAAGGCCGACGAGACCTCGTCGACGACCGGCCGGCCGGTGCCGATCGACGTGCCGAAGTCGCCGCTCAGGGTGACCATCAGCCAGCGGAAGTATTGCACCGGCAATGGCTTGTCGAAGCCGTAATACTCCTTGAGTTTGTCGACGACTTCCTTGGGCGCGTCGGGCGGCACGATGGCGGAGATCGGATCGCCCGGTGCCAGGTGCACCAGGGCGAAGACGAGCAGCGACACCCCGAACGCCACCGGCACGAGGTAGATCAGCCGACGAAGGGCATAGAGCAGCATCTACTGCAGCGTGATCGGCGTGAGATCCTGGAACCAGCTCTGGGCCTGCACGAAGCCTTTCACCTTGGGGCTCATGGCGCGCGGATTGAGGTCGTAGGCAATCCAGACCCAATAGGCCTGGTCGACGATGTAGGTGTGCACGTCGGCCAGCGCCTTGGTCTGGGCCGCGCGATCGAAGCTGGTGTGCGCGGTATTGATCAATTCGTCGAGCTTGGGATCTTTCAGGATGCCCCAGTTGGCGCCGCGCGGCGGCACGTAGTCGCTATGAAAGAGCCGCATGAAGGCCGAGTAGGGATCGACCGTCGCACGGCTGATGTTGATGCCGTTGGTACCGGCCTTGGTCGAGGCCTCGCCCGTCACCGGCTGGAAGCCGAAGGTCACCAGGGCATTCCACTCCATGACCTCGAAGGTGCAGTCGAAGCCCACGGCGTTCAGGTTCTCCTGCACGTACTCGTTCATCGGCAGCGGCAGCATCTGGCCCGAACCCGACGTCGAGATCGCGATCTTGATCTTGGGCTTCTTGCTCGCGCTGTAGCCCGCCTCGGCCAGCAGCTTCTTGGCCGCCTCCGGATCGTACTTGATGTCGAAGCTCGGCGAGCCGAACCAGGGATGGCCGGGATAGACCGCGCCCTTGCCCTCTTCCATCAGGCCGCCCAGCAGCTTCTTCAGCCCGGCGCGGTCGATCGCGAGGTTGGCCGCCTTGCGCACGCGGATGTCGGTCCACGGCGAGCCTTCGACCATGCTGGGCTGGTAGGCCCAGTTGTGCGGGTACTTGTTGGTGACGATGCTCATGCCGCCCTGCTTGAGCCGCGGGATGGCGTCGGGCGCCGGCACCTCGATCCAGTCGACCTGGCCTGCCAGCAACGCCGCCGTGCGGGTCGCCGCCTCCGGCATCGGGAACAGCAGCACCTTGTCGAGCTTCGGCACGCGCGCCTTGTCCCAGTAGCCGTCGAAGCGCGACAGCTCGAGGCGCTCGCGCGGCACCACACGATCGACCTTGAACGGCCCGGTGCCGACCGGCTGCAGCCCGTACTTGACCCAGTCCTTGCCGAGCTTCTCCCACTGGGTCGGGCTCGAAAAGAATATGTAGGACATGTCGTAGGGAAACAGCGCGTTCACCACGCGCGTCGTGAGCTCGACGGTGTATTTGTCGATCGCCTTCCAGCCGACCAGGGTCGGCACGCGGCCGCGCGCCTGCGCCGCCTGCTTGGGATCGAACTGCGGCGACTTGTCGTTCAGGATCTTCTCGAGATTCCAGATCACCACGTCGGCGTCGAAATCGGTGCCGTCGTGAAGCTTGACGCCCTGGCGCAGCTTGAAGACCCAGCGCTTGGGATCGCCTTCGACGGCCGACCATTCGGTGGCGAGACCGGGCTTGATGTCGGCGATGGCATCGGCCTTGGAGAGGTCCCAGTTCACCAGGCCGTCGTAGATCGTGTAGCCGGCGAAGCGATAACCCTCGAAGCCCTGGTCGGGCTGGCCGGTGGTCTGCGGAATATCGGCCGCTGTCATGCCGATGCGCAGCGTGCCCTGCGACAGGGCAGGCATGGCCGATGCGGCGATGAAGCCCAGGCTGGCGGCGGCGATCCGAAGATGTTTGAACATTCCCTGCTCCCTTGTCCGGGAGCAGGTATGCAAGCCCCAAGCCAAGGCGGGGCGGCATGTCGCTTGCATGCGCTTTGGCGGGAGGATCGGCAATGTCGTCGCCAAAGGCACCAACACCGGAGGAGTTCCGCGCGCGCGCCGCGCTGTCGGGGCTGCCGCTCACGCCGGAGGACATCGAGCACCTGCACCAGGGCTATGCCGGCCTGCTGGCGCTGATGCAGCGCATTCCGACGCATTGGGCGTGGGCCGCCGAGCCGCCTCAGGTTTTCCGCGCCGACGAATAAGGGCAGCCATGACCGACCTGACCCTGCTCGGCATTGCCGATGCCGGCCGCCTGATGGCGCGCCGCGAGCTCTCCTCGGCCGATCTCACCGAGGCGTTCCTGAAGCGCATCGAGGCGGTGGATCACAAGATTGCGAGCTACATCACCGTGACGGCCGATCTGGCGCGCAATGCGGCACGCCAGGCCGACATGGAAATGAAGGGCGGCGTCCGGCGCGGCCCGATGCACGGCATCCCGATCGCCCTCAAGGACATCTACGAGACCGCCGGCGTGCTCACCACAGGCCATTCGAACCTGCGCAAGGATTACGTCCCGACGATCGACGCGGAGACCGTGCGGCGGCTGAAGGACGCGGGCTCGGTGATCCTGGGCAAGCTCGGCACGCACGAATTCGCCAACGGGGCGATGACGCCGGATCAGCCGTTCCCGGCGGTGCTCAATCCGTGGAACACCAAGTATCAGCCCGGCGGCTCGTCGAGCGGCTCCGGGGCGGCGGTGGCGGCCCAGCTCTGCATGGGCGCGATGGGCTCCGACACCGGCGGCTCGATCCGTAACCCGGCAGGCTTCTGCGGAACGGCGGGCATCAAGCCGACCTATGGACTGGTCAGCCGCTGCGGCATCTTCCCGCTGAGCTTCAGCCTCGACACCGCCGGGCCGCTCGCCTGGACGATGGAAGACTGCGCGCTGATGCTCGACGTGCTGGCGGGTCACGACGCCAACGACCAGGCCTCCGCCAAGGCGGCCAAGGTCGACTACGGCGTGGCCTGCCATCGGCCGATCAAGGGCATGCGAATCGCGCTCGCACGCGGCTGGCACGAGGGCGAGGATTCGGTCACGCCCGAGATGAAGGCAGCGATCGACGAGGCTGCCCGCGTGCTGGCCGATCTCGGGGCGACGGTCGAGGACGTGGTCTTTCCGGACATCCGCGACTATCACATCTGCGGACGCGTCATCATCACCACCGAGGCGCACGCGATCCACCGCCAGGAAGTGATCGAGACGCCGGAAAAGTTCGGCTACACGACGCGCCGCCGCTTCCAGCTCGGCGCCTTCATCACCGCCGAGCAGTACATCTCCGCGCTGCGCTTCCGCCGCCAGCTGACGCTCGATACGCGCGCCGCCATGCGCGGCTATGACCTGGTGATGACGGCGAACCACTGGGGCGCGCCGGAAACCTTCGAGGAGCCGCAGCCGATCTTCCACTTTCTCGGCAAGCCCTCGCTCACCATGCCGTTCAACATCACCGGCCAGCCGGCGGCGACGATCTGCTGCGGCTACAGCACCGAGGGCTATCCGCTCAGCTTCCAGCTTGCCGGCCGGGCGTTCGACGAGGCGAGCGTGTTCGCGGCCGGCTCGGCCTACGAACGCGCCACGACCTGGCGATCGCAGCGGCCCAAACTCTGAAGGAGACCGCCATGAAGATCTCACGTCGCAGCCTTCTTGCCAGCACCTCGGCGCTGGCCGTTCCAGCAGGGCTCAAGCCCGCCTGGGCGCAGGAGAAGGTCGTGCGCTACGGCATCTCCATGGCGGACATCCCGCTGACCACCGGCCAGCCCGACCGCGGCGCCGGCGCCTACCAGTTCACCGGCTTCACGATCTACGACCCGCTGGTCGCCTGGGAAATGGATGTCGCCGACCGGCCGGGCAAGATGGTCCCCGGCCTCGCCACCGAATGGAAGGTCGACGACGCCGACAAGACGGTCTGGCTCTTCAAGCTCCGGCCGGACGTGAAATTCCACGACGGCTCGACCTTCAATGCCGACGCGGTGGTGTGGAACCTCGACAAGGTGCTCGACAGCAAGTCGCCGCAGTTCGACCAGCGGCAGTCCGCGCAAGTCCGTGGACGCCTGCCAGGCATCGCGAGCTACAAGAAGCACGACGACATGACCGTCGAGATCAAGACCAAGGCAGTCGACGCGTTGTTCCCCTATCAGATGCTGTGGTTCGTGGTGTCGAGCCCGGCGCAATGGGAGAAAGTCGGCAAGGACTGGAACAAGTTTGCGTCCGATCCATCAGGCACCGGTCCGTTCAAGATGGCGCGGCTGGTGCCACGTGAACGCGTCGAGCTGGTGAAGAACGACGGCTACTGGAACCCCAAGCGCCTGCCGAAGTCCGACCGGCTGGTTCTGGTGTGCGCGCCCGAGGATTCGACCCGCACCGCCGCCCTGATTTCCAACTCCGTCGACATGATCGAGACGCCGCCGCCCGACACGGCGGAGAAACTCAAGCAGAGCGGCATGAAGATCGTCACCAACGTGACGCCGCATGTCTGGAACTATCATCCCTCGGTGGTCGAGGGCTCGCCATGGACCGACGTGCGCCTGCGCAAGGCGGCCAACCTCGCGATCGATCGTGGCGCCATCGTCAAGCTGATGAACGGCCTGGCGACCCCGGCCTACGGCCAGGTCGACCGCACGAGCCCGTGGTTCGGCAAGCCCACGTTCGAGCTCAAGTTCGCGCCGGACGATGCCCGCAAGCTGATGGGCGAGGCGGGCTTCAGCAAGACCCATCCGCTCAAGACCAAGTTCGTGATCGCAAGCGGCGGCACCGGGCAGATGCTGTCATTGCCGATGAACGAGGCGATCCAGGAAATGTTCAAGGATTGCTTCATCGACGTCGAGTTCCGCGTCGTCGAGCTCGAGGCCCTCTACACGGCGTGGCGGGCCGGCGCCAAGGCCGACATGAACAAGGACGTCACGGCCAACAACATCGCCTATGTGACGCCCGATCCCTACAACGCCTTCGTGCGCTTCTTCGCCAGCAACCAGGCCGCGCCGGTCGGCGTGAACTGGAGCTGCTACAGCAACCCCGAGGTCGACAAGCTGATCGGCGAGGCCCAGAACACCTTCGATCCTGCCCGGCAGGACGCGCTGATGGCGCGCGTGCACGAGAAGCTGGTCGACGACGCGGTGCTGATCTGGGTGGTGCACGACGTGAACCCGCACGCGCTGTCGCCGAAGGTAAAGTCGTACGTGCAGGCCCAGCACTGGTTCCAGGACCTGACGACGATCGGCACCTAGCGCGGGTCCTTCGCCGCGAATTCAGGACGACAGGCGTCAGGCCCCGATCTTCTTCGCCACCTCGATGATCGAGTGGCCGACGGCGTCCCAGTCGCCTTCGGGCTTGA
>CAZHQA010000031.1:13310-17266 GCA_964533955.1 uncultured Reyranella sp. | reverse complement strand
TTCGCCACCTCGATGATCGAGTGGCCGACGGCGTCCCAGTCGCCTTCGGGCTTGAGGTCGCGTTTCTGGCCCGGCCCGTGCTCATTGGGGCGCATGACGAAGCCGGTCGACAGGCCGCATTTCTGCGCCGACGCCAGATCGCCGTTGTGGGCCGCCACCAGCATTACCTGGTGCGGCTTGAGGTACATGCTGTCGACCACGCCGAGATAGGACTCAGGATCGGGCTTGTAGTGCCTGAAGGTCTCGCCCGAGAAGCAATGGTCCCAGGGAATGCCGCTGTTCTTGGCCATGTTGATCAGCAGCGCCACGTTGCCGTTGCTGAGCGTGGCCACCACGAACTTCTTCTTCATCAGGCCGATGCCCTCGACCGAATCGGGCCACGGCCGGAGCTTGTGCCAGAGATGGGTGAATTCCCACGACGCTGCCTCGCCCGGATGCTTCAGGTCGCGCTTCTTGAGCAGCATCTCGAAGGCTTCCTTGTGCAGGTCGTCGATCCGCGTCCACGGCAGCTCGCCCTTGCGCACGCGGGCCATCTGCGGCTGGTAGAGGCCGCGCCAGTCGTCGGCGAAGCTCGTCCAGTCGGTGTCGAGGCCGTATTTCTTGCCGAGCTTGGGCAGGTCCGCGATCAGGCTGCCGCGCCAGTCGACCACGGTGCCGAACACGTCGAAGATGCAGACCTTGAGGTCCGTGAGATCCTTGGGCATTAGTTTTCTCCCATGGCCTGGAAGCACAACACGATAGCGGGCACGGACGGCAAGCCGCGATGCGGCTGGGCGTCGGCCGACCCGTTGTACGAGAAATACCACGATACCGAATGGGGCAAGCCCCTCAAGGACGATCGCGCGCTGTTCGAGCTCCTGACCCTGGAAGGCTGCCAGGCGGGCTTGTCGTGGATCACCGTCCTGCGCAAGCGCGAGCACTACCGCAAGGTCTATGACGGTTTCGATCCGAAGAAGATCGCGCGCTACACGCCGGCCAAGCTCGCGAAGCTGCTGGCCGATCCCGGCATCATCCGCCACAGGGGCAAGATCGAGGCGAGCGTCGGCAACGCCAGGGCCTATCTCGCGCTGGTCGAGCGCGAGGGCTCGTTCGCGAAGTTCCTGTGGAGCTTCGTCGGCGGCAAGCCGAAGAAGAATCGCCCCAGGAGCCTCAAGGACGTGCCGGCGACGTCGCCCGAAAGCGACGCCATGTCCAAGGCGCTGCAGAAGGCCGGCTTCAAGTTCGTCGGCTCGACCATCTGCTATGCCTTCATGCAGGCCTCCGGCATGGTCGACGATCACATCATCGGCTGCCATCGGCACAAGCCTTAAAGCATCGGCGCCAGCGCCTCGCGTGTGGTCTTGCCCTCGACCACCGGCACGACCTCGAACTCCACGACATCCTGCCAGTCGGCGATCCAGCGCTGGAACAGCGTCACGTCGTCGGCCTCCATCAGCTGGAAGCAGCGGCCGAGATCGGCGCTGACGTAGCTCGCCACGAACTTCAATCCGTCGGGCAGGCCGCGTCCCGAATCGCGCAGCTTGCGATAGACGGACTTGCCGTCCTGATTCTTGAATTTCTCGATGACCATAAAGAGCATAGGCTGAAGGCTAGCGTATCGCAGGGGAAATGAAATGAAGATCGCCATTGCCGGTGCCGCCGGCCGCATGGGCCACATGCTGATCGCCGAAGTCGCGCGCACCGAGGGCTGCACGCTTGCCGCCGCTCTCGAGGGTCCGGGCAGCAACAAGCTCGGCAGCGATGCCGGCGGCGGTGTGAAGATCACCTCGGATGCCGCCGCAGCCATCGCCGCCGCCGATGCGCTGATCGATTTCACCGTGCCCGCCGCCACCTTGGCCCATGCCAGGATCGCCGCCGACAAGGGCGTCGCCATGGTGATCGGCACGACCGGCCTCAATCCCGAACAGACGGCGGCGGTTCACGAATGCGCCGGCAGGACGCCCATCATGTGGGCGGCCAACATGTCGATCGGCGTCAATGTCCTGTTGGCGCTGGTCGAGCGGACAGCGTCGATGCTCGATCCTGCCTACGACATCGAAGTGCTAGAAATGCATCACCGCCACAAGATCGACGCGCCGTCGGGCACCGCCCTGGCGCTCGGCCGGGCCGCCGCGGCGGGTCGCAAGGTCAAGCTCGAGGAAGTCTGGCGCAAGAGCCGCGACGGCCATACCGGCGCGCGACCGACCGGCGAGATCGGCTTCGCCACCCTGCGCGGCGGCGAAGAGGTGGGCGTCCACACGGTGATGTTCGCCGCCGCCGGCGAGCGGCTGGAGCTCAGCCATCGCGCCTTCAGCCGCGAGACCTACGCCTCGGGCGCGGTGCGCGCGGCGCTCTGGCTCAAGGGCCGGAAGCCCGGACTCTACGGCATGAAGGACGTGCTGGGCCTCTAGGCCTGGGAGCTCGCTAATCCCACTTGTGGTCGTAACGCGGCGAGCGCAACGCCGCGAGCGCGGCCTTGAGCTGCTCGCCGACCTCGTGGCGCTCGCCCGGCGACAGGAAGCGGCCGACCACCACGCGATTGCCGCGCGAGACCAGCACCAGGCGCTCGCCCTGTTCGACCCGGAGCCAGTAGGCGTCGAGACGATGCTGCTCGCGCTCGCCGTCGGGCGCGATGCGGTCGACGATCAGTTCGCGGTCGGTCAGCGTCAGCGCCTCGCTGCGCCGCGCATCGAGGTAGCTGCGCTGGAACAGCCAGTAGAGCAGCCAGACGTCGAGGCCCATGAAGCCCAGCACCGGCCAGGCGCCGATGAGGTACATCGGCAGGCCGATCAGCAGGTTGGCGGCGATCGCGCCGCGCATCACCCACTTGAAGCCCTCTGCCGACAGGCTGCGGTAGGGCCGCAGCAGGGTGGAAAAGTGGACCGTGTCCGTCATGCTATGAAGCCATATGGCCCTGATGAAGACCGCCGTTATCCCCGAGTTCTTCGCCCGCCTCAAGAAGGCGATCCCCGAGCCGGAGACCGAGCTGCAGTACGATTCGGTCTATCAGCTGCTGGTCGCCGTCGTGCTGTCGGCCCAGGCGACCGACGCCGGCGTCAACCGCGCCACCGGCCCCCTGTTCAAGATCGTCAAGACGCCACAGCAGATGCTGAAGCTCGGCGAGAAGAAATTGACCGGCTACATCAAGTCGATCGGCCTGTTCCGCACGAAGGCCAAGAACGTCATGGCCTTGTCGAAGCTGCTGGTCGACAATCACGGCGGCGAAGTGCCGCGCACCCACGAGGAACTGCAGGCGCTGCCCGGTGTCGGCCGCAAGACCGCCAACGTGGTGATGAACGTGGCATTCGGCGAAGCCACCATCGCGGTCGACACGCACATTTTTCGGGTCGGCAACCGCACCGGCCTCGCGCCCGGCAAGAACCCGCTCGAGGTGGAGCTGAAGCTGTTGAAGCGCGTGCCCGAGGAATACCGCCTGCACGCCCATCACTGGCTGATCCTGCATGGCCGCTACACCTGCAAGGCGCGCACGCCCGAATGCCCGCGCTGCGTGGTCAGCGACCTCTGCACGTTCAAGGGCAAGACACTGGCGATCTAGCCTCGAACCGTCAGGCAGCCACCGTGATGTGATCCGGCGGCAGCCCGGCCTGCTGGCGCTCGTGCATGCGAAGAAAGGCCTGCTCGATGTAGCGCGCGAAGCGCGGCGTATCGAACAGGGGTGCTGCGTCGCGGTTGGCCGCAAGCCGGCACCGGATGGCGTCGAGTTCCGGGCGATTGTGCGCCAGTTCGAGCGCGCGGGCCTCGTACCGTACGAGGTCCGGCATGATCATCTCGCTCAATCCGACCGCCTTGAGCAGGCTTGCCCCGACCCGGCCCGGAAACGTGGTGCCGAGGGCCGTCAGGACCGGCAGGCCCGCCCACAAGGCATCGCTCGCCGTGGTGTGGGCGTTGTAGGGCAGCGTGTCGAGGAACAGATCGGCGGCCCGATGGCGCGCCAGGTGCTCGGCCAGCGGACGACG
>CAZHQA010000031.1:3887-13210 GCA_964533955.1 uncultured Reyranella sp. | reverse complement strand
TAGTTCACCTGGACCGGGCTCGGCCGGCAGGCGAAGACGCCCTGCCGCATGTCGCCGAAGAAGCCGTTCAGGTTGACGAAGATGTCGATCTCCTTGCGACGCACGAGCGCTGCTGCCTCCGCATCGGACATCTGTCCGATGTCGATCATCTCGTCGAAGGCGGCGGCGATCCTGGCACGCCGCGGGCTGCCGTCGTCCCAGCCATTGTCGAAGGCGACGAGCTCGAAGCGGCTCCGGTCGTGCAGTTCCCACAGCTCCGTCATCAGGATCGAGGTGGCCTGTTCGCGGAATTCGCCCGACGAATAGCCGACACGGATCTTGCCGCCCGACCGCCTGCGGACAGCAACGTCGATCGTGGCCGGCGGGTATCGGTCAGCGCTGAAGATCTGGGCGCAGGCTCTGAGGTCGCGCTCGCTTTCGGAAACCGCCTGAAATCCGAACGGTGTCATCACCCTCCGGCCGGCCGCCACGCCGCGCTGGACTTCCGAAGCGAGCTCAGCAAGGCCGTTCCAGTCGCAGCACAGCATCTTGGCATGAAGGAGGTCGCCCGCCAGGTATTCCCAATCCGGTGCCACGTCGAGCAGCCGGGCCAGTGCCGGCACGGCATCGGCCGCGCGACCAAGCTTGGCCAGCACCGTCGCGCGATTGCTGAGCGCTTCGGTGGAGGTGGGCTTGAGGGCCAAGGCCCGCTCGAAGCTGTCGAGCGCTGCCGTGTACCGGCGCATGAACGCCAGCGCGACTCCGCGATCGATCAGGGCCGGGACGTAGCGCGGGTCGAGCGCGAGGGCGCGATCATAGGACTGCAGCGCCTCATCGAGATGCCGCAGGGCGCGCAGTGCATTGCCGCGATTGTGGTGAGCCTGGATGAACGTCGGGCGCAACGCGAGGGCGCGGTCGTAGCTCTCGACGGCCTCGCCCTGGCGCCTGAGCTCGGTCATCACCGTGCCGCGATTGTTGTGAGCCTCGGCGAAGTCGGCCTTGAGCGCGATGGCCCGATCGTAGCTCTCGAGCGCCTCGGCATGCCGCTTGAGCGCCGCCAGCGCCGCACCGCGGTTGTTGTGGGCGAGGGCATAGTCCGAGCGCAGCCCGACGGCGCGGTCGTAGCTCTCGAGCGCCGCTCCATGGTGCCCGAAATGGCCGAGCGCATTGCCGAGATTGTTGTAGGCCACGGCATTGGACGGGTCGATGCGGATCGCCTCGGCAAAGCGCTCGGCCGCGCGTTCCATGTTGCCGGTCTGCGCCGCAATGACGCCCAGCGTATGAACGGCCTCGAAATGCCGAGGCTGTAGCCGGAGAACTTCGGCGAGGGCGGCCTCCGCTTCGGCCGGCCGCCCCTCCTGGTGCAACTTGCGCGCGTCGGCAAGCTTCGCGTCGACGCTCATCGTCTGCGGCGTTCGCGATTCCCGCCGCTGCTAGGCCGCATCGGCCAGGATCGAGTCGGTCTGGTTGTCGACGACCACCGAGGTCTCGAAATAGCGGATCTCCGGCGGCGCGCCGTAGCGCTCGGCGATGTAGGCCTTCCATTGCGGCGTGTAGACCGCATCGGCATCGGCCTTGCTCTTCCACAGGTAGACGCCGCCGCCGATGCGCTTTTCGGCATCGAACAGGTAGTACTTGCGCACCAGCCCCTTGAGGCCGCGATACTTGGGCGCCGAGCTCTTGAACAGTTCCGCCGCCTTCTTGGCATCGATGTCGGCCGGCAGCGTGAAGTTAACGATGGCCGTGATCATGGCATCCTCCACTAATGTTGGCTTCCGATGTCGGCGCGCTCCTCGCGCACCTGCCAAAGCAGGACGAAACCTAGCACCAGGAAGACCAGCACGCACGCCACGCCCAGGCGATTGGATTGCGTGGCCGTGGTGATGATGCCGATCGCCGTCGGCGCCATCCATGCCGTGGCGCGGCCCGACAGCGCGAACAGGCCGTAGAATTCGCCGGTCATGCCCGGCGGCGCGAGCCGGCCGATCATGGTGCGGCTGGCTGCCTGCATCGGGCCCATGCAGAATCCCAGCAGCAGGCCGAAGGCCATGAAGACCTTCTCCTGCAACGAGCCGAACAGGCCGCGTGTCGGGCTCAGCGGATCGGCCGGCAGAAGGAACAGCACCCGCTCCTGGGTGACGCCGACGATGCCGATGGTGGCGACGATCACGCCGGCGATGGCCAGCTGCACCGTGCGCTTGCTGCCGATCAGGTCGTCGATCCTGCCGCCCAGGAAGGCGCCGGGGATCGCAAACACCGTCAGGATGATGCCGAAGACACCGAGCGTGATCGTGTCCCAGCCGAAGGTCGCCGAGGCATAGACGCCGCCGAAGGCGATGATCGCCGCCAGGCCGTCGTTGTAGAGCATGAAGGCGAGCAGATAAGTGAGCGCATTCCTGAAGTGACGCAGCTTCTTCACCGTCGACCAGAGCGAACGGCCGCCTTCTTTCGCGGCCTGCAGCAACGGCATGCGCCGCGCGCCCGCCTGGTCCGGCGTGAACAGAAACATCGGCAGCACGAAGACGGCGAGCCACAGCGCGGAGGCAGGCCCGGTCAATCGCTCGAGCATGTGGCCCGGGCCGGCGCCGAGCGAGAACTGGGCGGCGAGCACGACGCCCAGCGCGACCAGGCCGCCGCAATAGCCCAGGCCCCAGCCGAAGCCGCTCAACCAGCCCATGCGCTCCGGGCGAACGATGTTGGGCAGCTGAGCGTTGTTGAACACGATCGACATTTCCGCGCCCACGGTGGCGAGCACCACCGCCCAGCTGATGGGAACGGCGAGGTCGGGCCGGTCGGGATAGGCCCACCACAGGGCGGCGCAGCCGGCGAACAGCAGGAGCTGGAAGGCAAAGACATAGGGTTTGCGCCGGCCGCCGGCATCGGCCATGGCGCCGAGGAAGGGACTGAGGACGGCGATGATGATGCCGGAGGTCGACTGGGTGAACGCCCAGACGGCCTGCCCCTTGATCGGGTCGCCCACCATCACGTTGGCAAAGTAGGGCGCGAAAATGAAGGTCGTGACGACGGTGAAGAACGGCTGGTTGGCCCAGTCGAACAGCGCCCAGCTGAATTGGCCGAGTTTCGAGGCTTCCTTGACCGGCTCGCTCATCGACGAGACAGCTGCCAGATCGCGTCGCGGTTGGTC
The DNA here is from genome assembly GCA_964533955.1 of uncultured Reyranella sp. GTDB lineage: Bacteria > Pseudomonadota > Alphaproteobacteria > Reyranellales > Reyranellaceae > Reyranella. The sequence continues at coordinate 10,086 of CAZHQA010000031.1, read as the reverse complement.
GGTGAAAACACCTTTGCCATCGCCTCCTGCCACGGCAGCCAGATTTGCCGAGTATGTTCGGCGGGGTCGAGCGTCGCCACCGCGATCTCGGGAAGGCGGAAGCCGAAGACGTGCTCGGTGTTGTGCGTCACATCCGGCGCATAGCGAGCGCGCCATTGCGGCCAGATCTCGTAGCGGTTCGTGAGCTTCCAGTCGCGGAGCGTGCCCTCGGTCAGCCCGGTCTCCTCGCGCAGCTCGCGGCGGGCGGTCGCCTCGAGGTCGGGGTCGCCCGGCTCGCGCGAGCCGGTGACCGACTGCCAGAACCCCGGCTGGGCCGCCCGTTCCAGCAGCAGCACCTCGAGAGCGGGCGTATGCACGACCACCAGGACCGACTCGGGGAGCTTGAAGCCCATAACCGGCAGCATATAAGGTCCGCCGGCCTATTTTGAGGGAACAATGAGCAAGCAACTGGAAGCCGCCATCGATTCGGCGTGGGAGAAGCGCGACGGCATCAACAGTGCGACCAAGGGCGAAGTGCGCGATTCGGTCGAGGCGGCGATCGCCGGCCTCGACGACGGCACGTTCCGCACCGCCGAGAAAATCGGCGGCGAATGGGTCGTGAACCAGTGGCTGAAGAAGGCCGTTCTGCTCTCCTTCCGCCTCTACGACTCGGTGCCGATGGACGGCGGCGCCGTGTTCCCCGGGCTGGGCGGCGCGCCCTGGTTCGACAAGGTGCCGCTCAAGACCTCGGGCTGGGGCGCCAACCGCTTCGCCAAGGCGGGCTTTCGCGCCGTGCCCGGCTCGATCGTGCGCCGCGGCTCATATGTCGCGCCGTCGGTCGTGCTGATGCCGTCGTTCGTCAATCTCGGCGCCTATGTCGACACCGGCACCATGGTCGACACCTGGGCAACCGTCGGCTCGTGCGCCCAGATCGGCAAGAACTGCCATCTCTCGGGCGGCGTCGGCATCGGCGGCGTGCTCGAGCCGCTGCAGGCCAACCCGGTGATCGTCGAGGACAATTGCTTCATCGGCGCCCGTTCGGAGGTGGTCGAGGGCGTGATCGTCGGCACCGGCGCGGTACTGTCGATGGGCGTCTTCATCTCGGCCACCACCAAGGTCGTGGACCGCGCGACCGGCCAGATCCATGTCGGCAAGGTGCCGCCCTATTCCGTCGTGGTGCCGGGCAATCTCGGCGGCGGACCGGACCGGCCTTCGACCTATTGCGCGGTGATCGTGAAGACCGTCGACGAGCGCACGCGGTCGAAGACCTCGATCAACGAGTTGCTGCGCGATTGATATCTCTTGGACCGCGCGCTCGACGCGCGGTCCGGAAGACTAGGAGGCGTGCCTCTTCCACTCGGGCTGCTGCTTGAGGTGGGCGCCTTCCTTGGCGAGGATCTTGGCGAGGCGCTCGGGCGCGAAGCCCATGTCGACGAAGCCTGGCCCGACGTTGGCGACCTCGCGGTATTCGGCGATCTTGCCGTCGCGCAGGCCCATCATCGACACCCCCTCGAAGCCGACGCGCTTGCCCCTGGCCTCGGGCAAGATCGAGACGTAGCTGAAGGTGTAGTAGGCATAGAGCGTCTGGCCGTCGCTCACCGGACGGAACATCTCCCAGCGAAAGTCGCGGGCGGTGCGGTGGAACCAGTCATCGATCATCTCGGCGATCTTCGCCCGGCCCTTGAAGGCCCCGTAGAAGACGTCGTGATACACGCCGTCTTCGGTGAACAGCTCGGCGAAGGCCTTGCCGTCACGCCGCTCGACGGCTGAGCAAAACTCCTTCAGGAGTGCAGTTGTTCCCATCGTTATCCTCCCTCGCTTGCTCAATCATGACTAAACTGGTGCATCCGGCAAGGAGACCCTGAATGACCTTTTGGATCGTACTCGGCGTCATCGCGCTGATCGTCGTCTGGCTGATCGCCCTCTACAACGGGCTGGTCGGCGGGCGCAATCAGGCGCAGACGGCGTGGAGCCAGATCGACGTGCAGCTCAAGCGGCGCCACGATCTCATTCCCAACCTGGTGCAGGTCGTGAAGGACGCCATGGGCTACGAGCAGGAGACGCTCACCAAGGTGGTCCAGGCGCGCAATGCTGCGGCGGCCGCGTCGGGGCCCGCGCAATCGGGCCCGGCCGAAGCGGCGCTCAGCCAGGCCACGCGCGGCCTGTTCGCGCTGGTCGAGAGCTACCCGCAGCTCAAGGCCAACGACAACGTCAAGCAGCTGCAGGAAGAGCTCACCAGCACGGAGAACAAGATCGCTTTCTCGCGGCAGTTCTACAACGACTCGGTCAACGGCTATAACACGCGCCGCCAGAGCTTCCCGGCCGTGCTGGCCGCGGCGTCCCTGGGCTTCGGCCCCATGGAGCTGTTCAACATGCCGGAGAGCGAGCGCGAGGTTCCGAAGGTCGCGCTGCGCTAGAACGAGCTCCCGGCGCGATGGCCACCACCGATTTCGTCGCGGCGCAGGCCGCCAATCGCCGCAACACGCTGCTGCTGCTGGTGATCCTGACGGCGCTGGCGGCAGTATTCGGCTACGTCATCGGCTGGGTGCTCGAGGGCGAGCTCAGGGATGCCGTCGTCTTCGTGAGCTTCGCAGGGCTGGTCGGGGCGGCAGTGCTGGCTGCGGCAAGCGTGATCTGGAGTGGCATCTCGCTTGCCTTCGGCGACCGCATGGTGCTCTCGATGGCCGACGCCAAGCCGATCGAGAAGGCCGACGCGCCGCAGCTCTACAACGTCGTCGAGGAAATGTCGCTCGCCGCTGGCGTGCCGATGCCCAGGGTCATGGTGATGGAGGTCGATGCGCTCAACGCCTTCGCCACCGGCACGTCGACCTCGCATTCGGCCATCGTGGTGACGCGCGGGTTGCTGCAGACGCTCAATCGCGAGGAGCTGCAAGGGGTGATCGGCCACGAGATGGGCCACATCGCCAATCTCGACACCCGCTACATGACGGTGGTCGGCGTCACCGTCGGGCTGATCGCGCTCGTCTCGTCGATGATCCTGCAGACCATGCGATGGGGCAGCTACAGCGGCAGCAGCAGCAGCAGCGATCGAAAGAGCTCGGGCGGCTCGGCGATCCTGATCATCGTCCTGCTGGTGGTCGCCGTGCTGGCGCCGCTCGCGGCCAAGGCAGTCCAGATGGCGGTGTCGCGCCAGCGCGAATACCTGGCCGACGCCACCTCGGTCAGGTTCACGCGCAATCCCGACGGCCTGATCTCGGCCTTGCGCAAGCTCGAGGCCGCCGCCGGCAAGCCATTTCCCGGGGTGAGCGACGCCACCCAGCACCTGTTCATCGTCAATCCGATGCGCGCAATGACGGCCAAGACCACGGCCCTGATGGCTACCCATCCCGATCTTGAGTCCCGCATCGCCCGGCTGCGCAATCTCGGTGCTTAGGCATTGACTCTGATCGGTCTGTGTTCTGTATACAGACCGTCATGCGCGCCTTCCAACCCGAACCCGACCTGTCTGAGCGCATCCACGATGCGGTGCTCGACGCCATCTGCTCCGGCGAGCTGAAAGCGGGCGCCCGCATTACCCAGGAGGAGCTCGCCAACCGGTTCGGCGTCAGCCGCCAGCCGGTGCTGCAGGCCATGATGCTGCTGCGCCGCGAGGGCTTCCTGATCGATGCCGGACGCAAGGGCGTGGCGGTGGCGCCGCTCGACATGCAGCAGGTGAAGAATCTCTACGTCGTGCGCGGGGCGCTCGACGGCGCGGCCGCGCGGCTCGCCGCCGCCAACTACACGCCCGAGCTCGCCCATCGCGGCCGCCTGCTGCTCGATGTCGGCCGGCGCGCCGGTTCGAGCGGTAACGTGCCGGCGGCGATCGAGGCCGACATCGATTTCCATCTGTTCGTCTACGAGGCGTCGGGCAATCCGCTGATCGGCGAGACCGCGCAGCCGCACTGGCAGCACCTTCGGCGCGTCATGGCGGCGGCGCTGAGCGAAGGCGACCTGCGGGTCAGCGTCTGGGACGAGCATGAGGGCATCCTGCGCGCCCTGGAAGAAGGCCAGGTCGAGGAGGCGGAGGCGCTCTGCCGCGGCCATGCCGAGCAGATGGCCGACATCCTGACCGGCCGGCTGAAGGTCGTGATTTCGCGGGCGGCCTGAACAGGCGGCCCGGACAACGCAAGACGGAGGAACCGCCATGAAGCTCACGCAGGAGCAACTGAAGCAGTTCGACGAGGAGGGCTACCTCTTCTTCCCGAATTACTTCTCGCCGGACGAGACGGCGATCCTCAAGGCGGAGATTCCCATCGTCTTCGCCCAGCGCCGCGAGGAGAACGTGCGCGAGAAGACGGGCGACGTGGTGCGCACCGCCTTTGCCGTGCACACTTACGATCCGGTGTTCGAGGCGCTGATCCACCATCCGCGCTTCGTCGAGCCCGCCGAGCAGCTGCTCGGCGACAAGACCTACATCCACCAGTTCAAGATCAACGGAAAGGCCGCCTTCGACGGCGACGTCTGGCAGTGGCACCAGGACTACGGCACCTGGAAGGCCGACGACGACATGCCCGAAGCGCGCGCCATGAACCTCGCGGTGTTCGTCGACGAGGTGAACGAGTTCAACGGGCCGCTGTGGTTCATCCCGAAGAGCCACAAGAAGGGCGCGATCGACGCCAAGCACGACGTCACCACGACCTCCTACCCGTTGTGGGTGATCGACAACGACACCATCGCCCGGCTGGTCGGCCAGGGCGGCATCGTGGCGCCCAAGGGCGGGCCGGGCTCGGCGATCTTTTTCCACGGCACCCTGGTGCATGGCAGCCCGCCCAATATGTCGCCGTGGGACCGCCAGATCATCTATGTGACCTACAACGCCGTCTCCAATGCCATCCGCCGCTTCAAGCGGCCGGCCTATATCGCCCATCGCGACTTCACGCCGATCGATGCCTGGGAGGACGACGCCGTGGCGCGCGCCGGCCGCCGCAAGGCTGCCGCCGAATAACGCAAAGGCAACGGGAGGACCCAATGAACCTGCATCGCATGCTGCTCGAGCGCGCGGCTTCGGCCAAGCCGCTGCGCATCGGCCTGATCGGCGCCGGCAAGTTCGGCGCCATGTATCTCAGCCAGATCCCGACCACGCCGGGTATCCACCTGCTGGGCATCGCCGACCTCTCGCCGCCGAGGGCGCGCGAGAACCTGGCACGGCTCGGCTGGAAGCCCGAAGTGACGGCGGCGGGGTCCTTCGCCGAGGCGCGGCGCAACGGCAACACCTTCCTGACCGACGACTGGCGGGCGCTGGTTTCCCATCCCGAGATCGACGTGGTCGTCGAATCGACCGGCGATCCGATTGCCGCGGTCGAGCACGCGCTGGAAGCGTTCCGCAACGGCAAGAGCGTGGTCATGGTGACGGTCGAGGCCGACGCCTTTTGCGGCCCCTTGCTCGCCAAGCGCGCGGCCGAGGCCGGCGTGATCTACAGCCTCGCCTATGGCGATCAGCCGGCGCTGATCTGCGAGCTGGTCGACTGGGCGCGCGCCGCGGGCTTCTCGGTCACGGCGGCGGGCCGCGGCCACAAGTGGCTGCCGCACTTCGCCCAATCGACGCCCGAGACGGTGTGGAAGTACTGGGGCCTCAACGAGGAGCAGGCCAGACGCGGCGGGCTCAATCCCAAGATGTTCAACAGCTTCCTCGACGGCTCGAAGCCGGCCATCGAGAGCACCGCCGTGTCGAATGCCACCGGGCTGACGCCAGCGCCCGACGGGCTTGCCTTCCCGCCCTGCTCCGTCGAGGACCTGCCGTTCGTCATGCGACCGGCGTCGGAAGGCGGACACCTGCATCACAAGGGGCAGGTCGAGGTCGCCTCGTCGCTCGAGAAGGATGGCCGCGCCATCCCCTACGAGATCCGCAAGGGCGTGTGGGTCGTATTCGAGGCCTCGACCGAGTACCAGAAGAACTGCTTCGAGGAGTACATGCTCCAGACCGACCCGTCGGGGCGTTACTCGGTAATGTACAAGCGCTGGCACCTGATCGGACTCGAGGTCGGGATCTCGGTTGCTTCCGTCGGCCTGCGCAAGGAACCGACGGGCTGCCCGATCGGCTTCCATGCCGACGTGATCGCCACCGCCAAGCGCGATCTCAAGCCCGGCGAGCTGCTGGACGGCGAGGGCGGTTACACGGTCTACGGCAAGCTCTTCCCGTCGGAGAAGTCGACGGGCCTCGGCAGCCTGCCGCTCGGCCTCGCCCACAACGTCAAGCTCCTGAAGCCGATCAAGGCCGGCC